>JAFAZD010000158.1 GCA_019239955.1 Armatimonadota bacterium | reverse complement strand
GAAGGATGGGAAAACAAGCCTCCATAGCTCAGCTGGTTAGAGCACCTGACTCTTAATCAGGGTGTCCGGGGTTCGAGTCCCTGTGGGGGCATCCGACAGACGCCGAAGCGGCCTCTACTCTGTAAATCCAGAGTGGGGGTCGTTTTTTCACCTCCCCCTCTGCTGCTATTGACAATCGCTGACAACGGAGTAAAACAGGGGGGTCAGAAGGCCTCAGCTATGGGCAAAAAGACGCGGCTCATGTGTAATTTGAATGCGCCTGTTCTGAGAGGAGGCACATCCGTTGAACTACCTCGGCGGTGATGCGCTTGGCGTCGGTCATGGCAGGGTCATTCAGTTCTCAGGATGCCGAGAAGCGCGCTGTGCCCGATGCCCAGCCCGCTCATCCGCCCATAGCCGCCCCACTCGTCCGTGTACAACTTGCTCAATTGGCTCGGCGAAGCAACGTCCTCGGCGGCGGTCCTGGAAAACCGAAAACGACAAAAGCAGGAGAGAACAAATTGGTTTCACGGTGGAAAAGGCTGGGAAATGCCTGGAATAGACATTCGGATGACCGGCAGACGATGGCCTGCGGGGCCCTTTCTCCGGCGGACCAACGGACGGGAAACCGCCTCTTCGCGGGTATCATGTCTTTGCGGGTATCATGAGCTTTGACCCTTCAGCGTCGGGGGAGTAGCCCAACCGAGAGCGAGGATTGGCTTTGCCCCACCGTACACCCGATGGTATGCCTGATGGGAGACCCGATGTCTCCCAACACGAACACCCCCGCCTCATTGCGCTGGCCGCCGACGTGGGGCACGCGCTGACCACCCGCCATGCGCTGGCCGACATGCTGCGTGGCTGCGCCGAGGCCCTCGTCCGCCATCTGGACGCGGCCCTAGCGCGCATCTGGACGCTCGACCAGGACGCCCTGGTGCTGCGGGCCAGCGCGGGGCCGTGCATCCCCCCGAACGACCCCCACGGACCGGTCCCCGTCGGGCAGCCTGGGATCGGTCTGATCGCCCAGCAGCGCCGGCCTCACCGGACCAACACAGTGACCGGCGATCCGTGCTTCCCCGACCAGGAGTGGGCGGCGCGGGAGGGCGTGGTCGCCTTCGCGGGCTACCCGCTGGTCGTGGAGGACCGCCTCGTGGGGGTGGCCGCCCTGTTCGCCCTCGGGCCACTCTCCCAGGTGGCGCTCCAGGCCAGCGAGTCGGTGGCCGACCAGATTGCGGTGGGGATCGAGCGCATTCGGGCGGGGGAGGCGCTGCGGGCCAGCGAGGAGCGGTACCGGGCCGCCTTCGCCCACGCGGCCGTAGGCATGACGCTCGCCGACCTCCACGACCGCTGCCTGGAGGCCAATGCCGCGTTCTGCGCGCTCACGGGCTACTCGGAGGAGGAGCTCCTGCACAGGGACTTCCCCTCACTCACCCACCCCGACGACCTGGCGGAGAGCCTGGCGCAGATGGCGCGGCTGCGGGCGGGGGAGGTAGCGAGCGTCGTTATGGAGAAGCGCTACGTCCGCAAGGACGGCCGCGTCGTCTGGGTGCAGAACAGCGTCGCCCTCGTGCATGACGCCGAGGGCAGCGCCGCCAGCACCATCGCACTCACTGAGGACATCAGCGGGCGCAAGCGGGCGGAGGCCGAGCGCGCGGAGGCCGCCGCCCGCCAGCGGGCCTTCGCGCGGGACGTGCTGGCGAGCGTGACCGAGGGCCGCCTGATTCTCTGCGCGGGGGAGGGCGAGCTGCCCGCGCCGCTGACGCACGCCGCCCCGCCGCTGGCGCTCACCGCAACGGAGGGCCTGTCCGAGCTGCGCCACGCGGCGATGGCGGCGGCGCGGGGGGCGGGGCACGCGGAGGACCGCGTCGGCGACCTCGTCATCGCGGCCAGTGAGGCGGGGATGAACGCCATCGTCCACGCGGGCGCGGGGACGGCGAATGTATCCGTCGGTGAACTCGGTACGGTCCAGGTGCGAGTGGCGGATCGCGGCGGGGGCATCACGCTGGAGAACCTGCCGAAGGCGACGCTGGCGCGGGGTTTCAGCACGAAGGCCACGCTGGGGCATGGGATCAAGATGATGCTGGAGACGGCGGACCGCCTGTACCTGCTGACGGGGCCGGGTGGCACCACCGTGGTGCTGGAGCAGGAGCGTGACAGGCCGTTGCCCGCGTGGCGGTGATCCCCCGACTAGTCACGGCTGCATGCTATGAGGAGAGAGTAGATTTCTGAAAGGCCAACCCCGCCCTCGGTCACCCGAACCGTGCGCCCCAGCCAACAGAGCCGCGCCAAGATCGCTCAGACCTTATCGCGCAGACCTTCGGCTTCCCTCCTCTTTGGAGCCCGTTTCCCGCGGGCGGGCGGCTACTGCGGCGAGGGCGGGGCCGTTCCGTGGTGACCGCCGGGGCCGCCCGCCCGCCGGAGCAGATTGCGCGAGACATTTTTCCGCCGGTCCAAAAGGGGAAGACATCTATGGACGCTTTTGAACTCAAGGAAGCAACCATCAACGATCTGCAGCAGCGAATGGTGGCAGGGGAATGGTCCGCCGCCTCGCTCACCGAGCGGTATCTGGAACGGATTGACGCGCTGGATCGTCAGGGGCCGGCTCTGCACGCAGTCATCGAGGTGAACCCCGATGCCCTCTCCCTCGCCCAAGCGCTGGACGAAGAGCGTGAAACCCAGGGCCTCCGGGGCCCGCTGCACGGCATCCCCGTGCTGATCAAGGACAACATCGACACCGCGGACCGCATGACCACGACCGCCGGCTCGCTGGCCCTCGAAGGCTCTCACCCAGGGCGGGACTCTTTTGTGGCGCGTCGGCTCCGTCAGTGCGGTGCGGTGATCCTCGGCAAGACAAACATGAGCGAGTGGGCGAACTTCCGGTCGCAGCGGTCCTCCAGCGGCTGGAGCGGGCGGGGCGGACAGTGCCGCAATCCCTACGCGCTCGACCGAACTCCCAGCGGCTCCAGCTCGGGGACCGGGGCGGCCGTCGCCGCGAATCTCGCCGTCGTCGGGGTCGGTACGGAGACCTCCGGCTCGATCGTCAGTCCCGCATCGGCCTGCTCCCTCGTCGGGATAAAGCCGACGCACGGTCTGATTAGTCGTTCGGGAATCATCCCGCTCTCCCGAAGCCTGGACACCGCCGGCCCGATGGCGCGAACGGTCCGTGACGCGGCGCTCCTGCTCGGGGCCCTCTCCGGCTTCGATCCCGACGACGACGCCAGCCGCCCGGGCCGTGGCCAATCCCCAGCTGAATATACAGCGTTGCTTGATGCCGACGGCCTGAGGGGAGCGCGCCTGGGGGTCCTGCGCAGCCACTTCGGCTCCCATCCCTGGGTGGAGCGGCTGATCGAGGGGAGGATCGAGCAGATGAGGAGCCTCGGGGCCGTCATCATTGACCCGGTGGAGATCTCCCACGAGGAGGCAGGCGTGTACGACGTGATACTCTCCGAATTCAAGGAATGCTTGAACGCCTACCTCGACGGCCTCGGCCCGGCGGCCCCCGTGCATTCGCTGAAAGCGGTCATCGAGTTCAACGAGCGCAGCGCGGCGAAGGAGATGCCCTTCTTCGGCCAGGAACTCTTGCTGGCGGCGGAGCAGGCGGGACTCCCGACTGAGGCCGCTTATGGAGATGCTCAGGCAAGGCGACACAAGGCGCCGGGAGTCCTGGAGGAGACCTTCGATCAGCACGCGCTCGACGCTGTGGTCGCGCCGACCGGAAATCCTCCCTGGCTGATCGACTGGGTGAACGGCGATTCGCCCTCCGGTTGGCCCAGCGTCAGCGGCCTGGCGGCCATCTCCGGGTGGCCGCACATCACGGTGCCGGCGGGATCTCTCGTCGGCCTGCCCATCGGCCTGTCGTTCATTGGACGGGCCTACAGCGAGCCCGAACTTCTTCGTCTCGCCTATGCCTTCGAGCAGGCGACGCGGTGTCGCCGTGCCCCGGAGTTTCGCCCCACGGCAGTTTTCTCGGAAGTCCCTGGCGGCCGACCGTGAAAACCCTTCGGGCATTACTCCGTGTCGGCCAGGCAGGATGTCTGCGCCGGGAGCGGCAGGCGGCTCCGCACGAACAGCCTGAAGTCGCGCATCATCGGCCTCCTTGCGGAGCGTGACCGCGCGGCCTCCGCCAGCCGACACCGGCGCGTCCGGTCGGCCCTTAGCCAGGCGGGGACGCCCGGGTGTTTGACCCCGGCCCCGGGTGGGGAGAATCATGCACGAATCGGGCCGGGCGCCGGCGCTGGCGTCAGGGCCGCTCACACATTCAGGACAAGCTTTCGGCACCGCTGACGAGGGGGTCAGGACCGCCAACGATAAGGAGGCAGGAATGACTCACAGCAGGATGGCCGCGCTGCTCCAACAGATCCGCGACGCGGGCGGCCAGAAGACGATCCGCCGGGACGGGGCCGACCTCTCCACCCTGCATGAGCTGGAGCGGGCGCGCCAGCGGGGACGGCTGGAGCTGGTGGCCCGCTCCGCCCACGCAGTCACGTACCGCATCCCGGCCCCGCCGGGTGGGGCCGCCCGCGGGGCGGGCGGCTGATCAGGCCGGACGCCTAGAGCGGTGGACCGGCTTCATTGGTACCCCTCAGACACGCTCACACTACGGCGGGGCGGCGCACCGTCAGGCGCTTGGATGGCGACCCGGTTGGTCAGGCCGCGCACCCCGACGACGTATTGGACGACGTGCTCGACGCGCGCCTGGTCGGCTGGCGTCGCTACCCGGCCCTCCACCGTCACCCAGCCGTCGGCGACGCTGCATCGGAGGCAGTCCGGCAGCGGCCCCATCTCACGCGCCAGCGCCCGGCCCACGACGCCCGCCACCTGACGGTCGGTATGCGGGGAAAATGCGGGAGGGTCCACCCAGATCCGGTTCACCACGTCCCGCACCCCGGGGACTCGGCCCGCCGCCCGGACCGCGGCCAGGGCCTTGTCGTAACTGGTCACTGCCCCCGTCAGGGTCACGACGCCACCCGCCACGTCAACACGGACCGGGGCGTTGAGGAGGCGCGTGTCCCACTCCAGTTCCCGGAGGAGATCATAGCGGATTCGGCTGTCGCTCCTCGCCGCGATTTCCGGCACAGCGGCGGTGACTTCCGGCGGCGTCTCCACTACGTTCGGCCCCAGGGCCGCGCCCTCATCGCACCTGGGGGTGACGTCTGTAGAGGCCGTTTCCTGCGCGCCCGTCTCTGCCATTGCTTCCCCCACCTTCATCTCAGCCACCTTCATGGCTTTGCCCCTTTCGTGAGCGGTTGACCGAACCCCGGTGGGCACGCCGCAGGCGAGGGCGATCCCAATGGGATTCCCGAAAAGAGAAAAAACGAAAAAAGCCCCCGGCTTCGCCGCCGGGACGCGGACATGAGGTGAGAGGGGCACGACAACGTGGGTGACACGGACGTGAACGGCGGGCCGCAAGGGTGAGCCGGACGCATGATCCGCGTCTGCCTTTATTTTATCCTATCTTTTAATTATTTTGTTGCGCGGATGACCGACGGAGGATGGTTTTTGCGAGCCCAGGCGGGGACTCTGCCCCACTCGCCCGGCCCTCTCCGGCTCCGGGGAGCGGCGGACCGGATGACAACAGGCGCAAAAATGACGTTTCGACGCGCCCTCTCTTGGGGACAGTGAGGCACACAATCCATACCCAATCCATGTCCCCGCCTCCTCACCCCTCCCGAATCACCCGTAATTCTGGAGGGCCACGCAATATTGGAGGGCCACCCCCTTATGACCGTCAACTTGTCACCCCGCCAAGTCTCCGCCCACGACGTGTGGTGCCGCCGCTGTGAACAGGCCTCCCGCTTCGGCCAATGGGTCGCCGCCGGTGATGCCTGCCCCTTCTGCGAGGCCACCGGGTCGGAGCGCCTCCACTGGCTGGTGCTGTGCCAGCGCCGCCCCGACCTGCCCCTGCGCCCCGAGATCGGCCGACTCTACCGCCTCGTCCCGACGGTGGAATACGGCCAGACCGGGGAGGACGGCAACGGTGGATAACGCCGCGTCCAGGTCTCACCCTGAAGGCACTCAGGGAAGCCACGGCCGTCACCTGATTCGCTTCCGAGCAGTGGGAGGCAGTGATGCACGCACCGCCTTTTGGGGTAAACTATGCCATCCCTCACGGCACCGGGGACGACATTGAGGCCCCCCTGGCACCGCACGCCGGCCCGGCCGGGCACACCGAGAGAGCCGCGGTGTGCGCCGGACACTTCCAACGCCCCGTCAACGATGACCCCCTGCCCGCTCCTGCCGAGTCCTGCCTGGCGCCACCGGCGACGCTCCCGGCATCCTGCCCGCCGCCGTCCGCGCGGACGGCGAGCGACACTGAAGGGAGTCTTCTATGCAAGGGCATTCCGCGCCAGGGTATCCTGCCGACGGCGCCGGCGAGGCGGACCCGGCGGCGCGCCTGGACCACTACTACCGGCTGATCAAGCGGGTCCTCCTGGGCCGCCAGGACCCGATCACGGGCCTGCTGCCGGCCAGCACCGCCGTCAACGCGCACGGCGACTACACCGACGCCTGGGTCCGCGACAACGTCTACAGCATCCTCGCGGTCTGGGGGCTGGGCCTGGCGTACCGCAAGGTGGACTGGGACCGGGGCCGCACGTACGAGCTGGAGCAGGGCGTCGTCAAGACGATGCGCGGCCTGCTGTTCGCCATGATGCGGCAGGCGGGCAAGGTCGAGCGCTTCAAGCAGACTCAGTCCCCCCTGGACGCCCTGCACGCCAAGTACGACACCCGCACCGGCGGCACCGTGGTGGGCGACGCCGCGTGGGGGCACCTGCAGCTCGACGCCACCGCCCTCTGGCTGCTGATGCTCGGGCAGATGACGGCATCGGGGCTGTCCATCTGCTACACCATTGACGAGGTCAACTTCGTGCAGAACCTCGTCTACTACATCGGCCGGGCTTACCGCACGCCCGATTACGGCATCTGGGAGCGCGGCAACAAGATCAACCGCGGCGACCCCGAGCTCAACGCCAGCTCGGTCGGCATGGCGAAGGCGGCGCTGGAGGCGCTCGGCGGGCTGGACCTATTCGGCGTGCGCGGCAGCCAGGCCTCGGTGCTGCACGCGCTGGCCGACGAGGTCGCCCGCTCCCGGATCACGCTGGAGTCGCTGCTCCCCTGGGAGTCCAGCTCCAAGGAGGTGGACGCCGCCCTGCTGAGCGTCGTGGGATTCCCCGCCTTCGCCGTGGAGGACGCGGACCTGGCGCGGCGGACGCGCGAGCGCGTCGTCGAGCGGCTCCAGGGCCGCTACGGCTGCAAGCGCTTCCTGCGCGACGGGCACCAGACGGTCCTCGAGGACGCCGGCCGTCTCCACTACGAAGCCTGGGAGCTGAAGCAGTTCGAGCACATCGAGTGCGAGTGGCCCCTGTTCTTCGTCTACCTGCTGCTGGACGCCCTGTTCCGGGGGGACGCCCCGGCCGCCCGCGACTACCGGGCGCGCCTGGAGGGCGTGCTGGTGGAGCGGGACGGGCTGCCGCTGCTGCCGGAGCTGTACTCCGTCCCCGCCGACCGCATCGAGGAGGAGCGGCGGCGGCCCCACAGCCAGGAACGGCGGCCCAACGCGAACGTCCCGCTGGTGTGGGCGCAGAGCCTGTACTACTTGGCGCTGCTGCTGGACGAGGGGCTGCTGGAGCCGGGCGAGGTGGACCCGCTGGGCCGACGGTTGCGGCTCGGGGCGAACCGGGACCCGGTCGTGCAGGTGGCGCTGCTGGCGGAGGACGAGTCGCTGCAGGCCGAGCTGGAGGCCCAGGGGGTCGCCACCCAGACACCGCAGCAGATCGCGCCGGTCCAGGTCCGCCGGGCCGGCGAGCTGGCCGCCGCCTACGGGCAGATCGGCCGCAACGACCGCCTGGGACTGACCGGGCGGCCCGTCCGGCGCCTCCGCAGCCTGACCACCTCCCGTGTCTTCCTGATTCGCGGCCAGCCGACGGTCTTCCTCCCCTCCTTCCTGGACCCGCAGAAGTTCTACCTGATGCTGGACCGCCACTTCCTGGTCGCCCAAATGAAGAGCGAGCTGGACTACGTCCGGCGGCACTGGCGCCAGCTGGGGCGCCCGACCATGACACTGCTGCTGACCCGCACGCTGCTGGAGACGGGGCGGGAGGCGCTGCTGGAGCTGATCGAGGCGCTGCGGCAGGGGGAGTGCGGCGGCGTCCGCGTACGGCTGGGCCGGATCGGCGAGCTGCGCCAGACGGCCGGCCTGGAGCGGATCGACGACCTCCACGAGTTCGAGTTCGCGCAGGCGCCGGTGTGGGACGCCCAGCCGGAGCCGTACCGCCTGGCCGCCGCCCCAGGCCAGTCCGCGCCCCTGAGCCGCGCCGAGCAGCAGTGGATCGAGCGGGAGACCGACGCATCGGCCCTCCTGTCCCGGCTGTGGGACAGCCGAAACCTTTACGAGCAGGTCGAGTTGCTCCAGGCGCTGGTCCGCCTCCAGGGGCTCGCCTTCTCCCCCGGCAGGGATGCGGGCGGCAACGCCGTGACCGTGCAGGACCTGCTGGAGGACGTGTACGCCCAGGCCGCGCGCGGCGAGCAGGGGCGCCCCTACTGGTCCGTGCTGCGCCGGGCGGCGGGCCTGTGCGACAAGACCGACGTCGCCCTCGCCGACGCCGTGGTGGACATCCTGGTGCGCCAGAGGCAGATCACGGTCGGCCGGTCCTATTCGGACGACTCTCTGATCGCGCGCCCGCTTCCCCCCGGCGAGATTCGGGAGAAGATCCGGGCGTTCGGCGGGGAGGACGTGCGGGACTGGGAGTTGACCCAGGAGGTCCTGATCTACCTGGGCCTGCTGATCCGGGCGCGGCCCGAGCTGTTCCGGGGGCTGCTGACGCTGCGGGTGGGGCCCCTGATTCTGCTGATGGTCGGCGAGTTGGCGGACACGCTGGGGGTCTGCCCGGAGGAGGCCCGGGAGCGCCTGATGCAGCTCAGCCCCTCCGAGGTCCAGGTGCGGCTGCGGGGCATGCTGGAGGACGTCGGGACAGGAGACAGCGGGGAGGACGGCGGGGCGCCGCCGGGCGGCTGGCTGCGCCACCGCCAGCGGGAGGGCGCCCTGAACCGGGTCCCGGCCGGGTTCTACCCCCGCGTCTGGAACCTGCTCCGGCGCTGCCGGGGGCTGGTCATCGGGGACAGACAGGGGACCGGGAACCGGCTGGACAGCGGCCTGATCCTCGCGGAGATGACCGCGGGGGAGAGGAACTTCGCGCTCTGGATCGAGCGCCTGCTCAACAAGACGGACGACGCCCCGTACCGCCAGCTCAGCGTCGAGGCACTGATGGCGCTGGCGGCGCTCGCCGAACGCGCCCCGGCCTGGACGGTTGACGGCGACCTGGTGCTGGACGTCCTCCTCGGCCGGGCGGTGCGGCTGGCCTGGCGGGACCGCCATCTGGGCTGCACCGCCCCCGACGAAGAGGAGGACCCGTCGGCCTGGCAGGCGTTCTACGAAGTCTCCCCGCAGGCCTGTGAAACCTACATCCTCAGCGCGCTCCCGTTCCTGCCCTCGGCCGACAGTGTCGGAGACTCTGATCCAGAACCGCACAGTGCGGCACGGGAATCATGATGCTGTTGCCGCGTTACAGCGCGATCGGATCCGCCGCGGCCAGGGTGACCGGGCCGAAGAGGCCGGACGGGATGAGGCGGTCGGCGGCGCTATAGAACGGCTGGGTGGTGGACGTGACACGCTGACCGGGCGGCAGGCCGTCGTCGCCGATCAGTCGGTTCACCCAGGTGTCGGTCACCTTGACCTGGAGCCTGTTCGGGCCGGGCTTGAGCAGGCCGGTGACATCGGCGCGGTAGGGCGGGGACCAGAGGCAGCCGAGGGCGTGGCCGTTCAGGGTCACATTGGCTAGGCTTTCCAAGTCGCCGAGGTCGAGGGTAATAACGCGGCCGGGCCGGACCCAGTCTTCGGGAACATCCACCGTCTTGTCGTACTCGGCCGTGCCCGAGTAGTACCTGATGCCCGGCTCCGGCCTCTGCGTCCAGTCCACGAGCGAATCAAACGTGACCGTCTCCGGCCCGCCCCAGCGTGGGTCGAAGTGGACGGCCCAGGGGCCGTCCACCGTGATCGGCGCGGGCGTCGAGGCAACCCGCTGAGAGATCGTGTTCCCCGCCGCGTCCGCCGCCGTGAAGTACCCCGGCTTCCAGGCGATGAGCCGGGCCCGCCCATCAGCGCCGGGCACGACTTGGAACGTAGCCTCATGGAATGTGGGGGGCGGCAGGGCGAGGGTGCCGTTCTCCGGGATGCTGACGGAGCCGGGCACTCCGCCGAGTGTGTATTCGACCGTCGCGGATTTGACGATGTTGGGGGCCGGGTCCGAGCCGGCCAGGTCGTTCCCGATCACCGCGTCAATCTCATTGTCATGGACCAGCGGCGTCAGCTTCGAGGTGATGTCCGTCGTCCCGCCGTTCCCCGCGATGTCCCCGTAGATCGCCCTCGTGATCACGAGCGGACGCGTTGCGGGAGCCGTCTCCCCCACGGAGGCCATCCCCGCCGACACCAGATGGTTTTTCGGCGCGGGCCGACGGAAGACCACGAACAGGCTCTGCCCGGGCGCCATTTGCAGGGCGACGCGGGTGCGGCCGTCGCCCTCCGCGCTCCACACGGGGGCGTCGGCGATCGTCCCCCGCTGCGGGTCCCAGAGTTCGGGCTGCCTCCCGGAGACCCGGAAGGTGACGTTCGTGGTGACCGCGCCGGGGGCCTGGCTGGAGACGAAATAGGAGTCGGCCCGGCCGATGCGCCGGTGCAGGGAGAGCAACTGGACGCCGCGGGCGGCGTAGGAGAAGTCCGGGGCAAGGTGCAGGTCCTCCAGAACCGGGGCGACGTTCCTGTAATTCCCGGTCCAGTAGACCCACCCCCGGCCGACCCGGTTTTTGATCATGGTCCGGCCGTCGATCCGGCCCCAGAGCGCGTCGGAGATATTCCTGAGCTTCGCCTCGCTCTGCGGATATCCGGTCAGCCCGAGGGTATGGGTGGGGCGCGGGCCAAAGACGACGGCGCCGGCGCGCACCAGGGCCGCGACCTTCTCCAGGACGGGCAGGGAGACGCTCTGGGTATCCGGCAGGGCGAGGAGCCGGTAGCGCTGGCCGCTCGGCAGGGTGAGGACGCCGTGATCCACCGTCAGGCTCTTCAGCAGGAGGTCGCGGTCGATCTCATCACTGGCGTATCCGGCGGGCGGCGCAGACAGCGACTGGCCGCCGTTCCCTTCTTCCCCGTCATAGGCCAGGATGTCGCCGACGAAACGGCCCTGCTGCAGCAGGGACTCGCAGCGCGCCAGGTAGGCAAAGTACGCCTTCCCGGTCTCGTACCACGTGTTGTTGCGGTTCTGGAAGATGCCGAAGGCCCACGTCATCCCGGGCGCGCGGCCGTCGGTCCAGGGCTGATGCGCGCCGGAATGGAAGTAGTAGCGGTTCACCCCGGCGGCCAGGATGTTATCCCCCTCGCGCTTCATCTTCCAGGGCGTGGCGTCGAAGTAGTTCCCGCCCGCCGTAAATGACTCGGCGCCGACCAGCGTGTGGCCGTACACATGGGCCGCGGACGCCACCTGCCTCGCCAGGCGCGCGTCGCCCTGTCCGGGGTACCAGAACTCGCTCATCGGCATATCGGCCAGTCCCGACGACCGCACCGTGTCGAAGATGCCGTTGCCGTAGGCCTCGACCTGCGCCCTCAGGCCGTGCCGGTGCAGAAGATCGGCGAAATAGCCGTAATAATTGCTGTCCCAGAGCTCGGAGAGGGTCCGGGTGAAGTCGAACTGGAAGCGGCCGGTCTGATCCGGCGACTCGACGGTGCGGCCGGTCAGGGCGATCAGCCAGGGCGTGACCCCGTAGCCGGTGCGCGCCTGGAACTGCGCGGGGAACTCGTCGGTCCAGTTCTGCGGGCCGGTCTCGTAGCTGTCGATCAGCGACCACTGGAGCGGCTGGCCGGGGATGGCGGCCCCTGTCGCCATGACGCGGTCGAAGAAGCCCGCGAAATGGTGCGCGAGGGCAGGGCGGCTCAACTTGTCGCATTCCAACCCGATGCCGTATTGGGACGCCGGATGGTTCACCGCCCCGACATCGGTGTAGCCGAATCGAACAATGGTCCAGCGTCCGGCGGGCGGCGTCCAGGACAGGGCGCCGTCGGGGCGCATCCGCGACGAGAGATCGAGGACGCTCGCCGCGCGCACCCGGTCCCTCGAGGAGGAACCGGGGCCGAAAAGATTCAGCATTGCGAGATCCATGCCGGCGGGCCGGCCGGACCCGTCTCGGAAGAGGAGGCGGAAGTACCGGGCGGTCACCGGGGCGAAGTCGGCGTGACCCAGCCAGTCCATACCGTCGCCCGGCGTCGCGCAGGCCGCCGCTTTCTTCCACATCACGCCGTCGTCCGAAGCGTCCAGCTCGGCAGTGCCCTCGGAAAAGTGCGGCCCGTGAGAGAATCGAAGAGCGGCGGCGGTGAACGGCGCCCCGCAGTCAATGGACAGTCCGGGGTTGTCGGCCGTCCCGGCCGGAATCGTCACAGAGCGGGCCGCATCGCCGGTGAACAGAAAGGACGTATCCACCGGCCTGCCGGACGCCGTGACTTTGGGCGAGAGGTCGGCCAGGGACGGTCCGGCCTCGGGGGTGATCGTCGGAAAGGCCACGACGGCAACGTCGCGGTAGAACCCGTGGCGGGTGAGGGGCTGGGCCAGGCGGATGGCGGCCGGCGCGGCGCCCCGGGCCCGGGCTTCGCTCCAGACGAGCATCTTCATGGCGTCTTCCGGCTTGACCCAGGGTCCGCCGCTCGAGCTCCAGCCCTCGCAGTTCTCGACCCCCAGTTCCAGCCCGAGCCGCCCCGCCTCGTGCATGGCGTATTGCACATCGTCCCACCAGAGCGCGGAGTTGAAGTGCGCCTGGCCTTCGGGGGCAAAATCCCCCAGGCTGCAGATCGTCCCGCCGCCGATCCCCACGCGCTTCATCGCCTCAAGATCGGCGGTGATGCCGGATTTGGAGACGTTGCCATTGACCCAATGCCACCAGACCTGCGGCCTCGCGGAAGCCGGCGGATTCAGAAACGAATCGGCCAGTGGATCGGGCGGCGGCTGCGCGAACGCCGGGGCGGGAGCAAGGCCGTTCATCATGCCGTTCATCATGAGGAGCGCGGCCACGACGCGGATTTGGACGGGCCTCGTGCGGGAACAAAACGATCTGGCGCTGAGCGTTTTCTTCATGGCGGCGACTTTCAGGTGATGTTTTGCGGAGGTGCCGAGCTTCCTCCTAGAAGGGATTGTACCCGCAGTTGTCCGCCACAGTCTCAATAACGCGCGTCACGTCCCCTGGTCACGCCCCCCGACAAGCCCTCAGGCCCTGATGTCTCCTGGGTGGAGCACATCTCCCCGATGGGCCGCCGAGTCCAGCAGGCCCAGCAGGATCGCGCCGTTGCGGTCGCGGTGGAAGGCGGGGTTTCTGACGGGGTCCCAGAAATCCGGACGGCCCGCATCAGTGTCCGGACCTCGTAGTCGGCGAGCAGGCTGCGCCCGATCAGGTCGTTTTTCTGGCACCAGCGGAAGAAGGCCTTGGCGCAGACCGCGTCGTGGTGGAGGGTGAGCTGCGCCCGGCCGGCGTCGGCGCGCCCGGCGAGGTAGCGGTCCATGTGGCGCTTGCCGAAGCCGGCGAAGGGGACGCCGTTTTCAGAGGCCCAGCGGGCGAGGCCGCCGAGTTGGACCGCGTAGTAGCGCTGGGTTTTCCTGGCGCGGGTGGCCCGGAGGTGCAGGGAGAACTCGCGCAGGGCCTCCTCCCAGGTGAACGATTGGCTGAAAGCGCCGGTAAGGGACCCGTCGGAGGGGGTGCCGGGAACGGGGTGCGTTCCGGCGTGGGGGGACAAAGCTGTCGCCATCTGTGCCCATCTGGCCTTTCTGTTGATGACGCTGTGTCAACAGCAGCAGGGCCTGTCATTAACGGGTAAAATGTGGGGGAAGCCGACGCCCGGATTCGAACCGGGGACCTGCTGTTTACGAAACAGCTGCTCTACCACTGAGCCACGTCGGCAAACCGGGTTTATTATACAAGCAACGCCCGCAAATGTCAAGGAGGCGATGTATTCTCCGCATGCCGCCGGAGGGAGCGGGGTTTCAAGCCCCCCGTTTGCTGGAAATATGTCCGCATGAAGATCATACGTTTTGAGGATGCTGAAGGGCGGGTCGGCCTGGGGCGGGCGAAAGATGAGGGGATGCAGGAGGCGGAGCGGCTGGAGGGAGACCTGTTCGGGCCGCTGCGTCCGACTGGGGAAACGGTGGCCGTTCGGCGGCTGCTCGCGCCGCTGGACCCGCCGAACCTGCTCTGCATCGGGCTGAACTACCGGCAGCACGCCGAAGAGTCGCACATGGATATTCCAAAGCGTCCCGTGCTGTTCCTCAAGGCCACGACGGCTGTGACCGGCCCGGACGCGCCGGTGGTCCTGCCCGCTCTCTCGTATCAGGTGGACTGGGAGGGGGAGCTGGCCGTCGTCATCGGCAAGGTCGCCCGCGACGTGGCCGAGGCCGACGCCCTGGATCACGTTCTTGGCTACGCCTGCGCCAACGACGTCAGCGCCCGCGACTGGCAGTTGCAGTTGGACAAGCAGTGGGCGCGGGGCAAGAGCTTTGACGGCTTCTGTCCCCTCGGCCCGGCCCTCGTGACGGCGGACGAGGTCGGCGATCCCGGCGCACTGCCCATCCGCACCCGCGTCAACGGGATCACCATGCAGGACTCCAGCACCTCCGACCTGATCTTCAGCGTCCCGCGCCTCATCGCCTACTTGAGCCAGGGCATGACGCTGCTGCCGGGGACGGTCATCCTCACAGGCACGCCGTCGGGCGTCGGCATGGGCCGGAACCCGCCGCGTTTCCTGCGCCCCGGCGACGTGTGCGAGGTCGAGATCGAGGGCGTCGGGACGCTCCGCACCCCCTTCGTCGCGGACGATGCGGGCCGGGCAGCCGCCGCGTAGCGGCTGCCCGGCACACGCCGTCGCGCTACTTGTCGGCCGAGCCGGGTTCGGACATCTTGCGGTGCTGCTCCGCCGTCACCGCGTCGGGCAGTATCTCGCTCGCGCGGCCCTGAATCTTGGTCTTGAGGCTGCCGGCGATGACCTTGTCCCTGCCCGCCATCAGCGCCTCATATCCCTGCCGCGCCACGTCGGCCGGGTCGTCCTTCTTGCTCGCGCCGACGTGGGTATCGTCCATGTCGGCCCGGTGGAAGAAGTTGGTCTCAGTGGGCCCCGGCATGAGCGCGGTCACGGTCACGCCCGTGTCCTTGAGCTCATTGTGGAGCGCCTCCGAGAACGAGAGGATGAAGGCCTTCGACGCCCCGTAGACCGCCTCGAACGGCGCGGGCATGACGGCGGCGATAGAGGAAGTGAATAAAATACGGCCGCTGCCCCGTGCCACCATGTCCTTGACGACGTGTTTGGCGAGATGCACCGTGGAGACGACGTTCAGGTTGATGAGGTTGAGTTCTTCGTCCCCGTCCGTCTCGGTGAAACGGCCGCCCACGCCCACGCCCGCGTTGATGGCGATGGCGTCTATCGGACGCCCGCCCGACGTGATGCGGCTCCACAGGGTATGGACGCCGTCCGGGGCGGCGAGGTCCACGGCGACGGTCTCTACCTGAGCGCCGAGCGCCTGGAGTTCCCCGCCGGCTTCGGCGAGACCCTGCGGCTCGGCGGCGATGAGGAGGTCGTAGCCGTTCCGGGCGAACTGCTTGGCGAGCTCGAGGCCGATGCCGCTGGAGCCTCCGGTGACGACGGCAAAGGGTTTGGTGGATGGACTGCTCATGGTCTTGCTTTCTAGGGTTCTCGATTCAGCCGCGACTTGCGGCTGTGGTGACGGGGGTGTTATTTCCTTTCACCGAGGATTTTAATCCTGGGCGTCAAGGCCCGCCACCCTCCTACTCTCACCAGGGCACCACGCCGTCGTCATCGAAGTAGCCGCCCGTTGGCCCGCCAGGGGGCAGCGTCGCCAGGCGCACGGCGATGGCCGCTCCCTGCTCCACGGTACGGGTGCCGCGGTGCTGGTTGAGGTCGGTTGCCGTGAACCCAGGGTCGGCGGCGTTCACCTTGATGGGAGTATCCTTTAGTTCGGCGGCGAAGATCACCGTGATCATGTTCAGCGCCGCCTTGGACGAGTTGTAGGCGAGCGGCTTGGCGCCCGCAAAGCCCCAATCGGGGTCGCTGTTCTGGGTGAGTGACCCAAGCCCGCTCGACATGTTCACGATGCGGCCCGCGTCGGACTTCCTGAGCAGCGGCAGCATCGCCTTGGTGACGGCGAAGACGCCGAACACGTTGGTGTCGTAGGTGCGGCGCAGGGTGTCCAGATCAAGTTGACTGGGCGGCACTCGGTCCAGGGCGATGCCCGCGTTGTTGACCAGCACGTCGAGCCTGCCTAACTCGCCCTTGATTCGGTCTGCGGCGGCGGCGATGCTCGCCTGGTCCGTGACGTCGAGCAGGACGGCGCGGGCGTCGATCCCCTCCCGCATCAGTTCGTCAGCGGCCTCCGCGCCGCGCCCAGCGTCGCGCGCGCCGATCAGCACGGTCAAACCCTGTGTCCCCAGTTGCCGCGCGATCTCCTTGCCGATGCCCTTGTTCGCGCCCGTGATGAGGGCGATCTTTCCGTCAGCCATTGTCTGCCTCCGTGTCGTAACTGCGCTGGAACAGACGCCGCCCTGGGGCCATTCCCCGGCCGTCCTGTCCTCATCACGGGGCCTGCCAGCAGTCCGGGGAGGTCAGCAGGTCCAGGGTCGCGGAGCGCACGTCGGAGGTCTGCGCGATGGTGGTGTAGAAGATGGCCTCGCGCAGCAGGCGCTGGGGGGGGCTGTCCAGGCGGTGGGCGCTGCCGCCGGTGGCGGCGACGGCGGCGTGGGCGGCGCGCACGGCCAGCAGGATCGCCGTCGCCCGCGCCTGGAGGGCGTGTTCCTTGTAGTCCGGCAGGTCGGCGCAGGCCCCGCTCCAGGTCAGCGCCTCGTGCCGGCAGGCGTCTATCTCGCACGTGAAGTCGTCCGCCGCCCGCGTGAACTGATCGTCCCCGCGCTTCTCGGCGAGCTGCCGCAGGTAGTGGACACTGCCCCGCGCGCAACCGAGCGGCAGGAAGACGTGGCCGGTGATGCCGCAGAAGTCGCCGCGCCGCAGCGCATCGGCGGGCCGCTCGCTCAGGACGTGGTCCTGGGGGACGAACAGGTTCGTCATCGTCACCTCCACGGTGTCCGACGCATTCATTACCGCCAGCGGGATGTGCGGGCCGCCGGACATGGCCGCCTCGTTGCCCGCCTTCGGGATGTACGCGAACAGGTGCGCGCCGTTCGGCAGGGTCGCCCCCAGGATGAAGCTGTCCAGCAGCGTCCAGCCCGTCACCCAGGGCGCAGTGCCGCTGATCTGGAACCCGCCGGAGACGCGCTCGGCGCGCACCATCGGCGCGCCGGGCCGCCGCAGGTGCGAGAACGCCACGCCGCAGAGTTCCTTGCCCGCCGCGAACAGCGGCAGCTTTTCGCGCCGCAATTCCTGGCTCGGCGCGCCGCCGACGAAGCCGCCGCCCGCGTGCAGCTGCTGCTGCGTGAACCCCGTCACGCCGCAGGCCGACGCCATCAGCTCGGTGAATTCGCGCCGCGTCGCGTCGTCCGCCCCCATGCCGCCGAACTCCGGGGAGATGCCCAGCCCGAAGTACCCCGCGTCGGCCAGCATGCGGACGTTCTGCCCGACCTGCCCCGTGACCTCGCCTTGATCGGCCTCCTGCGCGTGGGGCCGGAAGACCTCATCCGCCAGCCGCCGCGCCTCGCGCAAAATCTGTTCATTCACCATGCCGCGATTATACCCAAAGACGGGCGAAGAACCCCCTGCGGAGGTGGACCGGCTTGGTTCCTGCGGAAAGGCTTCGCCCGGGCCGGAGGGGGTTCTAATCGGGGTACACTTCTTCCGATGGCACGCATTCTCGTTCATACGCTCGGCTCCTCCGGGGATGTCAACCCGTTCCTCGCCCTGGCCCTGGAGTTGAGGCGGCGGGGACATGATATTCGCTTCGCCCTCAGCCCGTCCTTCGCCGAGAAGGCCCGGGACCTGGGCTTCGCCGCGACCGTGACCGGCCCGGACCCCGATCCCGACTCCGACCTCCTGAAGCGCCTGATCGCGCCCACG
>JAFAZD010000094.1 GCA_019239955.1 Armatimonadota bacterium | reverse complement strand
GCGATCTGTTCGAGTTGTGTCCGCTCCTCGGGCGCGAGCGGCCGGAGAGGCTCCTTCTGTTTTCGTGGCATTACGGGCCTCCGGACAGGAGATTCCTCAGTCTACCCGTTCTGCCCCGGAAAGGCCACGCCCGTGACAAGTGACCCACGCAGGCGGGCATTTGACCTCTGATCCGGCGAAGCGCGGGGCTTCAGCCCCGTGAGTACCGGCGCGTGTTTGTGCAACAAAGCCCTACCAAAAGGTGGAGAGGGCGAGGCACGGGGCCTCGCCCTCTCTTTGGCCGTAGCAACCCGCCTGGAGGCGATGATCTTTGACAGGACGAAGCCTGCTTTCCGGCTCAATGGCTATTCCGGTCTCCCGGAACCCCGGCTGCCCCTTGCGGAGTCTCCACGGGTGGGTGACTCCATTCTATCATACTTGCTACGGCTACGCAACTTCCTCCTCGTTCCACGGCTCCGGGGAGTCCGCGTGGTCGGCGGGGCTGGGGGCGGGGCGGTCGCGGGGCGACACGGAGACGAAGGAGAAGAGTGGACGCGCGGACATGTCGGTGGCTTCCGGGGGGTCAGAGCCATCCCCATCCTGATCGGCGGGGGCGTGCGCCGCCGCGTGCTCGTCGTGGGCGGGAGCCTCGTCGGGGGTATGCGTCCAGGACGGGTCCTCCGCGGGCTGGTCGGGGAACATCACGGTCTGCTCGGCGAGTGGGGCTGGCTCGCGCAGGCGGTCCCAGAAACCGGGCGTGGGCGCGACATCGCGCAGGCGGACGATGATCACCGTGCCCTGGGTGCCCAGGTGAATGAGGTCGCCCGAATTGATCCGGGTGGGAGCGCCCGACTTGAGCCGCTCGCCGCCGATGCGCGAGCCGTTGCGGCTCATGTCGATATAATAAAGCGCGCCGTTGCGGTATTGCAGGACCGCGTGGAGGTTGCTGATGGTCGTATCGCCGCCCGACAGGCGGATGCCGCGCAGGGCGCTGACGCCCCGGCCCAGGGGGATGCGGCGGCGGCGCAGGGACATCGTCTTCCCCTTGTCCGGCCCGCTCGCCACCGTCATCTCGCCCCACTCCGGGAGGGCGCGCGCCCGGACGCGGACGACGACAACGATGAGGGCCGCCAGCGCCGCCAGGGAAGCCAGGGCCGCCGCGATCCCCAGCAGGAGGGGCGCGTTGAACGGCTGGGCGCGGGGCGGCGGGGCGGACGAGTACGCCGGCACGATGTTGCCCTTCAGCGTGTCCAGGAAGAGGACGCCCTTCTCGCGCGTGGCCCAGCCGGTGACGCGATAGGTGACGCCCATCACCGGGTAGTCCTTGGCCATGGTGCGGACAATCACCTGGTCATTGTAGTCGTCGCGCAGCGTGAAGGCGTGCAGGCCCGGCTGCTCGTAACGTTCGGCGATGTAGCCGGTGCGCCCCTGCACGGTCACGACCTTCTGCAAGTACCGGCTCAGATCGCGGACGCGGACGATGGGTGCCTCCTGGGCGCGCGCCGCCGGGGCGACAAAAGCGAGGAGAAGGCTGAGCAAGAATCCGGCGGCAATGGTGCGCCGTCCTATCATTGAGTCGCTCCTAATCGTGTTGTTTGTGTGGGTATAGCCCTGTCATATTGAACATAATAACACAAATTGCGCCAAGTTGGAAGGATTAACGGAACTGAGGCGCGATTATTTTCTCCCGCATCCGGTCGCTCTATCGAAACTTCGGAGCGGAGAGCAGGCGAAGAGCATAGTCCTCCGCGAACTGCTCCGACGCTCTGGTTCTGAGGAGAAGGGGTGGGTCCTGTTGTTGACGTTGCCGCTGATAAACATGGTGGCCGACTTCGTGCAGCAGGACGTGTCCCAGGATGAACCGGCGCAGGCTGTCGGCGTCCCAGCGGCAGAGGAAGCGGCCTCCGGTCTGCTCCACATGCATTCCGTAGGCCAACTCCACCGCCAAGCCGCGCTCAACGTCCGCCCTACGGGTGTGCGGCGGCTGCCTGTAGGAGAGAGTATCGCGGAAGGAGTAGAGATGAATGGTCGGCCTTTCGCCGGGGAAGTACCGGCCGTTGGCCCAGCAGTCCTTCCGGGTGGCCGGCACCAGGCCGACCGCCCACAGCCCCTCCAGATCCCGCGCGGGAAGAAGCGACAGGCGTTGCGCAATGTCGGCTGTTGAGCAGGGATAGACCCAGCCGGCAGGCAGTGGCCGCTCAAATACGCTGACTTCTCCGCTCATCACGACTCCATCAGATGGGGTACACCGACGGCCACTCCGTCGGGACACCCTGGGCGCGGAGGCGGGCCTGGAAGTCGGCGAGGCGGGTCGGGTCGGCACGGACGGCGCGCGGGGGGGTGTGGGTGTCCAGACAGAAGGCGGCGAGGGAGCCGGCGGCCTCGCCGATGGCCCACTCGACGGGGTGCAGGCGGTACGCGCCGTTGGTGATGTGGGTGACGCCCAGGTTCTTGGCGGCGGGCAGCAGGTTCTCCACGCGGACGGGGAGCAGCGCGCCGAGCGGGATCTGGAAGGGGCAGCAGCCGATGTCTATGTAGTTGTCGCCGCCGGTGGAGGGGTGCAGGTCAATGCGATAGCACCCGATGCCGACGCTGTCGGGGAAGACCTCGGCGTGGTCGCGCAGGGCCGACGAGATGTGCTGCTCGCAGACGGTCATCTCGGCGCGGATGCGGCGCGACTCGCGGACGTAGAGGCTCTTCGCCAGGCTGTCCTCCGTGCCGACGACATCGGGACGTAGTTTGAGGCCGGGGTAGCCGCGCGCGTCGCCGTCAGGGTGGGGGGCCTCGGTCTGCAGCCAGTAGAGCAGGGACAGGGAGAGCTGCTTCGCGGCCTCGCGGGCGCGCGCCTCGTCTTCGGGCGGGACGTCAATCACGGGGGCGAGCCAGTAGTCGTTCTGCGGCCAGTTCACCAGCGAGATGTCCCGCCCACGATCCTCCGGCTCCCCCAGAATTGGGGGCGGGGGGGCGAAGTTCGCACAGTGGCGCAGGCGGCGGTAGTGCCACAGCCCCTGCTGGCCCCATACGAACTGGTCGCGGGTCATGAACTGGCCGGGGTCGTCGGACGGGCCGAACAGGGAGAAGGTGCGCGGCTCAAGCGTCGTGGGGTGCAGGTCCGTCCAGCCGAGGTGGGGGCCGGGCCAGAACGGGGCCTGATAGTTGCGCCAGAAGTCGTACTGGGCCGGCGGTTCAATGGTGTGGTCCTCGCCGGGGTGGTAGGACAGGGCGAAGCAGTGGGTGACGCCCTGCTGATTGCCCGGCTGCGCGGGACCGTCCAGGGCATGAGGCTCGCCGGTCTGGGCGCGCGACTCGGCCCCGACCATGTACTCCACGCCGACCAGCGGCAGCAGCGCGCCGGTCTCGGTGGCGTCCAGGGTGTACGGCGCGCGGAACTCGTGCTCCCGGCCCGTCTCCAGGCTGCGGACTGTCACGCCCTGCACCCGGTCGCCCTGGGTCTGGGCTGCGACGGGGATGTGGCGCAACAAGATTGTCACCTGCCCGTTAGAGAGGTACGGGGCGAGCAGGGCCTCCAGCACCGCTAGGGCGACGCGCGGTTCGTGACAGAGGCGGGACACGAAGCCGTCGCCGGGGTTGAGCAGCGGGTTGGCACGGGCGGAGGGCGTCAGCGGGAAATGGCGGCGGTAATAGTCTCGGACGCCCTCTCGGAACGCGCGGTAGGAGCGGGTTCCGCCAAAGGTCTCGATCCAGGGGTTCTCATCGGGCGGTACGGCCTGCGCGGTCAGTTGGCCGCCGATCCAGTCGGTCTCCTCGGTCATCAGGACGCGCCGCCCAGCCCGCGCCGCCGCCAGGGCCGCCGCCGTGCCGCCGGTCCCCCCGCCGATGATGAGAATGTCATACCCGGTTGCCATGTCCGCCATTATGACGGGGCGGCCAAAGGTATGTCAAGAAAACGTTTAGGGCCGGCGGAGACACGGGGAAAAGGCGGCATGAAACTCATTTCGACGCGGATGCATGGCCTCCTAGACTATCTGACGGCGGTGAAGCTGTATGCCCTGCCGGGCCTGCTGGGCTGGGACGAGAAGGCGACAGGTTGGATGAGATCGGCCGCGGCCGCCACGCTGCTCTACAGCCTGGTGACAGAGTACGAGTGGGGCTTCGGGCCGCTGAAGGTGCTGCCGATGCGCGTCCACCTGGCGCTGGACGGCGTGAGCGGCGCGCTGTTCTGCGCCGCGCCGTGGCTGCTGCCGGAGGAACCCACGGACGTCAAGAGCCTGCTGGCTGCGGTCGGCATCTTTGAACTGCTGGTGACGCTGAATTCGCAGACGGAGCCGCAGACAGGAGACGAATAATGGCGCAGTCATTCACGGCGACGGAGACGGGGGCGCTCGCCAAGACGGTGGAGGGCACGAAGCGGCACGTCCTGGTGACGGGCGCGGCGGGGCGCATCGGGTCGTACTTCGCCGAGCACTCGCGGGACAGATATCAGTTGCGGCTGATGGTGCGCGAGGACGACGAAGGCATTGACCGCGTCCGGCCCTTCGGCGAGGTCGTCTACGCCGACCTGGGCGACCTGGACCGCCTTAAGGAGATCTGCGACGGCATTGACACCGTCGTTCATATGGCGGGCGACCCGAATCCCCATGCGACCTGGCGCGAGCTGCGGGAGGCCAACATTGACGGCGTGTACAACATCTTCGTCGCCGCCAAGTCGGCGGAGTGCCGGCGCGTCATCCACGCCTCCTCCATCCACGCCGTCTCCGGCTACCCGGCCGATGTGCAGGTGAAGACCAACGAGCCGGTCAACCCCGGCGACCTGTACGGCGTCTCCAAGTGCTTCGGCGAGGCGCTGGCGCGCTACATGGCGGAGCAGGAGGGCCTCTCGGCCATCACGCTTCGCATCGGCGCCTTCCAGCCGCTGGAGTCGGCCCGCAGCGAGCAGGGCCTCCAGATGCTGGACGCCTTCGTCTCGCAGCGCGACCTCACCCAGCTCATTCAGCGCTGCGTTGACGTGGAGAACGTGCGGTTCGCCATCCTGCACGGCTTGTCCGACAACCGCTTCAAGCGCCTGGACATCTCCGACGCCCGCGAGCTGGTGGGGTACGACCCGCAGGACGACGCGACCGAGGAGCTGCCCCAACTGCGCGACCTGCACCTGCGCGACGCTGTCTCGTCCAACGCCGCCGGGGGCGGCGAGGGGTCAGGTATTCGAGAGGAAGTGTGAGGAAAGTGTGAGGCCGCCCGCGAACGGGTAGACTGGGGGCATGGAACAGACCAACGATATTGACCTGACCCCCGACACCGGCGCGCAGGAGAACACCCGCCCGCACCCCGACGATCCCCACCAGACCGCCAGCGGCAGCGCGCAGTCGCCGGGCGGCGGGGCCGCGCCCGCGCAGAACGCCTCCGACATGACCCACGGCCAGGAGGGCTACCCCGGCCCCCGCCCCGGCGGCGAGGACGCCAAGACCGGCGAGGCGGCGGAGCAGACCCCCCCCGCAGGCGACGTGGACCCCGACAGCACCGCCTCCGCCGACGAGACCGGGCAGGCCGGCAATCTCAGCGCGACCGGGGAAGACCCGCAGAAGAACAAGGGCAACGCCTGGAACGGCTAGGCCATCGTGACCTGTCAGTGTCCGCGCTCGATGTAGTCGCACGCCCGGCGGTAGGCGCTGGTCAGGTACTCCTGCATCATCAGCTCCCGGCTGCCGCCGTAGTAATACTTGACCCGCTCGCCCAGGCTCTCGTCAGCGTCGCCGATGGCGTAGGTGGCGATCTCGCGCGGCAGCCGCAGGTCGCGCCCGGTCTCCTTGTCCACGGCCCGGAAGCCGATCTTGAAGACCTTGTCGGCGTCCTTGAAGCCCTCGTTCCAAGTCATCGTGATGTCGTAGCTGCGCCCGTCCAC
Source organism: Armatimonadota bacterium (assembly GCA_019239955.1). GTDB lineage: Bacteria > Armatimonadota > Armatimonadia > Armatimonadales > Capsulimonadaceae > JAFAZD01. The sequence continues at coordinate 13,618 of JAFAZD010000094.1, read as the reverse complement.
GCAGCGGTAACTGCTCTTCTTATCCATCGTCACTCCTGCGCCCGATATTTCCGCGTGCGGAGGCCCACCATGATGCAGGGGCCGCCGGAGACGACGGCGATGCCGTGCCGGCGGCAGGCCGCGACCGCCGCCTCGGACTCCGCGCCCGGCTGCATCCAGACGTTCGGGATGCCGAGGCGCGCGCACTCGGCCACGGCCGCCTCGGTCACAGCGGGCGGCACGACCATCACGGCCACATCGGGCCGGGCCGGCAGGTCGGCCAGCGCGGGGTAGCAGCGGTCGCCGTCCACCGCGCCGGCGCGCGGGTTGACCGCGTACGCCGTCTTCCCCTCCGCCTTCAGCGCCCGGTAGGCGATGTGGCCGTACTTCTCCGGCCTGTGCGACGCCCCGACGACGGCAAACGTCGCCGCGTCCAGCATTCGGGAGATGTCGTCGTTCATGCGGCTCCGCGTCCCGCCCGGGACAAATTCCGCCCGTGGGAACAAAAACGGTCGCCCTCACTGTAACCGTTTTTGAGTTCACTTGTCAAGTGTCTGAAGGAGAAAAATCGATGCGACGACTCCCAGCCCGCCGTACCGTATCCGCGGGCGTCGGCGTCATGACCGTGATGCTGCTGGCCGGGTGCGGCCAGCAGCGCCAACAAGCGCTGGCCCCCGCACCGCCGGTGGCGTCCAACCCGCCCGCCCCGGCAACGCCCTCGCCTTCGGAGCAGGCGCCGGGCGGCGCTTCCGTCGGCAGGGCCGCCCCGGATTTCGCCACCGAGACCACCCAGGGCAAGCCCATCTCGCTGCGGTCCCTGCGGGGCAAGGTCGTCCTGCTGGACTACTGGGCGACCTGGTGCGTCCCCTGCAAGATGGCGATGCCGACGCTGGAGTCGCTGCACCGCAGGTACGTCGGCCAGGGTCTGAAGGTCGTGGGCATCAGCGTGGACGACTCCGACTCCGTCCGCGCCGTCCCCGCCGTCGCCCGGGCGCTCGGCGTCACCTACACCCTGTCCGCCTCGCCCGATGACAACAACCGCGCCCAGAAGGCCTACGGCGTGCAGGGCATTCCCTCCCAGTTCCTGATCGACAAGAAGGGCGTCATCCGCTGGGCCCAGGGCGGCTTCTCGTTCTCCGAGAAGCAGGAATTGAGCGCCCTGATCCAGAAACTGCTGGCCGAGCCGGCGTGACCTACCCCTGGCGGCGAGCCGCCTGTCCCCTCCCTGTCAGGGAAGGGGTGAGGAGGGGCCACGCCTTTGCCACAGCCCTTCGTCTTCTCGCCCCTTCCCTGGCAGGGAAGGGGCAGGTCGCTTGCGACCGGGGTTAGGTCTTCCGCGGCAAGGTTGGGTCTGCGTCCGTTGACAAACCGGACGGCCTGCGGTATCATGCAGTGGCACATTTCGTTCCAGAGGATACCGCATGGCTACCCCCCGTCAGATCCGCGGCCGCATCCGCGTCGCCAAGAACATCGAGAAGATCACCTACGCGATGAAGATGGTCGCCGCCGCCCGCCTCCGCCGCGCCCAGGAGGCGGTCGGGGCGGCCCGGCCCTACGCCGAGAAGATGCGCGAGGTGCTCCAGTCCCTGAGCGCCCAGGCCGGCGGGGCGGTCCAGCACCCCCTCCTGCGCCGGGCGGACAACCCGCAGAACATCGGCGTCATCCTGATCACGGGCGACCGGGGACTGGCCGGGGCGTACAACTCCAACGTCATCCGCCGCACCAACCAGTTGGTCCGGGACTTTGGCCCGGAGCGCGTCCAGATGGTCTGCGTCGGCAAGAAGGGGTCGGCCTTCTTCCGCCGCCGGGGGTTCCCCATCATCGCCGAACACCCCGTCCCCGCCACCGGCCTCTCCTTCGCCGAGGCCCAGGATCTGTCCCGCGCCGCCCGCGACCTGTTCCAGAACGGCCAGATTGACGCCCTGTACCTGGTCTACACCCAGTTCATCAGCGCGATGACCCAGCGGCCCCAGACCCAGCAGATTCTGCCCCTGGAGCCGCCCCAGCGCGATGAGAGCGCCCCGCAGGGTCCCACCGCCGACTATATCTTCGAGCCGAACCCGGAGCAGATTCTGGGCAGCCTGCTGCCGCGCTACGTGGACACCCAGGTCTACCAGGCCGTCATCGAGAGCGTCGCCTCCGAGCACGGCGCGCGCATGACCAGCATGTCCAGCGCCACCGACAACGCCGGCAAGATGATCTCCACCCTGACCCTCTCCCTCAACCGCGCCCGCCAGGCCGCCATCACCAAGGAGATCGCCGAGATCGTCGGCGGCGCCGAGGCGCTGAAGTAAGAAACGTCATGCCGTCCGGCGATGAGCGGCAGTCGGAAGACGTGGTCTGGCCGCCGGCCATAGCACGACCCCCGATTCCCCCGCCGGAGCCGTTGAGCAAGAGCAAGAGCGAGATATGGGCCATCAAGAACAGATGGTACTACCTGTTCATGGCCGCCTTCAGCGCATGGTTCGGCTTTCATGAGTACCGTAAGTACGGCGGTTTCGTGTTGAATGTTGACTTGTTCGTATTCTGGTTCCCCCCACTGTGTTTTTCTTGGCTGACACTGCAATCTTGGAGGCTTCACCTGCGAACCCGGTACGAACGTCGGAATAGATAGGTGAGGCTATCGTAAAATTGCAGAATTCCGGCAGGAGGCGATCAGCACCGTGGCAGCAACCTTGACGCTGGATGGCGACGGCGACAGCCTCTTGATTGAGATCGCCGTCAATGACTTCGGCTGGAGTCTCTGTTACTTGCTGGGCGAAGAACGAACGTACTTGGGTGCGGAGACGGCGGGTCATCTTTTGCCCAGGCTCCTCCATGCTGTTCAGGACGTGACACGCGATTGGCCTCCCGATGGGGAACTCGGCGGCCACCAAGACGCGCATCAGGAGCCGGTGACGCTCACGGGGAGAATCCGACTCTCGCCCGAACGGCGGTGGCAATGGCAGGAGCTGTTGACGGAGGCGCTGCATGACTACTCCCTCAACCGCGCCCGCCAGGCCGCCATCACCGGGGAGATCGCTGAGGTACTGAAATAGCAGTTTCCCAGGCTGCGCGATCTGGTCCAGCCGATAGACCCGATGATAAACGCCAGCAAGCACTGCTTCACCTACTCCCAAATACGTCTGGCTCGAACGCGGTCTCGGTGGGTGTCTTCCGCGATTGATGGCGACGGGAAGGAGGTCTTGAAGCTCCGCAGGCATCCGCACCCGGCCTTCAGGCGGCGACGCAGAAAGCACCCGGCCTTTTTCAGCATCGCCTACATCAGAGACCGGAGAGTCAGCCTAACCCGCTTGGCCGAGGCCCGCTACTCACATCCGCTCCACACACGGGCGGAGAGAACGGCTTGGCGTCGGGCATTGCGTCGGCATCCTCTTTACTCTGTCCCGTCGCCGATTCGTCAGGCCGATCTGTATGGGCCTATTGACCTTGCTATGGAACGACGGCATGGGTGAATGGCTAACATTGGCCGCCGGGACAACTCTTACCTCGGGTTGACATCTGCCACCCTGCCTCTCCCGTTTCGGGGGAGGTGGCGAGCCAAAGCGAGCCGGAGGGGGTTCCGGTCTTCCCTTGACACTCCTCCTGATTTTCGGATATACTCAATCGCAGACATTGCGAACTTTTTCACGGAAATTCAAAGGAGAACACTGCCGCTATGGGCATGGGAAAAATCGTGCAGGTGCAGGGGCCGGTCGTGGACGCGGAGTTCGCGCCGGGCGAATTGCCCCAGATTCTCAACGCGCTGACTATCAGCGATCCCGACCGCAGCATTGACCTGACCGTTGAGGTCTCCCAGCATCTGGGCAATGACGTCGTCCGCTGCGTCGCCATGACCTCCACCGATGGCCTCATGCGCGGCATGGCCGTCAATGACACCGGCGGCCCGATCTCGGTCCCAGTCGGCAACGTGACGCTGGGGCGCGTCTTCAATATGCTCGGCGCCCCTATAGACGAACGCGGCCCCGTTCAGGTGACGGAGCGTTTTCCCATCCATCGGCCGGCCCCCACGCTGGAGGACCAAGCGGCCACGGTCGAGGTCCTGGAGACCGGTATCAAGGTCATTGACCTGCTCTGCCCGTATGTGAAGGGCGGCAAGATCGGCCTGTTCGGCGGCGCGGGCGTCGGCAAGACGGTTCTGATCCAGGAGTTGATCCGCAACATCGCCACCGAGCACTCCGGCGTCTCCGTGTTCGCGGGCGTCGGCGAGCGCACTCGTGAGGGCAATGACCTCTGGCTGGAGATGTCCGAGGCCGAGTCCAAGGACAAGGACGGCAACATCGCCCACGTCATTGACAAGACGGCCATGGTCTTCGGCCAGATGAACGAGCCACCGGGCGCGCGCCTGCGCGTCGCCCTCTCCGGCCTGACGATGGCCGAATATTTCCGCGACGAGCAGGGGCAGGACGTGCTGCTCTTTGTAGACAACATCTTCCGGTTCGTCCAGGCTGGCTCCGAGGTGTCCGCGCTGCTGGGCCGCATGCCCAGCGCCGTCGGCTATCAGCCGACCCTGGCCTCCGAGATGGGGGCGCTTCAAGAGCGCATCACCAGCACCAAGAGGGGCAGCGTCACCTCCGTTCAGGCCATCTACGTCCCCGCCGACGACCCGACCGACCCCGCGCCGGCGACGACCTTCGCCTTTTTGGACGCGACCACCTATCTGGAGCGCGCCCTGACCGCCATCGGCATCTACCCCGCCGTGGACCCGCTGGTCTCCACGTCGCGCATCCTGGACCCCAACATCGTCGGCCAGGAGCACTACAACGTCGCGCGCGGCGTCCAGCAGATCCTCCAGCGCTACAAAGAGTTGCAGGACATCATCGCCATCCTCGGCATTGATGAGCTGTCCGATGAGGACAAGCTGGTCGTGGCCCGCGCCCGCAAGATACAGCGATTCCTGTCCCAGCCCTTCTTTGTCGGCGAGCAGTTCACCGGCATCCCCGGCCAGTACGTCCGCCGCGAGGACACCGTCAAGTCCTTCCAGGCGGTCCTGAACGGCGAGTACGATGACCTGCCCGAGCAGGCCTTCCTGATGTGCGGCACCATTGATCAGGCCGTCGAGAAGGCCAGGACCCTCGGCGGCTAGGCTTCCCCCTCACCCCCAACCCCCTCTCCCTCACGGGGGCGAGGGGGAATAGGCCCTTCCCAGCCCTCTCCCCCGTGAGGGAGAGGGCGGCGAGCCTGAGCGAGCCGGGTGAGGGGCTTTCTTATTCGCAGGTGAATTCATGGCAACCTCATACCCTCTCGAAGTCGTCACCCCGGAGCGCGTCATGCTGAGTGAGGACGTGGTCGAGACCAGCGCGCCCGGCTCCGAAGGATCGCTGGGCATCCTCGCCCACCACGCGCCGATCATGACGGAACTGATCCCCGGCGAGGTCCTCGTCCGGTTCGCCGACGGCCACACCACGTCGCGCCTGGTGATCTCCGGCGGCTTTTTGGAGATGTCCCCGGAGGGCCGCGCCACCATCCTCGCCGACAGCGCCGAGCGCGCCGACGAGATCGACCTCACCCGCGCCGAGGCGGACCTGGAGGCCGCCCGCCAGATGCTGGAGGGCACTGAGGTCGGCTCCCCGGAGCAGGCCCAGGCCCGCGCCGCCCTCGCCCACGCCGAGACCCGCATCCGCGTCGGCCGGGGCGAGCGCTGAGTTCCGCCTGCCAGGAAACAACCTCAGCTGCCATTCTTCATGACAAACATCATCCATAGAAAGGAGGTGAGAACGATAATGGCAAAGAAACCCGAATCCACGCCTACCGGCACAACAGATTACCCTCACGCCGTCGCGCTGCAAGTTTGGCGCGCCGTATTTATCACCGTCATGGTGGTCCTCGGCGGCTACGCCGGGTATCAGATCGGCTCCTTCGTCACCACGCAGATCGCCGTCTACCGCGAGGCCCTCACGCCCAGCGGCGCGGTGCTCGCACGGATCGCGTTCTGTGTCCTGGGCTTACTGAGCACCTATCTGGTGGCCTCTGCGGCGTTCAACCTGCTGGTGCGAACCGGCGAGCGCCTCAAGCAGATGGAGCCCAGTGAAAAGGTGGCGACTTTTTTGGGCGTCCTGATCGGCCTGCTCCTGACTCTGATCCTTTCCTTGATTCTTAAAACTGGAGTCGGCCTCGCGGTGCTGATCGCCATCTCGCTCGTCTATCTGAGCGTCGTGGCGACCACCAGCATGAAAGATGACCTACGACTTTATCTGCCTTCCTCCGCCGCGGCCTCGGCCGACGGCTCTGACGGCAAGCCCGAACGCTGCAAGATCCTGGACACCAACGTGATCATTGACGGGCGCGTGGCCGACATCTGCCGTGCGGGCTTCATCGAAGGCCCGATCTACGTCCCCGGCTTCGTGCTCGACGAGCTGCAGCACATCGCCGACTCGCCCGACGGCCTCAAGCGCGCGCGCGGGCGGCGCGGCCTGGACATTCTCAACCAGATGCGGACTGAGCTCAAGCTGATGGTCCGCACCTACGACAGCCCCGACGAGGGCGAGCGCGAGGAGGTCGACTCCAAGCTGGTCAAGCTCGCCAAGAAGCTGAACGGCAAGATCGTCACCAACGACTTCAACCTCAACAAAGTCGCCGAGTTGCAGGGCGTGGAGGTGCTCAACATCAACGAGCTCGCCAACGCCCTCAAGCCGGTCGTCCTGCCTGGCGAGGAGATGACCGTCACGATCATCAAGGAGGGCAAGGAGATGAACCAGGGCGTCGCCTACCTCGACGACGGCACGATGATCGTCGTGGAGGGCGCGCGCCGCCGCATCGGCGAGACGCTGGACGTGGTCACCAGCTCCGTGCTGCAGACCGCCGCCGGCAAGATGATCTTCGCCACCATCGCGGGCGGCGACGAGGACGAGGACTACGACCGCAACGTACGCGCTTCTCCCCGCGGCGGGCCGCGGCGCAAGGTTTACTAATCCCGGCTGGCCGGGGGGCAATAAGGTCTTTGCCCCTCTGCTCGGCCGGCCCGTGCTCCGCTGGACCGCCGAGGCGTTCGCCGCGCATGACGCCGTGGACGGGATCGTGGTCATCACCGGCCCCGAAGACATGGCGCGTTGCCGAGAGGCGCTGGCCGGCGTCCCGAAGGTGCTGTTCATCGCCCCTGGCGGCGCGTCGCGCCAGGAGTCGGTCATGGTCGGCCTGTTCGCGCTGGGCGGGGGGGCCGACGACCTGATCCTGGTCCACGACGGCGCGCGGCCCCTCGTTACCCCCCCCGTCCTCGACCGTTGCCTCGACGGGGCGCATCGCTTTGGCAACGCCGTCGCCGCCCTTCCCGTCGCGGACAGTCTCAAGACGGCCGGCGACGACGGAATCGTCGCCGGACGGGTGGACCGGGCGGGCCTGTGGGCGGTCCAGACCCCGCAGTGCTTCCGCCTCGCCACTCTGTCCCGCGCCCACAGCGCCGCCCGCGCCGCCGGCTTCAACGGAACCGACGAGTCCACCTTGGTGGAGGCGTTCGGCGATGAGCCGGTGCATCTCGTGCCGGGAGCGCCGGACAACCTGAAGATCACACGCCCGGAGGACCTGCCGTTGGCCGAAGCGATCCTGCGCGCCCGGCATCCTGAACCCGTCGCCCACACCCGCGTCGGCCTCGGCTACGACGTCCATCGCCTCGTGCCGGGCCGCCGCCTGGTGCTCGGCGGCGTGGAGATCGCCGACCCGCAGGGGCGCGGCCTGGACGGCCATTCCGACGCCGACGTGCTGCTGCACGCCCTGATGGACGCCCTGCTCGGCGCGGCGGGTCTGCCGGACATCGGCCACCTGTTCCCCAACACCGATCCGGCCTACGCGGGCGCGGACAGCGCCCGACTGCTGGCGGAGGTCGCCGGCCGCATCGCCGCCGAAGGCTACATAGTCGTCAACGTAGACGTGACCGTGATCGCCGAGTCGCCGAAGATCGCGCCCTACGTCGGGGAGATGCGCCGAATCATCGCCGGCTGTCTCGGGCTGGAACCCGCACAAGTGGGTATAAAGGCAACAACCAATGAGGGGCTGGGCGCGCTCGGCGCGGGCGCGGGCATCGCCGCGCACGCCGTCGCTGGCCTCGCCCGCCCCTGAGACAAGGAGTCACGTCATGCCCATTGCCGTCACCGTCAAAGGCAAGCACCATCTCCAGATCACCGACGGCCTGCGCGGACACGCCGAGCAGCGCCTCCAGCGGCTGGATGGTTTCTTCCCCGATGTCCGCGAGGCCGTCGTGATCGAGAGCGTGGACAAGCACGGGGAGCACCGGGTGGAAGTCACCCTGCACGGCGACAACCTGACCCTGCGCGGCGAGGAGAGCACCAACAATATGTACGCCTCCCTGGACCGCGTCGCGGACAAGCTGGAGCAGCGCCTGCGCAAGCTCAAGTCCAAGCGCACCCACCTGCGCAATCACGCCGACACTCTTCGCGTCAACTATCCCCCCAACAACGCGGCCCTGAACCCGAACGACGGCGTGCTGCCCGCCTCCTCCGAAGAGGAAGACGAGGAGCCGGCCCCGCAGATCGTCCGCACCAAGGCCGTCACCATGAAGCCGATGAGCGTGGACGACGCCATGCAGATGCTGGAACTGGTGGACCACGACTGGTACATCTATCTGGACATGGACACCAACCAGCACCAGGTCGTCTACCGCCGCCGCGACGGCAACTACGGCCTCGTGGTCCCGAAAATCTGACCGCCTCTGCCGAATGGGGGCTTCGCCGAGACACGGCGAAGCCCCCGTTGTTTCAGGCTCAAGCGGGCCGTTGATCTGGTGATGGGCTCATCGCCGAGGGCGTTGCTGTCCCTCCTGGCGAAGCAATGGGACAGGCGGGAACCCTTGCCTCGGTAAAACCGATTCTTGATCTTGGGAGACAAACTCCCGATAATTCGGGTATGATACGTCTTAACCCCGCTAGTTTGCGGGGCTTGAGGAGCTTCTTGGGCGACGATGGCCGATGACGTTCACAATACGATAGATACACTGATTGCGCGGGCGCAATCGTATCACCCGGACGCCGATGTCTGCCTGCTGCGCCGCGCCTACGCCTACGCCGCCGCGAAGCACGAGGGCCAGTTCCGCCGCTCCGGTGAGCCCTACATCACGCACCCCCTCGCTGTCTCCCACATCCTCGCCGGCCTGGAGATGGACGACGCCACCCTGGCCGCCGGTCTGCTTCACGATGTCATTGAGGACTGCCATGTGACCCGTGACCAGGTGGCCGCCGAGTTCGGGGACGAGATCGCCGACCTGGTGGACGGCGTGACCAAGCTGAAACTGGCCGACTTCGAGGCCCGCACCGAGTCCGCCCCCGGCGCACGCATCGAGGCCGCTCCGGCCCCCCCGGAATTGGGGGCGGGGCCTGTGGACGATGCCCGGAAAAAGCGTCACGGCGAGACCAACAAGTCCGCCGCCAACCTGCGGAAAATCCTGCTGGCGATGGCCAAAGACCTGCGCGTCATGGTCATCAAGCTCGCCGACCGCCTGCACAACATGCGGACGCTCGGCGCGATGCCCGAACACCGGCAGCAGAAGGTCGCCCAGGAGACCTTGCAGATCTTCGCCCCGCTCGCGCATCGGCTCGGCATCTGGCAGATCAAGTGGCAGCTCGAAGACCTGGCCTTCAAATACCTCAAGCCCGATGCCTACAACGAGATCAAGGCCAAGATCGACCGCACCCGCGCCCAGCGCGAGAGGGACATCGAGACCGCGACCGAAATCCTCCACCGCCGGCTGGCCCAGGAGAACATTCAGGCCTACATCGAGGGCCGCCCCAAGCACCTGTACTCCATCTACAACAAGATGGTCAAACAGGGCCTCGACCTCGGCGACATCTATGACCTGATTGCCCTGCGCGTCATCGTGCCCTCAGTCGCCGAGTGCTACCAGACTCTCGGCATCGTCCACGACCTCTGGATGCCCATTCCGGGGCGGTTCGACGACTACATCGCCAAGGTCAAGTCCAACGGCTATCAGAGCCTGCACACCAAGGTAGTCGGCCCCAACGGCGAGCCGCTCGAGATTCAGATACGGACGACCGAGATGCACCGCACGGCGGACTTCGGCATCGCGGCCCACTGGCAGTACAAGGAGGGCGGGGGGAAGGCCCCCAGCTCGGACCGGCGCTTCGAGAAGAAGATGACCCTGCTGCGCAAGCAGCTCTTCGACTGGCAATCCGACGTCAAGGACGCCTCCGAGTTCCTGCGCTCGGTCGTCAGCGACCTCTTCACCGACCAGGTCTTCGTCTTCACGCCCAAGGGCGACGTGCTGGACTTCCCCCTGGGCGCCACGCCCGTGGACGCCGCCTACCGCATCCACTCCGACCTCGGCCAGCATTGCGTCCGCGCCAAGGTCAATGGCAAGATCGTCCCGCTGACCTACCAGTTCAAGAACGGTGACATCGTGGAGATTCAGACCCAGCCCAACGCCGCCCCGTCCCTGGACTGGCTTGCCTTCGCCAAGACCAGCCACGCCCGTTCAAAAATAAAAGCCTGGTTCCGCAAGTTGCGCTTCGCCGCCAACGTCGCCCGTGGCCGCGAGCTGCTGCAAAAGGAGCTGGAACGCCTTCACCTTGACGCCCGCGTCCTCCTCGCCCCCGAGACGCTCGGCAAGGTCGCCGAGGCCATGTCCCACCACTCCGCCGACGACCTGCTCGCCGCCGTCGGCTACGGCGACACGGCGGTCGGCAGCGTCGTCAACCGCCTCAAGGCGCTCACCCAGGAGGCTTCCCCGGAGGTCCGCAGCTTCGAGCGCAGATCGACCAACACCGGCAAATTGCAGGTCGGCGGCGACCTGGAGGACGTCGCCATGATCCGCGCCAAGTGCTGCCAGCCCGTCCCCGGCGACGACGTGGTCGGCTACATGACGCGCGGCAAGGGCATCGCCCTGCACCGCCACGGCTGCCCCAACGTCGCCCACTACCAGCAGACCGAGCCGGACCGTCTCATTGAAGTGGATTGGCAGCCGTCCGGCACCGAGCGCTACCTGACCGACATCAAGGTGGAGCTGACCGACCGCATCGGCCTTTTGGAAGACATCGGCAAGCTGTTCTCCGAGGCCCGCACCAACATCCAGGCCATCCGCACCCGCTCCCTGCCCAACCACACGGCCATCATGCAGATCTCCTTCGATGCCGCCGATACCCAGCACATCGCCGACACCATGAACCGCCTCCGCCGCCTCACCGACGTCATGGACATCCACCGCCGCGGGGCCAACGAAGACCCCGTGGATTAACCCGCCCCCTGCTTCTGCCTCTGTCCCTGCGTCCTCCTTATACACCTGTGTCGTTCTGAATGCCGGTGATTGCGCTTGGCATGATTCTTGCAGAAGCGGCGTTCACGGCCCGGCCATGACACCCCTCTTATCCTCCGATCTCGCCGCCGAACTACTGGCGCGCGGCCACGCGGTTCGGCTGCGCGCCCTGGGCGGCAGCATGCGGCCCTGGATGCGGCCCGGCGTGGTTGTCACGCTCGTCCCCGTCGCCGACCGGGCCGGGCTGCGCATCGGCGAGGTCGTCCTAGCCATCTGCGATGGGCGGCCCACCCTGCACCGCATCGTCCGCGTCATGCCCGATCTGCGCCTCAAGGGTGATGCGCTGGGTTATCTGGACCCGCCGCCGCAAGCGGTTCTGGGGCGCGTGGACGACTCCGGCGGCCTCCGTGATCAACTCATCGCCCGCCTCTCGCGGACTCTCTGCCCCGTGCAGCGCGTCCTGACCCTGCTCATCTGCGCGTTCCGCTCCCGCAGGCCCCGGGGACATTCGGCATGACGCCCTTTGCGTTGCGCCTGTACGCGGAGGCGGCGCGCCAGGAGCCGCGCACCCTGGCCCGAACCCTGCTGCTGCATTCCCACCTGGCCGAGTTCCTGCGCGCCTGCGCCGCCGAGTCCCTGCCCGTCATCGTGCTCAAGGGCGCGGTGCTCGCCGAGACCGTCTACCCCCGCCTGGGCCTGCGCGACTTCCGCGATCTGGACGTGCTCGTGCGCCCCGCCGACGCCCCCCGCGCCCGCGTCGTCCTGGAAAACCTCGGCTACGCCGCCGATGAGACGCACTGGCGCGAGTTGCTGGCGGGTCACGACGGCCAGGCCGATTTCGCCAAGCAAACTCCCGCGGGCCCCATCGTGCTGGAGCTGCACACACACCTGGTCAACAACGACCTGTTCTGGGGGGAGTGGGACGTGGACGAGGACGCGCTGTGGCGGCGATCACTGCCCGTCTTGCTCGCCAGCGCCCCCGCGCGCGTGCTGGGGCCTGAGGATCAACTCCTGCACCTGTGCCTGCACCTGGCGGGGCATTACCTCAGCGCCCCACGCTCGCTGGCGGACATTCAGCACGTCTGCGCCGCGCAGCCGATTGACTGGCCCCTGCTGTCCGACCTCGCCCGCCGTTCGGGCCTGACCCGCATCACGTACACCGGCCTCTGGCTGGCCGCGTGCCTGCTGGATGCCGCCATCCCGCCCACCGCCCTGGCCGCGCTGGCGCCCCGGCCCCGCCGCCTGCTGGAGCGCTTCGCCCTGGCCCGCGCGCAGGACCTGACCGCGCGGCGCACCCAGGGGCTGCGTCTGCCTCTCTTGCTGCTGCTGTCCGACCGTCCCCTGCGCCAGCCGCGCCTTCTCCGCCGCCTGCTCTTCCCCAGCCGCCGCTGGCTGCGCGACCACTACGCCCCGCCCCGGCAGACAGTTCCTCTGCCGAGGCTGTATGCCGCTCATCTCCGGGCGCTGTTGCGGGGCGGCAGAGACCCCCACCTGCCGGGGTAGGGGCGCAGTATGCTGCGCCCCTACGTCCCTTTTCCCTCCGCAAACCGCCGCACCAATTCCCGCGTCGCTTCCGCCATGTCCGGCGCGGCCACGACCGCCGACACCACCGCCGCCGCGTCCGCCCCCGCCCGCGCCACCTCCATGATGTTGTCCCGGTTAATGCCACCGATGGCGACCACAGGGATGTGCGGGAACGCCGCCTTGATCTCCTGTATCCGCTCCACGCCGACGGGTCCCCCCGCGTCGAGTTTGGTCTTGGACCCGAAGATCGCCCCCACGCCGAAGTACGACGCATACGGGGCCGCCGCCCGCGCCTCCTCCAACGTGCCGGTGGACACGCCGATCAACTTGTCCGGGCCGAGCAGATACCTTGCATCTCCTGGTCGCATGTCATCCGGGCCGAGGTGAACGCCGTCCGCGTTCGCCGCCATCGCCACGTCCACACGGTCATTGACGATGAAGAGCGGCGGCGCGGACGCTGCCTCCCGGATGTCCTGCGCCGCCTGGACCAGTCCGTCCCTGGAGAGGTGCTTGTCCCGCAGTTGCAAGATGCCTGCGCCGCCCGCCTGCGCGGCCCCGGCGATCTCCACCGGCGTCCGTCCCCGGGCCAGGTCCGGGTCCGTGATCACGTACACACCCTTCAAGAGCGCCAGCCGCTCGGCATGCGTCCGGCTATCCCCGGAGGAGAGTGCGTTGACCGCCGCGAAGACATCCGGGTAACCGCGCCCCTGGCCCACAACCACAGCTTTCTCCAAGGCGAGTGTCAGCAGGTGCTTTGCCTCGCTGATCATCTCTTCCAGGGAAGGGTCAACGGCGAGGTAGGCGGCTAACGTGGACGAAAGCAGACACCCTGTCCCGTGGGTGTGGTGCGTGTGGATGCGATGCCCGAGAAACCGGGCGGGAGGCTGGTCTTGGCGCAGA
>JAFAZD010000003.1 GCA_019239955.1 Armatimonadota bacterium | reverse complement strand
CGCAGACAGCGGATACAGAAATCGCCGTATTCCATGCGTCTCGCGGACGCGGAGGCGGGCAAGGACTTCGCTCATTTGGCGAGTACCTCCTCAAAGACGGCGGCGATGCGCTCGACGGTGAATTGGGTCGGGCCTTTGCTGCTCTGGGCGACGGTCAGGGCCGCCTCGCCGAGACGCTGCCGCTCGTCCGCGTCGCCCAGCAGGCGCGCGAACTCGTCGGTCAGCTGCCGGCGCTGCGCCTCCTTGTCCGACTCCGTCGCCGGAATCTGCACGACGGCGTTCGCCGCGCGGAACTCGTCCATCGTGTGCTGGAAGTTCTCCATGGAGGGGCCGATGAGGATCGCCTTGGCATGCGCCGCCGGCTCCATGATGCTCTGCCCGCCGTGCGGGATCAGCGTCCCGCCGACGAAGGCAACGGTGGCGAACTGATACGCCGCCGCCAATTCGCCCAGCGTGTCCAGAACAAGCACCTCGGCATCCTGCTTGTCCGGGGAGGGGGCTGATCTCCGCCGCACACGGAAGCCCATTCGTTCCGCGAGGGCGGCGACGGTCCCGAAGCGCTCCGGGTGGCGCGGGGCGATGAGCAGGCGCGTGCCCTCCAGGGCGGGCATCGCCCGCAGGCGACGCAGGACCTCAAAGAGCGTCTGCTCCTCGTCGTCGTGCGTGCTGCCGGCGACGATCAATGGCGCTTCGGTGGCCGTCAGACCCAGCGCCTCGTCCAGCGCGCGCGCCTGCTGCGCGGAGACCTCCTTCTCCACCGTGTCCCGGTCGTACTTGATGTTGCCGCTGACCTGGATTTTGCTCGGTGGTGCGCCCAATCGCTGCACCCGCTCGGCGTCCTCCGGCCCCTTCATCAGCAGCGCATTGTAATTCCGAAAGACCTGCCCCAGCAGTGGCTGGACGAGCTGGTAATAGGGAAAACTTTCCGGCGACAGACGCCCGTTCACCATCACAATGGGGATGCCGCGCTTCTTCGCCTCGTGCAGCACGTTGGGCCAAATTTCCGTTTCAACGGTCAGGAGCAGCGACGGCTGAATCCAGTCCAGCACCCGGTTGGCGATGGCGGCGAGGTCAATCGGGAAGTAGAACGTACACCCTGCGCCGTACTTCTTGAACCGCTCCTGGGCGATGGCCTGGCCGGTCTTGGTGATGGTGGAGAAGACGAAGCGCGCATCGGGAAAGCGCTGGCTGAGGGCATGGGCGAGCGGCTGAACGCTCAGGGTCTCTCCCGCCGAGCAGGAGTGGATCCAGATGGTGGGCCGCCCGTCAGACTTCAATGTCTCCGGCAGGTTGCCCAACCGCTGGCGCAACGCCGGCAGGTACTTCTGCTGCCGCCACGCCTTCCACAAAAAAAACGGGGTCATCAGCACGACCCACGCGCCGAAGCCAAGGCTGTAGAGGAGATACATAGGCATTCCGGGGGAGAAACCCCCTCCCGCGCGCAAGCGCGCTTCCCTCCCCCTTCGGCAAGGGAGAGGGTTCATGTCGTCGGCAGATGCTCTTATGACACTTCCTCTCCCGGAACGGGGGAGGTGGCGAGCCTCAGCGAGCCGGAGGGGGTCCTCAGGGCGACCCGGCGGGTCGCCCCTACCCGTTGTCGAACATCTGAATAACCCGCTGCAAGTCGGCCTCGGTGTCCACGCCGACCGTGTCATGGGCGGTCTCGGCGACGTAGATCGGGACGCCATTCTGCAAGAAACGCAGCTGGTCCAGGCTCTCAGCCAGTTCCAGCGAGGACTGGGGCTGGCGGTGGTAGAACGAAAGGGCCTCGCGGGTGTAGGCGTACAGGCCGATGTGCTTGTAGTGCTGCACCCGCCCGGCCCCGGCGCGGTCGTAGGGGATGGGGTAGCGCGAGAAATACAGCGCGTGGCCGTCGTCCGCCGTCACCACCTTGACATTGTTGGGGTCCGCCGCCTCGTCGGGGCCGATGGCGACCTTCAGTGTCGTCACCCGCGCCCCGGCGTTCCCGAAAAAGGGCTGCAGCATCAGGTCCAGGTGGTCGGGCCGCAGGGTCGGCTCGTCCCCTTGAATGTTCACGTAGATGTCCGCGTCCGTGCGGGTCAGCACCTCATGCACCCGGTCGCTGCCCGACGGGTGCTCGCCGGTCAGGGTGACGGGGACGCCCTCGGCCTCGCACGCCTGCTGAATCTCCGCGCTGTCCGTCGCCACGACCAAGTCCGTCAACAGCGGCGAGCGCCGGGCGTTCTGGTAGACCCAATACACCATCGGGTGGCCCGCGATCTCCCGCAGCGCCTTGCGGGGCAGCCGCGTGGACGCCAGCCGCGCCGGAATCACGCCCATGATTCTGAGATTGCCACTCATATCAAAAACTTCGCAAAATTACCGTGGTCGCCATGAGGATTTCCGGCGCAGCCGCCGACAATGGCGGCATGATTACACTGATCGTTTATGTCGGCGCGCTGGCGCTGATCGCAAACCTGGGTTCCAAAGCCTTGACCGGCAATGCCATTCTTGACGACGAGCACTCCGATAAGCAAGATTAAGAGCCGCCGACTGTCAGCTCATTGCTGATCTGCGCGGCGGAGTGGTGCTTGTCCAGGACGACCTGCGCGTCCTCCGTGGCCCGCTGCTTCATGCTGGGGTCCGTCACGTGGCCGCGCAGGTAGACCGTGCGGGCATCGGCGGTGACATTGATCTGGTTGCGCGTGTCGTTGAGCACCGGGTCGCGGATGATGGCCGTCTTGATGGCGGGCCGCAGCACCGACTCGGCCTTGGCGTCGCCGGCGGTCTGCTTCACGTCGGACCCGACTTGGGCGACATCGCGCCGGGTAGCCGCCCCGGCGTTCTGCGCCGCCGTGCCCACGGCCTGCGTGTCGTTAGCGGCATCCTGCCGCGCGCCGTTGAGTGTGTTCCCGCAGCCCGCCAGCAGGACGAGGCCGGCCAGCAATGGCGCGGTGACGAAAATCTTGTTGTTCATCGCTTACACCTTATATAAATGTGAGGAGCGGTCGTGGGCGCGCAGGGACTCACCGATGCTGCCCAGCACCTGGCCGTTGATGGGGGCGGCGATGACGATGCCCAGCGCATCCCGGTGCAGGCGCTCCAGGCCATTCTCGCGCAGGTAGCCCGCCTTGCCCGCGATGGCGATGGCCTCGGTCGTCATCTGCAGGGCGTGCTCCGATAAAAACAGCTTCGCCGTCATCGTCGCCGCCTCGATGGGCGGGCGCTGGTCGTCGGCCAGCGAGGCCATTTGCGCCAGCGCGTACACATGGGTCCGCATCACGCTCAGGATCGCGGCGAGCTGCGAGACGCGCACCCGCACGCTCTCGTACTTCTCGAACGAGTTGTTGGCCTTGACGATGTCCAGCAGCCGGCCGAACGCCCCCAGCGCGATCCCCGTCGCCACGATCCCCGAATGCAGCCCGGCCTGCATGTCCAGGTTGATGATCGGGCCGATTTTGCCCGGCTCCCCGACCCGGTCCGCGTCGGGAACCCGCGCGTCCTCCAGCGACAGTGCCCCGCTGTGCGTCCCCTGCAAGCCCATGGAGTCCATCGGCTCTCCGATCCGCAGGCCGGGGTTGTCGTCGGCGACCAAGAAAAACCCCTTGCCCTCGGTCGTGTCCGTCATCACCATGTAGACGCCCGCGTGGCCCGCGCCGGTGCAGAACGCCTTCTGCCCGCTGAGGTGCCACACGCCGTTTTCGCAATACGCCTTGGTGTTCAGAACGCTCTTGTCCGCGCCGACCCCGCTCTCGGACCAGGCGGACGCGCCCAGCGTCTCGCCGGAGATGCGCGGCAGGTACTTGCGCCTCTGCGCCTCCGTGCCCCCCCGCGCGATGCGGTTGACCGTGAGCGTGTGCAACAGCAGCACGAAGGCCGTCGCCGGGGCGACGCGCGCGATCTGCTCCACGGCGTAGGTGACGTTGAGCGTGTCCAGCCCCAGCCCGCCGTACTCGCGCGGCGTCCTCATGCCCAGCAGGCCCTCGTCGGCCAGCGCGCGGATGTTGCCTTCGGGAAATTCGTGCTCCCGGCTGCGCGGCTCCTCGGTGTGCGCCGTCAGGCGCTCGCGGATCAGGCGCTGCAGGGTGTCGGCAATCCCGATGCCCGGATACAGCTCGGTCGGGTCTTGATCCCAGGTCAGAACCATGACATAACGGCCCCTTCTGCTGCCAGTATAGCCGATTCGCCGCCGGGGTGTCAACGCGCCGGCCGGTCGAACATGGCGGCGGGCCGCCGGGGATGGACCTCCTTGCCGCCTGGTGCGGCCAAACTTTGGCGGCGGCGGGGTATAATGCCCGGAGATCAATTTTGAACTTCGGAGCGCCTGATGTCCAACCCCGCCTTTCGCCCGCCCGCCGTCCCCCTCGTCACGCACGACCCCTACTTCAGCGGCTGGTCCTTGGCCGACCGCCTGACCGGCGGCGAGACCCGCCACTGGACCGGGTCCAACTACGGCCTGTGCGGCCTGATTCGCGTTGACGGCCAAAGCTTCCGCCTGATCGGCACCCGCCCCCGCGACACGCCCGCGATGGAGCAGACCGGCCTGCAAGTGCTGCCCACGCGCACTATTTACGAATTTGAAGGGGCGGGCGTCCACGTCACCCTGACCTGGTGCTCGCCGCTGCTGGCGGATGACCTGGATGTGCTCTCCCGCCCCGTCACCTACATCACCTGGGACGTGCGCGCCGCCGATGGCCGCAGCCACGACGTCTCCCTCTACTTCCACGCGCTGTCCGAGTGGGTCGTCAACACCCCCGACCAGCCGGTCGTCAGCGCCCGCTACCGGCTCGCCGGTCTGGACGTGCTCAGCCTGGGGTCGCAGCAGCAGGCCGTGCTGGAGAAGGCGGGCGACAATCTGCGTATTGACTGGGGCTACCTCTACCTGGCCGTCCCCCGCGACGCCGGGGCGGCGACCGCCCTGGCCAACGCCGGGGCCGCCCGCCGCGCCTTCGTGGAGACCGGCGCGGTTCCCGCCGCCGATGAGATCGGCACCCCGCGCCCCGCCCACAACCGCTGGCCCGTCCTCGCCTGCTCCCTCGCCCTGGGCGATGTCGGGGCCGATGCCGTCTCCCGCCATGTCCTGCTCGCCTATGACGACATCTTCTCCATTGAGTATTTCCATCGCAGAGAACGCCCCTACTGGCGCCGCCAGGACACCGACGCCGGGGCGCTCCTGCACACCGCAGCGCGGGACTACCCGGCGCTGATGCAGCGCTGCCGGGCCTTCGACGACGAACTGATGGCCGACCTGGCCCAAGTCGGCGGCGACAAGTACGCCCAGATCTGCGCGCTCGCCTTCCGCCAGTGCATCGCCGCCCACAAGCTGGCGGTGGACTACGACGGCACGCCGCTGTTCCTCTCCAAAGAGAATTTTTCGAATGGCTGCATCGCCACCGTGGACGTCACGTACCCGTCCGCGCCGTTCTTCCTGCTCTTCAACCCCACGCTGCTCCGGGCGATGCTGACGCCCATCCTGGACTACGCCCTGTCCCCCCGCTGGCGCTTCCCCTTCGCCCCGCACGACCTGGGCACCTACCCTCACTGCAACGGCCAGGTCTACGGCGGCGGCGAGCGCAATGAGGAGGACCAGATGCCGGTGGAGGAGTGCGGGAATATGCTGATCCTGCTTGCCGCCTTGACCCAGGTGGAGGGCCATCCCGAATACGTCGAGAAGTACTGGCCCCTGCTGACGCACTGGGCCGAGTACCTGCGCGACAAGGGCCTCAACCCGCCCAACCAGCTCTGCACCGACGACTTCGCCGGCCACATGGCGCACAACGTCAACCTCTCGGTGAAGGCCATCGTCGCCCTGGGCTGCTTCGCCCGGCTGTGCGAGGCGACGGGGCACGCCGCCGAGTCCGCCACCTACCGTCAGGCCGCCGAGGAGATGGTCCAGCAGTGGACGGAGATGGCCGACGACGGCGACCACTACCGGCTGGCCTTCGACAAGGAAGGCACCTGGAGCCAGAAGTACAACCTGGTCTGGGACAAGCTGCTCCGCCTCAATTTGTTCCCCGCCGAGGTCGCCCAAAAGGAGATCGCCTTCTACAAGACCCGCCAGAACAAGTACGGCCTGCCCCTGGACAGCCGGAGTGACTACACCAAGCTGGACTGGATCGTCTGGACGGCGACGCTGGCGGACAACCGCGATGACTTTCACGCGCTGGTGGACCCGCTGTACGACTGGGCCAGCGAGACGCCCACCCGCGTCCCGCTGACCGACTGGTACTGGACCACGGACGGCAAGAAGGCCGGGTTCCAGGCTCGCTCCGTCGTCGGCGGCCTCTACATCCCCCTGCTCGCCGACCCCGCTTTGTGGAAGAAGTGGTCGGAGCGTGCCCGGTGACGGCGCGGCTTCTCCTAGCGACGAGTAATCCGGGCAAAGTGGTCGAGCTGCGCGCCCTGCTATCCGGGCACTCGGACCTGGCCGGGGTGACGCTGCTCACGCCGCTTGATCTTGGCCGCCCCCTGCCCGAAGTGGCGGAGATCGGGACGACGTTCGCCGAGAACGCCCGGATCAAGGCACTGGCGCTGGCGAATGCCTCTGGCCTGATCGCCCTGGCCGACGATAGCGGCCTCTGCGTGGACGCCCTGGGCGGCGACCCGGGCGTCCGCAGCGCCCGCTGGGCTGGCCCGACCGACGCCGACCGCGCCGCCGCCCTGCTGGAGCGGCTGCGGGGCGTACCCGCCTCCGAGCGCATGGCCCGCTTCGTCTGCGCCGCCTGCGCCGCCGCACCGGGCGGCGCGCTGGCCGAGGCCGAGGGCGTCTGCGAAGGGATGATCACCGAAGCGCCGCGCGGGAGGGCGGGATTCGGCTATGATCCCGTCTTCCTGCTGCCAGCCTTCGGGCGCACCATGGCCGAGCTGTCGCCGGACGAGAAGAACCGCATCAGCCACCGCGCGCGGGCCATCGCCGCCCTCACCCCCCGCCTGCGCGAACTCTGGAAAAAAGCCCCGTAAAATTATCGGCAAAGCAGGCACTTTTTTCGGCGAAACCTGTTTGGGAGGTCTGCGCCGGGGGTATATGCTACCAACCTTGCATGGCGTCAGCCTGCTCGCAGGGCACGGGAGTTCTTCGCCGGGGGATCAAGATGCCACC
Organism: Armatimonadota bacterium; assembly: GCA_019239955.1. Taxonomy (GTDB): domain Bacteria; phylum Armatimonadota; class Armatimonadia; order Armatimonadales; family Capsulimonadaceae; genus JAFAZD01. The sequence continues at coordinate 2,773 of JAFAZD010000003.1, read as the reverse complement.
TGTACAATTTGGAGGCCTCGCCTCTTTTTGTCTCATCTTCTTTGTGTTGCTGTTCGCCTTGATCGCGGTCGGAGCGTTCGTCGCCATCGCGATCGCCATCAAAAAGATCGAGCAGCAGCTGGAAAAACTTATCAACAAGGTCGATCCGGTGATCGCCAAGGCCACCAACACGCTGGACACGGTGCAGCGAATCACCGTCAATGTCGGCGAAAAGGCTGACTCCATCCTGACCAAAGGCGAGGCCCTGACCGACACCATGTCCGAGAAGGTGGAGCAGACCACCACCGTCGTCCAGGAAACCGTGACGGCTCCGCTCATCAACCTCAGCAGCCTGATCACCGGCCTCTCGACGGGCCTGTCGGTCTGGAGTCGCGCGGCGACCGATGGGACCAAGAAGGCGGCCCGGGCCGTCCGCAGCAACGGCGCTACCACCGTCACCGAGGAGCGCGTCACCGTGACGCCCAACGGACGGTAAAAAATAAAATATCCCTTGCACCGCCCGTAGGGCGGTGAGGATGGAACAAGGAGCAGACGAACATGGCAGACAATGACCAGGGTGGGGGAAGTGGGTTCTTCGCTGGCCTCCTCCTCGGCGGTGCGCTCGGCGCGGCCCTCGCCCTCCTGTATGCCCCCCAGCGGGGCGACGAGACCCGCGACCTTCTCAAACAGAAGACGGATGAGTATACCGACCTCGCCAGAACAAAAATCCCCGAACTGACCGAGGCCGCCAAGGCCAAAGCCGCCGACCTCTCCGACAAGGCCGGCGACCTCACCGATACCGCCAAGGCCAAGGCCGCCGACCTCGCCGACACGGCGAGGGCCAAGGCCGCCGACCTGTCCGATAAGGCGGGGAGCCTCGCCGACAGCGCCAAGGCCAAGGCCGCCGAAGTGACCGACAGCGTCAAGGCCAAGACCGGCCAGGCGACCGACTCGGTCAAGTCCACCGCCGGCGACCTGGGCAACAAGGTGTCGGACAAGGTGTCCACCGTGCAGAGCACCGTTCAGGGGGTCGTCGAGGGGAGCAAGACCTTTATAGACAACCAGAAGGACGCCATTCACGAGGGCGTCGAGGCCGGGAAAAAGGCGCAGCAGGAGAAGAAGCAGGAACTGACATCGAGCATTGAAGGCGGTGACAACAGTGCCAGTGGTCCCGCCACCAACGTCTGACACACGATCATAAGCAAGGAGACTATTCCAATGGCAAAACCAGGACCCGCCGCGGGCTCCGAAGGGGCGCGCAAGATCGCGGAGGCCCACCGGGGTTCCCACGAACACGATAAGGAAGGCGGCTTCGCCGCCAATCCCAGCCTCGCCCGCGAGGCCGGGCGCAAGGGCGGCGAGACGGTGAAGAACCGCTACGGGCCGACCTTCTACCAGAGCATCGGCAAGAAAGGCGGCGAGACCGTCAAACGCGAGCGCGGCACCGAATTCTACGCCGAGATCGGGCGCAAGGGCGGTGAGATGCGCGGCCAGCGTGCCGCCACCCGCCGGGAAGGAAGCGCCGCCGACACTTCTACCTCCAGCGCCCCAACCGGCCGCAAGCGCGGCCGCCCGGCCAAGAAGTCCGAGTAACGCTTCTCAGAACGGACGCCGCAGGCTCAGGATCATCTCCTGAGCCTGCGGCGTTTGAGTATCATCAGCGGCAGCCCGGCCGTTTCTCTCTTCGCCGCCGAGGAGGATGTATTCACCAGGCAGGCGGGACAGCCCGCCACAGCCCTGCTACGCGCCAGTCGTGTTCGGGGTGGCTGCCCAGGTAGTTCAGGATGTCGCGCTCCCGCCCGATGATTGCCTCGACTTGGCCGTGAACCCCACGAACCGGGTCGGCCCTATCAAGAGTTGCGGCTCAGAAATGGCAGGACGCCAGACCGCGCTTCTCCAGATACTGCTGGTGGTACTCCTCGGCCCGCCAGAACTCCGGGGCGAGGGTGATCTCCGTCACGATGGGCTTCTTGAAACGTCCGCCCTGCTCCAGTTTGGCTTTGGACACCTCCGCCGCCGCCTTCTGCTCCGGCGTATGATAGAAGATCGCCGAGCGGTACTGCGTCCCGAAGTCCGGCCCCTGCCGGTTGAGCTGTGTCGGGTCGTGGTTCTCCCAGAACACGTTCAGCAGGTCGTCGTAGGAGACCCGCGTCGGGTCGTACTCGACCTGCACCACTTCGGCATGGCCCGTCCGGTTCGTGCAGACATCTTTGTACGTCGGGTTCGGCAGCGTCCCCCCCATGTAGCCGACGGCGGTATCCGTCACGCCGGGGACCTGCCGGAACGCCGCCTCCACGCCCCAGAAGCAGCCCGCGCCAAACGTCGCTTTCTCCATGTTCACCTTCCTCGCTTTCCCCCCTTATAACAGTCAAAGCCGCCTGGAAGTTCGCCCGGCAGGCCGATCAGCCCTGCTTCCAAGGATAGAAGTTGTAGACGAGGCCGCGCCACTCGCCGTGATCGGCAAAGAAGTCATGCACGTCTTTGTCAGTCACGGCGCGGCCCAGTTCCTTGGACAGCAACGCCCGCGCCCAGGAGTCGGCATTGACGTGTTCGGGCTTGCCGAGGTACAGCATCAGGCACGCGGCCCCGTAGGGGCCGATGCCGGAAAGGGACAGTAGCCGTTTCCGCAGTTCCGCCGCCGACAGGTCTTCGTCCTGCCAGGCTTCCAGGTCCAGGCGGCCGTCGGCAATGCCAGTGGCGATGGCGTGGACGTAGGCATTGCGGTAGCCCATGCGGGCTTTCGCGGCGAACTCATCGAAGGGAACGGAGGCTATTCGTTCCGGGGTGGGGAAGG
>JAFAZD010000001.1 GCA_019239955.1 Armatimonadota bacterium | reverse complement strand
CAAGGATTTCAGGTCGGCCATGTTCTCCAACTGGAAGTGGAAGTCCAACACCTCGTTGATGTCAATCGGGCCGAGGGAGGATAGCTGCGCTTTCTCCTCTGGGGCGATCTCCACCACATGGTCCTTGAGGATTCCTTCCTCCCACTCCTCTTGCTTGATGAACTGCTCCCCGAGCTTCTTGCAGCGGGAGCAGCGGAATTTGACATACACAAAACTCGGACCGAAGAGGCGCAGGTAGTAACCGTGCTGCACCACGTCCTTGGCGATGATCCGCTGGCCGCAGTTGCACTTGATCGAGGTCCGCATGTTGCTCATTGAGATTCCACCTCCCGGTTTGGTTGAAAGACGGTCCCGAATACGGTCATTCCGGGACACGGGGGACGACGTTGAGGAGCATGGTCGGGGAGAGACGATGGGGTCTGCCGTCGCGCGTACCATATCACCCTCATTATAGCACATTATGGCTTGTCCACCCCTATTCTGCATTAATTCTCGGTGACAATGTTGGTGCGTTTGCCGTCCATCGGCAGACAACGCTCGTTCTGCTTCTGCAATTCCCGGCGCAGGCGCAGCAGGGCCACGTCCTTGGCCTTCGCCTCCAGCATGATGTCAAACGGTCGCGCCGCCTGCGCCCCCACCGCGTCCCAGAACAGGACGAATTCCAGCGGGTTGATGAAATCCGCGTGGGCTTTGGTGCGCGGCGCCCTCAGTTTTGAGACGGTTTTGTCACGTCCGCTGTTCCCTTTTTGCTTCTCCGTGAGCGGCTCGAAGGCCGTGGACGGCGAGGAGTAGTGGATCTTGGGCGTCACCCCCTCCGGCCAGGTGGCGAGGGCGGCGTGCAGCGCCTCGCGCATCGGCATCCCCTCCGGGTTCAGGCAGAAGTGGTGCAGGTTGTCAAAGACCACCGGGCAGCCCGTCTCGCCGTGTACCCGCAGAGCGTTGGTGATGGAGTAACTCACATCGTCGTTCTCCACCACCAGCCGGTGGCGAGTCCCTTCCGGCAATTCTTGATAACGGCGGATGAAGCGGGCCAGGCTCTCCTCCCGATCATCATAGACGCCGCCGATGTGGGTGACGACGACCCCCTCCGGGCCGCAGCCCAGCGCATCTAAGATTTGCGCCTGGGCGTTCAGGTCGGCGATGCTCTTGCGGGCGACCTCGTCATCCTGGGCGTTCAGCAAAATATACTGGGAGGGATGGAGGCTGAGGCGGATGTCATAGTCGCGGGCGAGCGCGCCGAGATCGGCCAACTCGTCGGCGGCCTCATCCAGTTGGTTGTGGAACTGTGGCAGGTCGGGGTGGGTGAGGTACGGCACAAAGTCCGAGGACATCCGGTACATGTGGATGTCTACTTTGTGCAGGTAATGGAAGATCGCGCGGACGTACTCAATGCTCTGCCGGACGTGGGGGCCGCTCTGCCAGCGCCGCGCGTCGTTGGACGGCAGCCCCTCGCCCTCGGTGATGGTGGCGATGTTCCCCCCCGCCCCCAGCACCTTCACCGCGAACCCAAGACGCATGAACGAACCTCGCCTTCTGCGGGCGTTGTACCCATTTTCAGGCTAAGGCTCCCTGGTCATTGAGATATATCATTAAGGAGGTGGGTGCTGTGGTGTTCCTGTTGAAAATTTAACACGAACCGAAGAAACGCACCTGAAGCGCCTCTGCTTCTATCGCGTGGCCTGCTGCTTCCAGTAAAATCGCATAGTTCTCTGCAACCACAGCCGTGTCTGGATGTCCCGGCCCCAGCGCCTGCTCCCGGATCGCCAGTGCCCGCGCGCACAGCGGCAGGGCCTCTTCACTACAGTCCTGGGCGTAGTAGAGGAAGGCGAGATGGTTGAGGTAGATAGCCGTCTCAAGATCTTCCGGCCCCAGTATTGCTTCCTTAATTGCCAGCACCCGCCGACACAACACCCCGGCGTCTGCATAGCGGCCTTGGCTTTCATGGAAGCGTACCAAGTTGTTCAGGATAGTCACCGTATGTGGATGTCTCGGCCCGAGCCTCGCCTCAACAATTGCCAACGCCTGTTCGTACAGCGGCTCGGCCTCTTCGTTGCGCCCCTGGGCTTGATAGAGGAGGGCGAGGTTGTTGAGGCTGGCGGCGGTCTCGGGATGTCCCGGCCCCAGTGCCTGCTCCCGGATCGCCAGTGCCCGCGCGTACAGCGGCAGGGCCTCTTCGTTGCGGCCCTGACTCCTGTAGAGTTCGGCCAAGTTGTTGAGGGAGGTGGCGGTGTCGTCATGTCCCGGCCCCAGTGCCGCCTCGACAATCGCCAGCGCCCGCGCGTACAGCGGCTCGGCCTCTTCGTTGCGCCCCTGGGCTTGATAGAGGAGGGCGAGGTTGTTGAGGCTGGCGGCGGTCTCGGGATGTCCCGGCCCCAGCGTCGCTTCCCTAATTGCCAGTGCCCGCTGGTGCAATGGTTCAGCCTCAACAAAGCGGCCCTGGGCTTGGTAGAGAACGGCCAAGTTGTTGAGGCTGGCGGCGGTGTCGGAGTGTTCCGGCCCCAGAGTCGTCTCTCTAATGAATAGGGACCGTGCCAGCAGCGGTTCAGCCTCGCTATAGCGGCCCTGGGCGTTGTAGACAAGGGCTAAGTTGCTGAGGGAGGTGGCTGTGGAGGGGTGTTCCGGCCCCAGCGCCGCTTGAACGATTGCCAGCGCCCGCGTGTGCAACGGTTCCGCCTCATCGGACAGGCCCCAGTGATCATAGAGGCTCGCTAGGTTGTTGATACTGATGGCGGTGTCAGGGTGTTCCGGTCCCAATGCCTGCTCCCGGATCGAGAGCGCACGCCGGTGCAGCGGCTCGGCATCGGCGTAGTGGCCCCGGCTTTTGTAGAGTTCGGCGAGGTTGTTGAGGGAGGTGGCTGTTTGCGGATGCCCCGGCCCTCGCGTCGCCTCGACAATCGCCAGCACCCGCGCCAGCAGCGGCTCGGCATCGGCGTAGTGGCCCAGCTTTTGGTAGAGGATAGCCAGATTGTTGAGGCTGACGGCGGTATCAGGGTGTTCCGGCCCCAGCACCGCTTGAACGATTGCCAGCGCCCGCGTGTGCAACGGCTGTGCCTCATCGATGCGGCCCAGCTCTTGGTAGAGCATAGCCAGATTGTTGAGGCTGGCGGCGGTGTCAGGGTGTTCCGGCCCCAGCGCCTGCTCCCGGATCGCCAGCGCCCGCGCGTACAACGGCTCGGCCCTATCGTAGCGGCCCTGGACTTTGTGGAGGATGGCGAGGTTGTTGAGGGAGGTGGCGGTGTCGGGATGCATCGATCCCAGCGTTGCCTCAATTATCGTAAACGCCCCCGCCAGCAGCGGCTCGGCTTCTGTATACTGCCCACACTCGAACAAATAGTGTCCGGCTGCGTTGAGAAGAGAACCTGCTTCTTTGTTTATGATCTTGTTGACCTGGATCAAGTCGCTGCAAATGAGCGCGTGGGGCAGGAGGCGGGCGCATTGTGACCAATTAGAGAACTCCACGTCGGGAAAGGCATTGCTCACGGCCCGGACGACTCGCTCTGACCAAAGGCGCTGCTCGTCCTCGGTCATGTGGTCTTTGATGACCTCCTGCACGAGACGATGCACGGTCAGCATATGGGTCTTGCGGTCGGAGCGCAGGAGGGCGCTGCGAACTGCGGCGGCGACGATCTCACGGAATGACCCCGGGTTTGAGACTACGGCATTAAGGTGTTCCCCCAAGTCTGCATCGTGCCCGGTGAATATCTCCTCCGGGATGTTGTCCGGGGCGAGGAACGCGCACAGATACAGCAAGTCGGCGGCGGCGGGGTGGGTTTCGGCCACTTTCCGAAGCGCCAGGGAGAAGGTCGCAAAGACCGTCTTGCGCTCTGGATCATGCGGGTACGCCGATTTGTCGCGGTACGACCTGCCGTCGGTCCTGTAAAGCTGAAGATATTCTTCCGACCCGCAATCGAAGGAGTCCATATAGCCCCCGGCATGATCCAGGGCCAGCGGCAGGCCGCCCAGTTCCTGACTGATCGCCCGTGCCGCCCTCTGATCCGCATCATTAGCTTGTGTGAGCGAGTCCTGGTCTCCGAGGATGTTCGCGCGGCGCAGAACCAGGCAGGCTCCCTCTTCTGTCCCCATGGGGTCAAAGGAAATAGGCTTTGCGGCATTCTCGGTCTTATCCGAGTGGGTGGTCAGCAGAAGGCATCCGGTGTTGCCGGGCGGGTAGTACCCGGCGGCGTGGGACGCGCTTTCGACGTTGTTGAAGACAATCAGCCAGCCGCTTTGCTCGGCCAGGCATCGCTTGACGGCGGCGTTGATCTGGGCCGGCTCCGCGTTCACGTCCAGCGGCAGGTGGAGACAGCGGGCGATGTCGGCGAAGCCCAGATTGAGGTTTTCGGGCGTGTCGGCATTCACCCAGTAGACGCGACTCTGATCGGGGTAATGGCGGTAGACATACTCCGCCGCCGTCTCGGTCTTGCCGATGCCGGGAGTGCCGGTGAGAGCGACCGGGATGCCGGGTTGCAGCAGGCGACGAATTTCGTCCAGGATGGCATCCCGCCCGGTAAAATGCAGGTTGCGCCGGGGAATCTCGTGCTGGCCGGAAACGGGCAGATCGCTGAGGGAATGAGGCGGCTGCTGGCTTCGCGCAAGCAGCGTCTCCACCCCCGTTTTGATGTCCTTGACATCGGCCCTTGTCTCTTTGACAACGGCATTCGTGTCACCCATCACCATCATCATCAGGGCGGGGAAGGCTTTGCCCCCCTCGGCAAAGTCAATCTTGAGGATCTCAAAGAGTGCCTGGGCAAACCCCTGATGCAGTCCTTCCGCGATTGTTTTGATGGTGGTCGAATTAACCGTTTTCTCCGGGTACATCGAGTACAACACGGACTCCCACGTCTTCACCTCCAGAGTCCGAACACTCGCCATCTCCTCGGCACGGTTGGACAGCAAGGCGGGAAGATGAACCTCCGCAATGTCGGCAAACTCAGGGTCTTGATCCGCGCTCAGGGTGCGCCATCGTTCCGGGGCTACCTGAGCCATCCGTAGGAGGGCCGTGCGACCCTCACCAGCGGGCCTATCGTTAGCTATCCGGGTGATCACGGCCCCCATTGCCTTACCGACGGCGAGCGTCAGGTCATGGTTGTGTAGCACATCCTGCTTGCCGCCGGATCGGTTTGTAAAGACCTTGTGAATATCCGCAGCCAGCACGTTGCCGCTAATGCCGGAAGCGGTCGAAGCCAGGGCGCCTAAGCCATGATCGTGTCCCGTTACCACAGCCAACGCTCCGGCGGCAACCACAAGACCCGTCGCCGTCAGACGATGAGTCAGGTTTCCCACATCAAAGGCGGGTGGAGAAGAGACTGCTCGCTTTTTGGCTCTCATCATGTTTGTTTCCTAAACAAGTGTGACACATCATACAGAATAAAGTTGCAGGTCTTGATGCGTGTTGCGAGCGGCAGGAGGCGAGTGAGACCCGCCGGCAACGGCGGGCCCTCGGAACCTCAGATAAACGCCTTCCAGAACTCGGCGTCGAAGGTACGGCCGGAGTGTTCGCCCAGGGCGGCGAGGTAGTCGGCGGCCTTCGGGAGCGGGCGGGAGGCGGGGGCGAATCTATCGCCGACGAGGACGAGCTGGCCGGAGGGCATCTCGCCCCGGCGGTTGCAGCGGCCGGCGCGGCGAATGAGATTTTCGGGCGGGCAGAGCGTGGACAGCAGCACGGTGGCGTCCAGGTCGCTCGATTCTAAGGCGTCGCCGGTGGTCAGCAGCAGGTAGCCCTCGCCCTCCTTCTCCAATTCGCGCAGCTGGGCGTAGGTGCGTCGGCGGGCATCGGCGGGGAGGGAGGGATGGTAGAGGTAGACGCTGTGCGGGTAGGACGACGCCAGGCGGGCGTACAGCGACTCGGCGTCGGCGACGGACTCGGTGACGCCGAAGACGCGGGCGTTCTGAAAATACTCGCGCCGGATGCGGGCCTCGATCTCCGCCAGCGGGTCGGCGGCGGGCACATGGGCGAGGGTGCGCGCGGGCGCGTCGGGGCGTTCCGGGACACGGATGACATCTAGAAAGGACAGTTCCTCCTGGTAGGCCGGCGGCATGGTCGTGGAGGCGACGAAGATGTCGTTGTCCTCCGCGAACAGGAACTCGACCAGCCGGTGAAAGCGGGCGAAGGCGTCCGGCTGGTAGGAATGGGCCTCGTCGAAGAAGAACAGGTCACGGCGCTGATGGTGCTCGGCATCCTCGGTCGGCAGGCCTGAGGGCAGGGCGTGGACGCCGCCCGCGCCGAAGAACAGGGACTGGAAGCGGGAGAACGTGGTCAGGATCAGGTCCACGTCGGCTTCCAGCGGGTTGGTCTCGATGTGCGGATCCTCCGTGCCGTCGGGGAAGAAGCGGCGGCAGACGTTGCCGTCGGCGTCGTCCTCGGCGTAATCCAGGCAGAGGGTGCGCGGGGTCTCGTCGGCCCCTACCCAGGCGCGCAGGTAGGGCGTCAGCCGGCAGAGGGGCTCATCGAGCGGGGAGCCGTCGGGGCCGATCAGAAACAGGCGGTGGGGCGCGCCGCCGCGCCGAAAACCCAAGGACGGGATTAGGACGGCTTCCGTCTTGCCGGCCCCATCCGGGGCGAGGAGCAGGTCGCCGGCATCGGCCTCCGGCTGCGAAAGGCGGGCATAGAGCGCGACCTGCCACTCGGCCGGCTGCGTAATCGCGCCATCGGTGGTCAGGCGATACGCGGCGGCGGCTACCTCCGCAAGATTGTCTACTGCTGTCATGCTCATGTTTTTATCCCCATTGATAGATCACTATAAATTATAACATGAGTCGCCGGTGAGATTCGGTACAATGGAGCGAAAACTTAGGAGGACTCCCGCACTCATGACAGCGCCCACTTACCCCTCAGCACCTCAGGTCGCCCACACCGACGAATATCACGGGACGTGCATTGCTGATCCGTACCGCTGGCTGGAGAATCCCGACTCCCCTGAAACCCGCGCCTGGATTGAGGCGGAAAACGCCCTCACCTTCGATTTTCTTGGGCGCATCGAGTCACGGGGACGGATTAAAGAGCGTCTGACGCAGCTCTGGGACTATGAACGCTACAGTGTCCCATTCCGGCAGGGAGGCCGCTACTTCTGGTTCCGAAACGACGGCCTCCAGAACCAGAGCGTTCTCTACACTGCTGAGAGCCTGGACGGCGAGGCGCGGGTGCTGCTGGACCCGAATACGCTCTCCCCGGATGGCACGGTCGCCCTGTCCGGCCTCGCGGTCAGCGAGGACGGCGCGCGGATGGCCTACGGCCTCTCCAACGCCGGCTCGGACTGGCAGGAGTGGCAGGTGCGTGACATCGCCAGCGGGAAAGACGCGCCCGATCGCTTGCGCTGGGTCAAGTTCTCCGGCGCGTCCTGGACGCACGACGGTCTGGGCTTCTTTTACAGCCGCTATGACCCGCCGTCGGAGGGGGAGGCGCTCCAGGGCGTCAACTATTACCAGAAGCTATGCTACCACCGGCTGGGCATGGAGCAAGACGCTGACGAGATCGTTTACAATCGCCCCGACGAAAAGGAATGGGGCTTCGGGGGTCACGTCACTGAGGACGGGCAGTACCTGCTCATCCACGTCTGGCGGGGCACCGACCCCAAGAATGCGATCTTCTACAAAGACCTGACGGCTCCTGACGCCCCGGTGGTCGAGCTGTTCTCCGACTTCGACGCGGCGTATGGGTTCATCGGCAACGAGGGACCGGTCTTCTGGTTCGTCACCGATCTGAAGGCGCCCCGCCGCCGTGTGCTGGCGGTGGATACCCGTCAGCCGGAGCGTGAGAACTGGCGGGAGATCATCCCTCAGTCTGAGGAGACCCTGCAGGGAGTGAGCCTGGTCGGCGATCAGTTCTTCGCCTCCTATCTCCAGGACGCCCGCGCGCAGGTCCGAACATTCTCGCTGGGCGGCGCGTTGCTCGGGGAGGTGCCTTTGCCGGGGCTGGGCAGCGTGAGCGGCTTCGGCGGCAAGCGCCGTGACGCCGAGACCTTTTACTCCTTCACCAGCTTCGCCGTGCCACCGACGATCTACCGGTATGACATTCCGTCCGCGACCAGCACGGTCTTCCGGCAGCCGCTCCTGGTCTTCGACCCCGCCGACTACGAGGCTTCGCAGACCTTCTACACCAGCAAGGATGGGACACGGGTGCCGATGTTTCTCGCGCATAAACGCGGACTGCGGCGCGACGGCGGCAATCCGACGTACCTGTACGGGTACGGCGGTTTCGGGGCCTCTCTGACACCCTCTTTCTCCGTCCCCCTGCTGGCGTGGATGGAGATGGGCGGTCTGGTGGCGATCCCCAACCTGCGGGGCGGGGGCGAGTACGGGGAGGAGTGGCATCAGGCGGGGACGAAGACGCGCAAGCAGAACGTCTTCGACGACTTCCTGGCCGCCGCCCAGTGGCTGATTGACAACGGGTACACCGCGACGCCCAAACTCGCCATCGGCGGCGGCAGCAACGGCGGTCTGCTGGTCGGCGCCTGTCTCACGCAGCGGCCTGACCTGTTCGGCGCGGCGCTGCCCGCCGTCGGCGTGCTGGACATGCTGCGCTTCCATCAGTTCACCATCGGCTGGGCGTGGACCACGGACTACGGCTCGGCGGACGACCCGGAGCAGTTTGCCGCACTGCTCGCCTACTCCCCGCTGCACAACATCCGGTCCGGGACTTGTTACCCCGCGACACTGATCACGACGGCGGACCACGACGACCGAGTCGTGCCGGCCCACTCGTTCAAGTTCGCCGCCGCCTTGCAGGCCGCCCAGGCCGGCACGTCGCCGATTCTGATCCGCATCGAGACCCAGGCCGGGCACGGCGGCGGCAAGCCGACGGCCAAAGCGATTGAGGAGGCGGCCGACCGCTGGGCCTTCCTCACCGCCGCCCTCTGCTTCGAGCCGGACTGACCCTCAACACGCCGGGGCGCCGCGCAGGCCGGCGGGTACGAGGCGTGGGTCTCCGCCTCCTGCTACGGCGTCTGGAAGATCGGCCCGCCGTCCGCTAGTACATGGGAAGTTTGGGATACGGGAAGGGGCGACCCGGTGGGTCGCCCCTCCGAATGGATCATGCGCCCAGCGGCTGCGGGACGCCCGCGATGTGGTACAGGGCGCTGATGGACGGCTGGAAAAAGTAGTCGCCGCCCGTGGTCGTCACGAAATGCTTCAGGGCCGGGATGTTCGCCGGGTTCGCGCCGGGGCAGGCGAACAGCCCGGTCTTGCTCTGCGCGATGATCGGGTCTTCCCCGTCGCCCCCCTGTGGGAAGCCGGAGTTATTGACCCAAATCTTTTGCACGAACTCGAACTGCTCCTCGATGCTGCTCTGGTAGCACAGGAACAGCAGGCCACGATCACCCGAATCGTGCGGGGCGGGGGCATTGAGGTTCAGTGAAAGGCCGAACGGGACGCCGCGCCGCAGCAGCCGGCGCTTCTGCGTGTTGTTTTCGCCGCCCCCCGGCGTGTCTTCATCACGCGGGTAGGTCTTGCGGATGTGCGACGCGCGCGGCACGGCGTTGCCGGCAGGGTCGCCACCGTACTCGAAGTTGTTGTTGCGAAGGGAGTCCGCGCCGACCGCCGGGTCGTCGGGGGCGTCATGCCCCTGCGGCTGGCCTTTCAGCGGCTCCAGCGGGCATCCGCTGTGGTACCGCCCGACCAGCTTGGCGGCGAACACTCGCGGGTCCAGCCCGTTCGCCGGCGCGAGCTGGTGCAGTTGGGCGTGGAAGCCCGCCACGTCCTGCCGCAGCCGCCGAAACACCAGGTACGAGCCGTCCGCCGCCCAGGGCGGGCCGGACTTGGACACGGGGCCGGGGTTGGGGTTCGGGACGACCGGCGGGGTGTTGACGGTGTCCGGCCCGTCAATCTGCGTCGGATAGCCCAGCACGAACTCGCCCGGCCAGAGCAGGTCCTGCCCCGGGTTTCCCTCGTTCGGGTTCCCGCCCGGCCTCGGCAGGTCCACGCCCCGGATGCCCGGCTGCGAGACGCCGTCCTTGAATCCGAAGTGCTCGTGCCCCGGCTCGTCCTGGCGCACGATGCCCTCCTGCGTGAACAGCCGCTTCACCGTGCCGTTGAAATCCAGGTTCTGCACGTACCGCGCCACCGTCGCGTGCAGGTCCGCATGACTGTCGGAGGCGACGTGCAGGATGGCGTGGACATCCTTGGACCCCAGCGGAGCGATCCAGTGGGAGGGGTCGCTGTCCCCCTCATCGCCCAGGCTGGCCGGGGGGAAGGGGGGCGTCGGGAACGGAGTCGCCGCCCGCGCCTTCATGCCCTGCCGGAACGCCTCCGAGAAGGTGGCGATCTCGGCGTCCGGCACGCCCAGCGCCTTCAGGCCGCTCGCGGTGAAGGCGATGTTGGTCCAGGTCGCCTTCAAAATCCCGTACTCGTGCCCGCGCCGCCGGTTCGCCTGTTTGAACAGCGTGTTGAAGGCGACGACCTCCTCGCTGGTGGCGATCTCCGGGGCCATATGCTCCAGCCAGGCGCGGCCCTTGTCGCGGTCGCTGAAGTGCAGGAACAGAAACGACTGAAAGTCTTTGTTGAATCCGCCGAGGATGTTGCCCTGGATGTTGGCCAGGTTCGGCGCTGCGGGTTCGGCCATGAGAGTGCCTCCTTTGGGTCTGCTTGAGAACGGACGCGACTGCCCGATTATAAACGAAGCGCCGGTGGCGCGCAATACTCCGAAGGGAGTATGCGGCTACCCGGCGGTGCGTCCGGGCGGTGGTGACGCTGAGGATTGTACCGGGGGCAGGCAGAGGGGTATGTGACGCTTTTCACGTCAGGAGGGTGAACTTCCGCACACGCTGGCAGGAGTCGCGGCGGTGCATGGCGAACAGACGGCCATAGCAAGTCTCCCTCTGGAGGAAGCCGCCTTGAATGAACCCTCTTTGATGCCGCCGCGCCTGTGTTTTCGTCCCGCGCCCGGCGGGCCGCCCGCTCTGACGGCGCGTGAGCGCGACCTGGTGCGCCTGCTGGCCCAGGGACTGACCGGCCGCCAGATCGCTGATACCTTATCCATTTCGGAGTGGACCGTGAAGACGCACGTGCAGAACCTGCGTGAGAAGTGCGGGGTGCATACGCGCGCGGCCGTGGTGGCCGTGTGCCGGGAAGAGGTGCAGAAGCCCTGAAGTGGAGGGGGCCGGGGGAGGCGTCGGGTTAATCGGGGCTGCTGCTGGACAAGCCAGCAGCCGGATTAACTTCTCGTCGTCAGTGCGCGGGCGCGGCGAAGTTCCAGACCGGGTGTGCGTTGGATAAGTCGTCTTCCGTGGCAAACGAGTAGGCCGCGCGGCAGGCGTCCAGCAGCGCCAGGCTCTGCCACGGGATGCAGAAAATGTCGCCGGTGAGGCGACTGACGTGGGAATGCGCGACCAGGGCGTCGCAGCCCAGCGCACAGTCTTCGGGCGTCTGGAATTTGATGTAGGCGTTCCTCAATGAGCTCCCCCTTTCCACTGCTCAATGCCGGTAATGCATAATCCATGCCAACTTGCCTGAAGGTGAAAAAGTGGCAGGGCGAGCGCATCTGAATGGTGGACTCAGTTAAGTTGAGGCATGCTGAGGCATCTTCTTTAGGGGTTTTCCGATGACTGCCTCTGCGTCTTTGCCTCCTCTTTCTTTAACCCAACCCGATTCTTGAGTTGAGAATTGAGTCCTGTTTCGTTGTCGCCTCTTCCGGCTGCCCCTCTTGCGTGTGGAGGCCGGGACGGTCGGCGGCAAGATTGTCTGATTGTGTGGGATCAAGGGAGCAGGTCGCCGACCTTGATTTGCGCTTGTGATGCGGCCGGCGGCGTGATCGAGCCATCTTTGCCGATGATGATCTTCTCAGTGTATCCTTCTGGGCTGGGTTGCCGGTAGACTTCCAGAACGAGCTCCCGGATGTTGACGATCCAGTATTCGGGGACGCCCCCACGTGCGTACAGGCGCATCTTCACCGTCTGATCCGTGCGGAGCGTACTGTCGGAGACTTCCACCAGGAGGCGCACATCTTCCGGCCCCGGCTCCACATCCAGGTAGTGCTCCAAGGTTTCGGCAAGCACGACGGCGTCCGGCTCCGGCTCATTGATGTCGTTGACCGGCAGGGAGCTTTGTGACTGAAGGAAATCAAACCCGAAGACAGCCGCCAGTGCCTTGATAATCCGCATGCAGACGAAAATGCGCCGACGTCCCTGTCCCATCTTGCGTATGATCTCTCCTTCAATCAGTTCCCAGCCAGTCTCTTCCAGCAAGCCGCACTCGATCAGTTTTTTGCACTCCGCGCGGGTCCACTGCTTCCGAGGCATGGCGGCGCTATCGGGCAGAATGATCGGCGGGAGTGTCTGCATGGGAGGTTGAGTGACGGGGCGCTCCATCGTTTGTGCCATCAAGAGGCTCCTTTCGCAGATGCTAACGGCAGCAGGTCGGCCACGGCGATTTGCGCCTCTGGGGCGGCCAGGGGCGACACAAGCCCATCCTCGGCGACGGTTTGCCACTCGGCATAGCCGTCCGGGGCGGGCTGGCGGAATAACTCCAACTGGCGCTGCGGGATGTTGACGATCCAGTATTCGGGGATGCCCGCCTCGCTATAGCGGAAGCCTTTGATCGCCCGGTCGCTGCTCAGGGTGGCGTCGGCGACCTCGACGGCGAGGCGAACGTCGGAAGGCGGAGGCGTCCCGATGTAGAGGTACTCCTCGGCCGCGCGAGTCATCACGGCGACGTCCGGCTCTGGGGCGTTCCGAGGGGCAAGGGCGACCGGCGCCGCCACGCGCACGTGGTCGAAGCCGAAGATCGCCAGCAGCGCTCGGTGAATCCGGGACGTGACGTAGACGTGCGGCTCGTTGAACCACATCTTGTCGACGATCTCCCCTTCCAAGAGTTCGTACCGGCTGCTCTCTTCCAGGAGGCCCAGGTCCATCAGTTGGCGGCATTCGTCCCATGTCCACAGCTTCCGGGGCATGGTGGCGCTGTCCGGCAGGACGGCCATGCCCTTCTTTGTCAAGGCGGGTTTGGGCAGGGGCCGCTCCAGTGAGACGGTCATCGGGAAACTCCTTTCAGTGGACGCCCCAATGCAGGGCGAGGCCGAGGTGGTAGGCGGCGAAGGTGACGAGCCAGGCGAGGGCGGTCATGTAGCCGGTCATGAACAGGGGCCAGGTCCAGCCGTTGGTCTCGCGCTTGACGACCGCGACCGTGGAGAGGCACTGCATCGCCAGCACGTAGTAGATCATGATGCAGACCGCCAGCAGGGGCGAGAACAGCGGGTCGGCGCGCAGTTTGTCCTTGAGAGTTTTGGAGACCTCTTCGGGGTCGCTGTGGCTGTCGCCGACGCTGTAGATGGTGCCCATGGAGGAGACGAAGACCTCGCGGGCGACAAAGGAGGAGACCAGACTGACGCCGATGCGCCAGTCGAAGCCCAGGGGCCGGATGGCCGGCTCGATGGCGCGGCCCATGTCCCCGGCGAAGCTGCGCGCCATCTGCTGTTGCGGCGGCGTGTGCGGGCCGGCCTTCGGGTAGGTGGTCAGGAACCACAGTATGATGCTGACCGAGAGAATCACCGTCCCGGCCCGGCGCAGGAATAAATAGGCGCGCTCGAGCATGGTCATCAGCACCGTCCGAACGGACGGCTTGTGGTAGGGCGGCATCTCCAGGAAGAAGACCGGGGGCGCGCCGCGCAGCAGCGTCTTCTTGAACAGGCCGGCCATGCAGAAGGCGGCGGCCATGCCCAGAAAGTACATCGAGAGCATGGTCAGGCCCGGCAGGGTGAACACGCCCAGGACGCGCCGGTTCGGGATGAAGGCCGCGATCATCAGCGTGTAGACCGGGATGCGCGCTGAGCAGGACATCAGCGGCGCGACCAGGATCGTCACCAGCCGCGACTTGCGGTCGTCAATGGTGCGCGTCGCCATGATGCCGGGGATCGCGCAGGCGAAAGACGACAGCAGGGGGATGAATGACTTGCCGTGCAGGCCGACCTTGGACATGATCTTGTCCATCAGGAAGGCGGCGCGGGCCATGTACCCCGTGTCTTCCAGGAGCGCGATGAAGAAGAACAGCAGCAGTATCTGCGGCAGGAACGTAATCGTCGTCCCGACCCCGGCGATGACGCCGTTGACGATCAAATCCTGCAAGTCGCCCGCCGGCATGTGCGCCGTCACGAAGGCTTGCAGCGCTCCGACGGCCGCGCCGATCCAGTTCATCGGCACCTGCGCCCAGCTGAAGATGGTCTGGAAGACCAGGGCCATGACGCCGAAAAAGATCAGGTAGCCCCAGACCGGGTGCATCAGCACGGCGTCCAGCGTGTCCGTCAGCGTCTTCGGCGCGCGGCGGGGCTTCTGGACGACCTCGGCGACGAGGCGCTTGACCCAGGCGTAGCGGGCCTCGATGACGGTCGCGGGGAAGTCAATGCCGAGCGCGGCGAAGTGCTCTTTGTCGGCCCGGACGTGCTTCAGAACGGGCGCGGACCAGCGGCCCTGTTCTTCGGGGCGCAGGGCGTCCTGCATCAGCAGGCCGACGGCCTCCATCTGGCTCTGCGTCGGCGGCGTCCCCTGCCGGTCCTCCAGAATCCGGGACAGCTCGGCGACCTCCTCCTCGGCGACCGACGGCAGCAGCCAGGCGCGCCCCGGCGGCGGAGGCGTGTGCGGCAGGGCGGCGATGGCCGCGCGCAGGCCCTCCACCCCCTCCCGCCTGGCGGCGACCACCACCCGCACGGGTACACCCAGCGCCTTCTCCAACGCGGCGGCGTCCACCCGCTGCCCGGCCCGCGCGGCGATGTCCGTCATAGTCAGCACGATGACGGTGGGCAGGCCGAGGTCGAGTACCTGGGAGGTCAGATAAAGATTACGTTCCAGGTTGGCGGCGTCCACGACATGCAGGATGCCTTGCGGCTGGGGCACGTCACGGCGGTGGCCGAGCAGCACGTCGCGGGAGATGGCCTCATCGGGCGAGCGGGGGACGAGGGAATACAGTCCGGGCAGGTCAATCAGCGAGGCCGTGCCGCCGCCCTGCAGGCGCACCTTGCCGATCTTCTTTTCCACGGTGACGCCGGGGTAGTTGCCGACCTTCTGGCGCAGGCCCGTGAGGGCATTAAAAACGGTGGTCTTGCCGCAGTTGGGGTTGCCGACCAGGGCGTACAGCGCCTCGGCCGTTGGTGCGGGCGGGGGAGCCGGGGACGGGGCGGGGGCGGGCATCACTCACCTTGCGGGGCGTCGTCCCAGTCCGGCGGGCAGCGGCGCACCCGGACGGCATCGGCCTCGTGGCGGCGCAGGGAGAGCAGGTAGCCGCGGATTCGCACGGTGAGGGGGTCGCCCAAGGGCGCGCGCCGGACGAATTCAATCGGTGTGCCCGGCGTGAAGCCGAGTTCCAGGAGGTGCTGGCGGGCGGGGCAGCACTCGCAGAGGGACAGCACATGGCCCTGGTCGCCGGGCCGCATCAGGCTCAGGGGCATCTCGACGTGCCCCGTGGCGTCCGGCGGGACGGGCACGAACGCCGCCGCCTGCGGGAGCGCGCGCTCCGGGCGTCGCCGCAGGGCGAACCAGCGTACCAGACTATGAGTTTTCAGCGCGGCTGTGTGCATCAGTGCCTCGTCAAACCCCGACTGAATTAGTCGGAAATCCCTTTTGTACGTATTATAGCATTGGACGCAGAAGAAGTCAACCAAGTTCGCTCCTATTTTCACGAACGTCCTGGGCTTGACAAATGTTCCCCCGTCCGGTATAATTCCCCCTGTTGTGAGCGAGGTGACTACGGATGGACACCAATGACAAGGGCGAATACGCACTGCTGAAGGTCAAACAGATCGCGCTGGAACGCGGCATCTGCCTCAGTGCCCCGACCATGGCGAACTGCCGCTACGATCTCGTCGTGGATTGCGGCGAACGCCTCGTCCGTGCTCAGGTGAAGTACGCCGACGGCATTGTTGCTCGATCCACCGGCAACGTTCAGTTGGACTTGCGCAAGGTGACTCGCGGGAACAAGCGCGGCAAGACGTGCGATACGGCGCAGGAAGTGGACGCCCTCCTCGTCTACGTGCCCAAGATCGACAGGGTGCTATGGCTTGAGGAGCCGTACTTTCACGGCAAACAAAACATCGTCATCCGTATCGCTCCTTCCAAAAACAACCAGAAAAAGAACTGCCTGTTGGCGGAAGACTTTTTCTGGTAACTGTGCGCCCGTAGCTCAGCGGATTAGAGCACCAGGTTGCGGACTTGGGGGCCGCAGGTTCGAGTCCTGCCGGGCGCGCTGACGAAAAGCCACCTCATTAAGAGGTGGCTTTTCGCTTGTTACCTGCTGTTAATCGCTTCTGTAACTTCCCGTTAATCTTTCCGCTGATTTCTGACCTTTCAGTTTGGTAAACTGTGGCGGCATGGTGTATGACAAGTCAGGAGGAATCACGATGAAGAAATCACCCTGGACGATGGCCGCCTTAGTGGTGGCTCTGGTGAGCCTGGGCGCGCTTCCGGCAACCGCGGCGATGAAGGGCATGGGGGAGATGGGTTCGCGCTACGGCGGCCCGGTGTATGATGGCCCGCCGGCGCTGACGGTGACGGCGTCGCTGGTCAAGGCCGGCGGCGGGCCGGAGAATTTTTCCATTGCCACGGCGCTGACCTCGATGGTCGGCCCAAATCTGGTCGGCGCGGAAGTGAAGAAGTTGACCCGGCAATACGGCAAGGCGCGGGTCGGCTCATGGATCACGGTGTTCAACTTCGCCGTGTCGGACGCCTTGCAGAAGGCGACGGCGGCGGGGGTGACGTTGCCGGAGGGCAATCTGTCCGGCAAGGCGCTGGCGGCCACGCTGGTCAAGGCAGGCCTGGACAAGAAGGGCACGTTCTACACCGAGTATCTGCTGGACAAGGCCGTCACCCATAAGATTCACATGGCCGTGATGGACGACATTGACGCCAAGTACGGGGTCCAGAAGGACGAGGACTACCACCGCATCACCAACCAGGCGATGGCGGACCTGGCGCACGCCCTCGGCGCGAAGACCGTCAAGGTCGCCAGCCTTCATTAACCTGCGAAGAAGGCGGGGCGGGCGGCGTAGCGCCGCCCGCCCTTTTCTGCGTTTGCGGGTATCCACCGGCGGGCAGGCTACTCTTTCGGGATAACGACGAGGGTGATTGAGTTCGCCGGGTAGGTGGCGGTGAAGCCGGCGGCGGTGACGGGCTGGGCCGGCTGTGGGACGATGGCCTTGAGGTTCGTCCCACTGTAGCGGGAGACCTGGGCCTGGGCAGCCGGCGTGAAGTGCGACAGCGTCAGCGGGGCCGTCAGGTCGTCGCCCGTCTTGTTGATGACCATCAGCGTCAGCGCGCCGTCGCTGCGGCGCTGAGCGCCGTAGACGGCGAGGCGGCCCTGGTCGGCGCTGGCGGAGCGGACCCAGATGCTGCCGTACTTACCGCCCCGACCGTCGTAATTGCGGTACAGGCGGAAGGCATACGCCGCCGGCTGGTCGGGGCGGGGCGGCCCCCACATCGTCGCCAGGTCCAGCCGCTCGCGGCCGAAGATGCCCAGCACGTCCGCCTCCACCAAGGCGTCCGTGACCGTCTGCGGCCCGCCCAGGTTCCAGTTGTACTCCGTGATGGCGAGCTTGGTGCCGGGATAGTACCCGTTCACCCACTCGTGCATGCGCGGGATCAGTCGGATCGCGCCGCCATACTGGCCGATCCAGTCCTTCTCCACGTAGGTCGGGTCCCACAGCGAGCGCGTGGACTCCAGCCGGACGGCGTCGCTCTGCCCCGCCTGACCGACGGGGTAGTAGTGCTCGTCGAAGTAGTCCAGAAGGCGGCGGCCGGCCTGCCGGCTGGCGTCCCGAAATCGCTTCAGGTAGTACTCGGCGTTCCAGAGGCCGCCGGTCTTGGCCGGGTCGCCCTTGTAGACGGCCCAGCCGAAGTCGCCGGGGCCGTCCACCTGCGCCGTCGGGTCGGCCTGCTTGACCATACGGGCGTACGGCAGGGTCTTGTCCACGATCTCCGGGTAGGTGGGGGCATCGGGATGAACGTCGCGGTGGGTGTTGGCCCAGCCGCCCGGCTCGTTGTCCATCTGGTAGATGGTGACGCCGCCGTGGGCCGCCGTGCCGAACCTGCCGATCAGGTGGCGCAGCCAGGCCCGCTGGTGCGCGGGCGTGTTGGGGATGTGGACGCGCAGAATCTGGTCTTTGGTCAGGACAATGTTGCTCCCGTCCGGCCGCTGCCCGTTGCCGGCGTCGGTCCGCTGGCCGTTGACAATGGGGTGGACGTAGGGGTTGTGGTCCTTCTGCGGGCCGAAGAGCGAGACGGGGAACGAGCAGTCCCACCGATTCTTGGGGACGCTGTTGATGTAGTCAATGACGGGGATGGTCAGTAGCGCCTTGCCGCCGACGCCCTTGACTTTGGACACGAAGGCGTCCGCCCCGCCGCCGGGGGTGAACGCCTTGTCGCCCCCGCCGGCCATAAAGAACCAGTCGCCGCCTGCGTTGGAGGCGTCCACCTGCCAGTTGTAGCGGGTCGTGGCGTCCCCGCCCCAGCGGCTGACCGGCACTTGCAGCTCATGGCCCAGGCCGGGGTCCCAGGGGTTGTCGTTCATGCCGTAGATGTCGGGGCTGATGGGGTGCCGGTCCGCCGCCACGTCCACCCTGAGGGCGGGGCCGGGGGACTGGGCGCGGGCCGCCGGCATCGCCGCGGCCGTCAGGCAGGCGCAGCCGAGGAGGGAGGCGCGGAGTGTGCGCGACATTGCGAAATGCTCCTTGTGTGTCATGGACAAGTCTGAGACAGGTCAGCGAATTTCAGCGAATTCCAGAGACAGAATCCCAGGACAGCGATTGAAATCGCCGCTAATGGCCTGCGTCCGATTGTCCGCTGGCGCGGACAAAGAATTGCCTCTCCTGTCTCCACGCAGGTGGAGACTCAGCCGAAGGCTTCCGAGCGGCGATTTCAATCGCTGTCCTGGGATGCTGTCCCCTGCGGTTGGGTCGCACCTATTATGACACACCCGGCCAGGACAGATGCTAGTTCCTCTGCCATGCAGCCACGAATTCACGGGTACGGTCCAGGTCCACCCCCAGATCGGCCAGAACGCGCCCGGCCAGCCCGTCGTGCTCGGCGATCAGTCCCAGCAGCAGGTGCTCCGTGCCGATGTAGCCGTGGCGGAGCCGCCGCGCCTCGTCGTAGGCGTGGTCCACCACGTTCTTGCCGCGCGGCGTCAGCATCAGGTCCCGGCCCTCGCTGCGTCCGGGGCCGGGTTGTGCCCGTCGCTGGACCTCCTCGCGGACGCGCTCCAGGGGCACGCCGCACTTCTCGGACAGGATGCGCGCGCCCGAGCAGTCGGCCTCGCCCGCCAGTCCCAGCAGCAGGTGCTCGGTGGAGACGTAGTTTTCGCCCCGCGCAATCGCCTCCTGCTGGGCGCGCATCACGATGCGGCGCGCCCGCTCCGTGAAGTGCTCCCAACTCCCTTTCGCCATCTCCCCCATCTCCCCGATGGCGACAATGGCGCGGGGATCGTCCCGGCGCGCCAGGTGCGTGACGCCCGCCGCGAAGCAGGCTGTGGTCAGCAGCGCGTTCTCCTCCTGCGAGTGCAGCAGGGTGATCGGAATGTTGACGGTCTCGGCGTGGGCCTTGCAGAACAGGACGTACTCCAGGCCGGACCGCCCGCCGATGGTCTCGTCCATGATGAGGGCCTCGTAGTCCTTGAGCGCGTCGCGCAGAAGAGTCTGGTCGGCCCGATATTCCGGCAGGTCGTTCGGCGAGAGGACCTTCGGCTCGAAGCCGCCGGCCCGTAACGCCTCCGTCACCGTTTGGAGGAGGTCGGGCGTCAGGTCGGTGTGAATGACCGCCGCGCAGCGCAGGGGCGTTGGCGGCGTCCGCGGCGATGCCGAGGGGGTGTCCTGTGTCATGGGGGCGTATCCTTTCATCTCGGCGGCCAGGCGCCGCCGCCCGCGATGGAGCCAAATCTTTACCCGCCCTTCGGGGCTGGCCATCTGTTCCGCAATCTCTCGGACGGACAATTCCTCCAGGTAGAACAGCCGCAGCGCCTGGGCCTGCTGGCCCGGCAGTTGCCGCAGCGCCTGCTCGATGTCCAGGCGGAGCAGCAGAGCGCTCGCGTTTTCCGTCGCCGGGCCGGCCTCATCGGGCGGCAGCGGGACCGTGTCCTGGCCGCGCCGCAGCCGCCGCGCCTCCCGGCGGACGATGCGCTGCATCCAGGGTATGACGCGCTTCGGCTCCCGCAGCTCGCCGATGTGCAGGCAGATTTGCAGCAGACCGGCGGCGACGGCGTCCTGGGCGTCGTCATAGTGGCGCAACTCGGCGAAGGCGAGGGAGAACAGGCGCAGGCGCGTCCTCTCCACCAGATCGGCCACGGCGTCCCGGTCGCCGTCCCGCGCCCGCAGCGCCAGCGCGTATTCGTCGGCGGGTGGTTCCATCACGGAGATAAGGAGAAGGCACGGGCGGGAAAGGTTACATGGGAGGCCGGCCCCGGCCCTGAAGAGCCGGGACAGCTTCGGAGCGAACGGCGAGGAGCCGGAGCAGAGGGGCGCGGCGGCGGCGACTCCGCCGGTGGCGAAGCAGGAAAACGGGGAGGGCAAGGCGAACCTAGACGGCAATGTCGGGAAAGCGCAAGCAGAAGATCACGCCGCGCGCGTTGATGGAACTGAAGATGCCGGGGGAGGTGCAGGTCGCGCCGGACAGCCGACGGGTGGCGTACAGCGTCAGCGAGACGGACTGGGACGGCAACCGAGTCGCGCAGCATCTCTATGTGGCCGTCGTGTCGGAGGAAGACACCCCGCCCCGGCAGGTGACGCGGGGGCGGTCGGAGGAGTCGGAGCCGCGCTGGTCGCCGGACGGCAAGTGGCTGGCCTTTCTCGCCGCGCGCGAGGATGAGGAGGCGGACGATGATGACTACGAGGATGAGGAGGAGGCACCCAAATCCCAGGTCTGGCTGCTGCCGATGGACGGGCTGGGCGGCGAGGCCGAGCGGCTGACGGAGGCGCCGGAAGGGGTCGGCGCGTATGACTGGCTCCCCGACTCGTCGGGCGTTGTCTACCTGGCGCGCGAGCCGCGCCCGGCCCCGCTGCAGCACGCCCGCGAAGACCGGCTGGACCGCAAGGATGATGCCGTCGTCGAGCGCGAGGAGAAGTTTCGCCAGCAGATCTGGCGGATCGGGGTCGAGGACAAGAAGGCCAAGCTGGCGCACCCCGGCGACTTCGGCATCGGCGAGCTGGCCGTCTCGCCCGATGGCCGCCTGGTCGCGTTCACGACCAACTACACGGGCGAGGAGAACGACTATCATAAGGCCGACGTCTGGACGCTGGACCTGGCGACCGGCCAGACACGGCAGTTGACGGACGGTCCCGGCGGCAAGTTCCACCCGGTCTGGACGCCGGACGGGCAGGCGATCTTGTTCATTCGTCCGCTCAACCCCGAATTCTCGTATTCCCAGGAAAACCTGTTCTGCGTCGCGCTCTCGGACAAGTCCATCGTCAGCCTCACCGACGACTTCCCGCACGACCTGACCGGCTGGCACACCGTCTGGTTTGACGCGCAGGGGGCGCTGTACGTCACGGCGGCGGTGGGCACGACGACGGGCATCTACCGGCGTCCGCCCGAAGGCGGCGCGTTCCAGGCCGCCGTGCAGAACGATGAGCACGTCCATGAGTTCCACGTCGCGCGCAGCGGCGGCCTCGCCTATGTCGCCAGCAGCGCCACGGATGTGCCCGAGCTGCTCTGGCTGGCCCCCGGCGCGTCCGAGTCCGTCCCCCTCACCGACCTCAACGACGATTGGTACGAGAAGTACCGACTGGCGGAGACGGAACTGGTCTCCTGGCCGTCGCCGGACGGCCTGACGATTGAGGCATTGCTGACTCTCCCACCGGGTTACGATGAGGGGCAGACATATCCGCTGATCGTCTCCCTGCACGGCGGGCCGCACGGGCGGACGGTGCAGGCGCTCTCTCCATTCACGACCTCCCATGTCTGGGCCGCCGAGGGGTACGCCGTGCTGTCGCCTAACTACCGGGGCAGCGAGGGCTATGGGGAGGCATTCGGCACGGCCAGCCGCGCCGACCTCGGCGGGGGGGATTATGAGGACGTGATGGCCGGCGTGGACTGGGCCGTCGCGGAAGGCGTCGCCGACCCAGACCGACTCGGCGTCATCGGCTCCTCCTACGGCGGCTACCTGGTCAACTGGATCGTCACGAAGACCACTCGATTCAAGGCCGCGGTCTCCCAGTTCGGCATCTTCTCGCTTGTGACCGATTTTTCCAACTCGCAGGCCCCGCGCTGGGACCTGGAGTACCTCGGCGGCCATCCGTGGGAGATGCCGGATCTCTACGTGCGGCATTCCCCCGCCTCCTCAGTCCAGAGCGTGCGGACGCCGGTGCTGATCATGCACGGCGACCACGATCCAAACACGTTCATCGCCAACTCGCAGGAGATGTACCAGGCGCTGCGGCTGCAAGACAAGACAGTGGAGTTTGTGCATTACCCGCGCGAGGGACACGGCTTCTACGAGCCGCAGCATCGGCTGGACGAGATGCGGCGCATCCTGTCCTGGTGGGAAAAGTACGTGCGCGGCGGCGGGCAGCCGGCGACCTATCGAGTCGGCGACCGGATCGCTCAGAACGGCTGGCAACTAACCGTCACGGGCGCGGCTCTGGCAACCTATGCGGGGCGGGCGGACGACGGACGGCGCTACGTGGAGGTGACGTTCGTGCTGCGGGATGCGGACGAGACGCGGGCGTCGCTGACCCTCGGCCCCAGCGACGTGACGCTGACCCGCGGCGTCTCCGCCCTGTCCCGCAACGGCCGCCCGGTGGGCCTGCCGGTGGACGTGCTCGGCCAGAAGGTGCTGGCCGAGGGCCAGGGGTGGAAATTCGTTTTCACCCCCGGCAAGGACGAGCGCGGCCTGGCCGTCCCCGTCGCCCTCACCTTTCGCGTCACCGCCACCGGCGGCACCTACGCCCTCGCCATCAAGGACTTCCCCCCCGTCACCATTGACGTCCCGGCGGCGGAGGACGAGGACAGGAAGAAGGCCGGGGCTATGCGAAAGGAAGCATGAGACCGAAGGGGCAGGGCCTTCAGGGCACCGTCACTTTCCGCGTTGCCGTCGCCGCGTTGCCGGCCTGGTCCACGGCCTGCACCTCAATCGTGTGCGCCCCTGAAGAGAGCGGCCCCAGCGTCAGCGTGAAGGCCTCCAGCGGGGAGTCGAAGAGGCCGTCGTCGGCGAGGGCGGCCACAAAGTCGCCGCCGTCGGCGCGGCCCTGCACGGCCTTGACGAAGGCGAGCTTGGTCTGCGCGACACCATGCACCGTCACGGTCTTGTCAGCGTTCACGGAGTCCGCGCCCAGCAGCAGGGTGGGGGGGGTGTTGGCGACCAGGAAGGGGGAGGAGACCGCCTTTGCGGTCAGCCAGCCCTGGGGGTTGCTCGGCCTGTCGCTGGCGACCACCTGCACCTGATACGTCCCGTCCGGCACCTCGGTCGTGTCCCAGGAGAACGACGTTTCCTTGACGGCGGCTCCCCCGGCGCTGGGCGTGGACGGCGGGGCCGCGCGCTGGGATTGCAGGCTCCGGCGGATCGCGTCCGTGCCCTGCGCCACCAGCTGCGCGCGGATGGCGGGCGGCAGGCCGGGGTGCTGGCGGTCCAATGTCGTCTCCATCTGGGCGACCTTCGCCTGCACCTCCTGCTCCGTCACAGGCCCCGCAGACGCCGTTTTCGTGGCGGCCGGCGGCGCCTGCGGGACGGCGTTCGGCCCCTGCGGCGTTGCCCGCTTCTTGAGCGGGGTCCACGTCCTGCCGCCGTCCGCTGACCAGGACAGATCGTAGGTCAGCGTGTCGTTGTCCGGGTCGCTGGCCGTCCACTGCAGCAGTGCGGCCTTGTGCAAGGCCGTGCCGCCGGCTGGGCTGACGAAGCGCACCGTCGGCGGCTGGTTGCGCGTCAGGTAATACACCGTCACGTCACGCAACTTCGGCGCGGCGTCCGGCGCGGCCCCGGCGTCGCGTGTGAGAACGGCCTGATATTGCAGGTAGCGGGCCGGGGGCGATGTGATGGTCTCGCCGCCCGCGCGGTCGTAGACGGGTGACCAGGCGCTCCAGGAGGCGTCGGGGGTGGGCACGTCACCGGAGCGGGTCTGTAGGGCCACGTGCGTCCCCGGCGGCGTGTCCGCCGTCCACGCCAGCGTCCCCCACCGTGACGGTAGCGCCGCATCATGCACCACGCTCTGGAACGTCCCCCGCAGCCGCCCCGTCCCGCCGTTGCCGAGGCTGTAGACGGAGCCGACGGTCCCGGTCCCCGCGTAGACCTGCCCGCCGCTCCCGTCCACCGCCAGCGTCAGGAACTGCTCGTCGTCCGCCGTGAATGACTGCACCGTCTCATCGGGCGCAATCCGATAGATGGTGCTTCCCGCGCAGGCGTACAGACTGTCACCCGCATCGGTGCGGAGGCTCAAGACCCCGCTGGTCGCCCGATCCGAGAGCAGCTTCGCCGTCCCGTCCGGGGCGATCTTGAAGATGTCGCCCTTCGGCGTCGTCCCCGCGTAGACACTCCCCTGCGAATCCGTCGCCAGCGCCGAGATATTCGGGTCGCTGGTGCTGTAGAACACGCTGGATTTGCCCTGCGGCGTGATCTTGTAAACAATGCCGTCGGGGGAAGACCCGGCATAGACATTGCCGGCCTTGTCCGTGGCAAGCGAGAGGATGTGCGCCTCGGGCGAGGTGAACAAGGGCGGAGGGGAGCCGGCAGCCGTGGATTGGGCCGGGAGCCTGTAGACGCGGCCGGTTCCACCGCCCGTGGCGGCGTACACGCTGCCTCCGGCGGCCGCGAGGGCCGTCACGTACTTTTCCTGGGTCGTCAGAAACCTTCCGCCCTTGCCGTCTGATCCCACTCGGTACACGATGCCGT
Source organism: Armatimonadota bacterium (assembly GCA_019239955.1). GTDB lineage: Bacteria > Armatimonadota > Armatimonadia > Armatimonadales > Capsulimonadaceae > JAFAZD01. The sequence continues at coordinate 20,834 of JAFAZD010000001.1, read as the reverse complement.
GCGGCGCCGTCCCGACGTAAAGATTGCCGCTTCCGTCCGTCGCCAGCGCGGTCACTTCCAACTGGCCGGTCTTAAAAAAAGGGGACATCTTGCCGTCGGCAGTCATCTTGTAGAGGATGCCCCGGTCACCCGTCCCGACGTAGACGCTGCCTTTGCCGTCGGGAAGGATGGACCAGACATAGGTTTCCGGGGTGTCGGCCAGTTTTTGCAGGGCCGCCGAGAGGCGCACGTCGCCCGTGCTGGTCACGGAGACGTTTTTCAGGGTGCCCGCCGCGAAATCCGCCATCGAGTCCTGCCGCCAGACCGTCGGCAGACGCCCGACCGTCTTCACCGGCGCTGTCGGCGCAGTGCTCGTGGAGGCCCCCGCCGCTCCCGCTTCCGGGGGAGCCGGAGAAGACGCGCCGGCCTGCCCGGTTCTCACGGAATTGGTGGCCGTGGGGCCGGGCGCAGCGGGGGCGAGCCTTTGGGACTTGGCGGCCACGGGCAGGGCGTCCACGCTGTCGTCGGTGGAGACCTCGGCGGGCGCGCCGCTGGAGTCGTCGCTGGACGATGTACTGCCGCCGCTGGAAGGCGGCGGGGCCGGGCTGCCCGGCGACGCCGGCTTCGGCGTCTCCGTCGCGTCCTTCTTCTGCACCGTGATGCTCAGGCTCTCGGTGCCGGAGACAATGTAGGGGGTCGTCTGGACCACCTTCACCTCGTCGCGCTCCGTCCGCAGGCCCGTGGAGCGCGTCGCCCGCATCACGCTCGCCAGCGTCGGCGGCAGGTTGGAGAGCTTCTCGCCGGCGATGTCAATGGCCGAGGTCGGCAGGGTCAGCCGCGCGACCAGCTCGTTGTTGCGCGGCTTCTCGACGAACTGCTTGACGAGCTGCGCCACCGTGTCGGCCGGGCCGGTCGGCGCGGGCGAGGTCAGCAGGATGAAGCCGCCGATGGAGATGCCGCCCCCGCCGCCCTCCCCGCCGCCCTGGACGCTGAGCGACAGCGTGCCGTCCGGGGTGTTTGCCGGTATCTTGACAGTGACATAGCGCGTGACCCGCTCACGCTTGTAGGGCTTGAGCACCACGCCGACGGAGACGTCATCGCCCGGCGCGAACTTGCTCTGCTTGAGGAAGATGTGATCCACCTCGGCGGTGTCGTGCCGGGTCTGGATCGTGACGCCCATCTTGATGGATTTGACGGACAGCGGGTAGAAGGGGTTGGACGAGAGCAGCCGCAGCAGGCTGTCCAGATCGCCGATGGCGGCCTGGTCTATGCTGACGGCGTCGTAGAACGTGTTGGTGCGGCGGACGTGGCCGATCTCCTCCACGTTCACGTCCATTGTCACCGTGGCCATCGAGTCGCCCGGCATCCCGTGGACCTCTTCGATGGCCTGGTCCGCCGCCGACGTCACGAGCTGCGCGGTCAGCAGAGGGTGGTTGATGATGCGGACGTGAAAGTCCTTGCGCCGCTTGATGGACAGGTCGTTGACGGAGACGGTCATCGGGATCATCTGCGGCAGCGAGCCGATCACCCCCCCGACGGAGAATGGCCGGTCCTGGAAGATGCGCCCGACGGTCTGCAAGGGCTGCCCCAGCTTCACCGAGTCCTCGAACGAGGGGTAGATGCCGACGACGGAGGCCGTCGTCATCGCCGCGTCCACCGGCCCCAGGCCGAAAAAGGGGTGGCCGAACAGCAGCAGCCGGTTCCCGTCCCGATAGGTCACGGTGCCGGTCGCCGTGAAGTCCATGTCGCCTTGCATCAGCGACACGCCCACCGCCGCGCCGGGCCTCAGTGGCGCGCCGGCCTTGATCGGATTCTTCGCCGGCGCGCCGGCCCCGCCCCCGCCGGCCATCAGGGTCAGGTGGTAGGGCGCGAACGCCGCGTTCAGCCGCGCCAGGCCCGCCCCGTTCATGCCGCTGACGGCGACCGGCAGGTCAATCGGCTGGAAGCTCAGGGCCGCGTACCCGCTCGCGCCCGCTCCCCCGCCGGACGGGCCGGCGCTGATGGAGGTCGGCTTGGAGGGGAGGTCGGGGCTCCAGGCGTCAAACATCTCCTCGATGGGTGTCGCCAGGCCGATCGGCTCGCGCGGGAACGAAGGCCCCCGCGTGCCGTTGGAGACCTCCATCGAGATCGCCCCGACGAGCTTGCCCTTGACGTAGATTGGGCTGCCGCTCATCCCGTGCGCGATGTTAAGGTGCCGCGTCACCGGCGGCCCGTCCGTGGCCCGGAAGAGGATGTAGTCCCGGCCCTCATTGAACTTTTTAATGACGCCGAGTATCTCGATGCCGAACCTGTCGATCTTGGTCCCCTGGAATACCGTCAGCGCGTACCCGCGCATCCCCGGCCTCAGCTCGCCGACCCGCATGAACTTGCGCGGGTCGAACTGAAGGCGGTGACCCGGCGCGGGGTGGGGGACGGGCACGGGCGGGCGCGCGGCGGCAGGCACTGTCGCCAGCGCCATCAAAGCAGCGCCGAGGGAGAGGAGACGGGCGGAATATCTCATGGTGCAGTTCTTGTCGGTATCTTTGGTATGCGTGCCGGGCTGTGAAAGCCCCGTCTGGAAAGAACAATTGTCCTTCGGACAAGGGAAACCCACGTCCACAGGACGTTTGTTCTGCCGAGACGGGGCTTTCATAGCCCCAGCCATGTGTGCTACGCGCTTTTGCCGTAAACTTGTTCCGGGTCGAACTGCGCCTCCGTGACCGTGCGCCAGTCGCAGGCGTCCTCATCGGCCTCCCGGTAGTAGCAGGTCGGGTGCCCCGTGTGGCAGGTCGCGCCGACGGGTTCGGCCAGCACCAGCAGCGAGTCGTCGTTGCAGTTGACGCGCAGGGCGACGAATTTCAGGACGTTGCCGCTGGTCTCACCCTTGGTCCACAGCCTCTGCCGCGAGCGCGTCCAGAACGTCACCTTGCCCTCGCGCAGCGTCTTCTCCAGCGCCGCCCGGTTCATGAAGCCGAGCATCAGCACGTCCTTGGTCCGCGCGTCCTGCACGACGGCGGGCACCAGCCCGTCCTCGCTCTTGTCCCAGCGAATTTGGTCCAGCACCGAGGTCATCTCGTCTTCCTACAGCCAGTGCCGCGCCGCGGCGAGGATCAGTGCGCCCAGGGCCAGCAGCGGCGCGCAGCCCGTCGCCTGCGCGAACGATTTCTGGCCCTTGACGTCGTGGCGTGGGTTGTTCTTCGGCGGCGGCTGCGAGTAGTCCGGCGCGGAGAGGGTGAACCTGTCCGCGCTCTTGGCGCCCTGACGCCAGACATAGAGCTGCGCGCCCGTGTTGCTCGGCGGGTAGTTGGACGTGAGCTGGAAAATCTGCTCGCCGTCCTCGGCCCGCAGTCGCCCGCCCTCCCAGCGCAGCCAGCTCGCGCCGCCCGCGTCCGACACCCAGCGGATGCCCTGCCAGCCGGGCGGACACATCTCGTTGGTGACGGCTTCCGGGTACTTGACCCGGGGCGGCGCGCCCGGAAAAAAGTACGGCCCGATGTCCAGCCGCGTGATCCCCGTGCCGTTTTCCTCTTCGGCGATGTGCAGTTGGTAGATGAAGCCGGTGACGACTTGCTGTGTCTCGACGTAAGGGGCCGTAATTGCCGCCATAATGCTGGGCAACCTCTTTGGAACCACTGCCACTATGCAGAGCGCAGATGGGGATTTGGGTGATCTCTTCGGGTAGTGTGGTATTGTACCAGAAAGCCGCCGCCTTTGCCAACACTTCCACAAACAGGGGGGATTTCAGAGAGGAATGCAGCCGTCACAGACAACGGAGCCGATGGGCTGGGATCGGCGCGCCTGGGCCTGGGGGTTCGTGTCCGGCAACCTTGCAGCCATGCTTGTGTTCATCCTGGAGTTTCCGCCGAGTGCCGCAGCAATCTCGCGGCTGTTCACGGGGACGACGAATGTTCTACCAGTCAATGATGTGGGAGGAGTGATCCTATTTGGGTCCTACCTGCTGTTGCCTGGCCTGATGAGCGCCATCGGGCGGCGGCTGTTTATGGGGTGGGGCCTCCTACCGCTTGTCCTGCTAGATTGCTGGTTCGTGGGCGTAATCGCCTTCCACAACAGCGGGAGAGTCAACGTAGGCCCTTCCTTGTGGGCGGTGCTTTTGTTGACGGCGATACTCTGGCTGGTTTCCTCCGGCCCTGTGTCCCTGACGCGATGGCTGCTGCGGCGGGCACGGGAAAGGCGGGACGCGGCGCGGGCGAAACAAGAGGCCCTGCGAGTGGCGGCCTCCGTCCCGCAGGAGGGGGTCTGGCCCCCGCCGCCCGACCGGCGGCCTTGACTTTCCGGCCCGCGCCGTGCTATACTGACAGCCTACTCAATTCACCCGTCAGTCGCACCGCCCGTCTCCGAGGCGGTGAGGATCACAAGAGAGGATTTCACCATGGCTAACGGTTCCCCCGGCCCCGGCGGCCCGCGCCGCGACGGCCCGCGCCGCGACGGCCCCGGCGGACGCCCCGGCGGCGGCAACAAGCGCTTCAAGCGCCGCAAGGTCAGTTACCTGACCGTCAACAAGATCACCTCGGTGGACTACAAGAACGTGACCCTGCTGCGCCAGTTTACCGACGACCGCGGCAAGATCGTCCCCCGACGCCGCTCCGGCGCGACCGCCAAGGAGCAGCGCATGATCGCCACCGCCATCAAGCGCGCCCGCGAGATCGCCTTGCTGCCGTTCGTCAGGGATTAGACCAGAAAATGCCCGGCCCGCAAGGCCGGGCATTTTCATTCGTCGTCTTCGAGACCGGCCGTGCCGTCCAGAATCCCGGTCTCCGAGAACGGGCGGAAATGCACGAGGGTGGTCGGCGCGTCCTCGGCCTCGATCTGCAGGGTCTGCGGCTCGCCGTCCTCGGTCTCCAGAATGAAGACGCGGGTGGGGGTCGTGATGACGTGCGCGATGTGGCTGACCGGGTCATCGCCCAGCATGATCTCGATCTGGCCCCGGTCGCTCCCTTTTTCCTCCACCGTGATGCCTTGCAGCCGCAGGTCGCGCGCCACCAGTTGATCGCCCACGTCGCCGCCCAGCGCCTCCACCGTGACCAGGGCCGCCTCATCCTGACTGCTTAACTCGTCAAAGAACTCCGCCCACTCGTCGCGGGGAATCTCTCGCGTCACCATCGGTCGCTCTCCTTTCTCCGTATCCTCTCCAAAATAATTGCCCGGCGCGCGGGGGCTTGAAACGCCTTCCATACGCGCCGGGCTGCCGGAACTCATGCGGGCAGTCTTAGCCCTGCTGGGCGGCCTGCGGGTTGACCATGCTCTCCGCCACCTGGGTCAGCTTTTCGTCGGTCTGCTTCTCCTCCTGCAGCGTCTGCCCCAGCGGTCCGGCCGCCTGGGTGTCGCCGACCTGCTTGGCGAGGGTGATGACGGTGCCGTAGCCGGCCATCTCATAATGCTCGACCCGCTGGGCGTCGGCGATCAGCGCGGCGTCCTGCACCGGCCCCGGCTCGGTCTCCTTCATGGTCTCCTGCGCCTCCTTGACCAGCCCCTGCATGGCCTGGCAGGTCACGCCGCCGGGCTTCTCTCCCAGGTTCTGGAGGACCTGCTCCAGGCGCTGGGCGTGCCCCTGGGTCTGCTCCAGGTGCATCTGGAAGCCCTGCTTGAGTTGCGCGTTCTGGGCCGCGTCCATCATCTTGGGCAGTGTCGCGATGATCTGCTGCTCCGCACTGTAGAGGTCCTGCAGCTGCTCCACGTACAATTCCTTGAGGGTCGTCACTTTTGCCATCGTCTTGCCTTTCTATCGCGGCCTCGATGCCGCGTTGCCGAGCCCCTTCTTCCCGGTGAAAATGCGGTGTAAACGCGGCAGGCAGTCTGTTTCTTGACACCGCGCCGCCCCGTGCGGTACACTAGGGCGTCATGCCGACCGCCGCATTCGCCAACCTCGGTTGCAAGGTCAATCAGTACGAGACCGAGCGCATCGCCGACAGCTTCGAGCGGCTGGGCTTCACCCTGACGGACTTCGACGCACCCGCCGATGTGTACGTCATCAATACCTGCTCGGTGACGGGCGCGGCGGATCGCAAGTCCCGCCACCTGGCGCGCAAGGCGGCCCGGCAGAGTCCCGGCGCGAGGGTGGTGCTGACCGGCTGCTTCGCCCAGACGGCCCTGGACACGGGGGAGGCAGTGGAGGGGGCGACGCTTCTGGTCCCCAACGCCCAGAAGATGCGCGCCGCCGCGCACGTCCTGAGCGCCTTCCCGGATTTAATCCAGTATTCGTCCTCGCCCGCGTCTGAGGCCGCCGGCCCCCACCCCGGCGCTTCGCGCCCCCCCTCCCCCATAAGAATGGGAGATGGGCCGGTGACTACTGCCCTGATGCCTCTGGACGAGTGGCACAGCGCCGTAGTGAGTGGCCCCTCCCCCGCAGAGCCGGGAGAGGGGGGGCGAGGAACGAGCCGGGGTGGGGGCCTCCCCGTCGCCGTCTTCCCGGAAGACCTGATCTCCCCTGCTTCGCTCGCCGAGAGGCCGCAGGCGTTGCACCGGACGCGCGGGACGCTCAAGGTTCAGGACGGCTGCACCTACTTCTGCGCCTTCTGCTCCATCCCCTACACGCGCGCCACCCTCGCCAGCCGTGCTTTCGCCGACGTCGTCGCGGAGGCCCGGCAGATGGCGGAGCAGGGAATCAAAGAGGTGGTCGTCACCGGAGTATGCGTCGGCGCATATGGCCCAGAGACCGGCAGCGGCGGCGCGCGCCTCGCCGAAGTCCTGCTCGCCGTCGCCGACATTCCCGGCATCGCGCGCGTCCGCCTCTCCTCCGTGCAGCCCGTGGAAGTCCCGGACGAGATCATCCGGGCCATGGCGACGCATCCGCACATCGCCCCGCACCTGCACCTGTCCCTGCAGAGCGGCGACGACACGATGCTGCGTGCCATGAACCGGCCCTACGACACCCGGTTCTTCGCCGAGCACGTCGCGCGACTGCGCGCGGCGATCCCGCGCATCGGCCTGACCACCGATCTCATCGTCGGCTTCCCCGGCGAGACGCGCGCCCTGTTTGAGAACACCCTCGCCTTCGCCGCCCGAATAGGGTTCGCGCGCACCCACGTCTTCCGCTACTCGCCCCGCCCGCGCACCGCCGCCGCAGAGAGGACAGATGACGTGCCGCCCGAAGAGAAGGAGTGCCGGCACAGGGAGCTGTCCGACGTTTGCCTGGCCAGCCAGCGCGCCTTCGCCGCCGCCGAGCTGGGCCAGACGGCGCCTGTCCTCGTCGAAGGCCGGGGCAGGGGAGCCGGCTGGCTGTCCGGCTACACCGGCAACTACATCCGCGTCCAGTTCGAGGCCCCGCCGACGCTGCGCGGCGAGATCGTTCCTGTGACGCTCACCGACATCACGCCTGACGGCGACGCGCTGGGCGTTCTTTCCTTCCCTGGCAGGGAGGGGGCAGCCGCGCAGCGGCAGGGGTAGGTATGCCTGACACCATCTTTGGCAAGATCATCGCCCGCGAAATCCCCACCGACATCATCTACGAGGACGACAACGTTCTGGCCTTCCGGGACGTGGCCCCGCAGGCCCCGACGCACGTTCTCGTAGTCCCGAAAAGGCCGCTCATCAATCTATTGGACGCCGGGGAGGGGGACACGCTGCTGCTGGGCCAACTGATGCAGGCCGCCGTCCACGTCGCCCGCACCCTGGGCCTGGCCGACGGCGGCTTCCGGGTCGTCGTCAACGTCGGCCCCGACGGCGGGCAGACCGTGGACCACCTGCACCTGCACCTGCTCGGCGGACGCCACCTGACCTGGCCGCCCGGCTAGCGCCGAGAGGAACATGCCCTTGACACGCCGACGCCTTCTCCTGCTTCCCCTGCTCGTCTGCCTGCCCCTCGCCCTCGCCGGCTGCGGCGACAACAAGACGGGCACGAACCCGGCCACGCCCTCCGGCGGCGCTCCGGCCTCCAGCGGCTTCAAGGCCGCGCTCCTGACTACGGGCCCCGTCACCGATGGCGGCTGGAATCAGTCGGCCTACGCGGGGCTGCAAAAGATCGAGCAGGACCTGGGGGCGCAGGGGGACAAGCAGGAAAGCCTCAAGCCCGATCAATTCGCCGGGGCCTTCCGCGACTTCGCCAGCCGGGGCTACAACATCATCTTCGCGCACGGCGACGAGTTCGGTCCTGACGCCGCCAAAGCCGCCAAGCAGTTCCCCAAGACCGTCTTCATCACGACCGGCGGCGAGGAGAAAGCCGGCCCGAACGTCGCGCCGATCCTCTTTGCCACCGAGGAGGGGACGTACTTGCAGGGCATGGAGGCCGCTCTGGTCTCCAAGAGCGGCAAGGGCGGCTTCGTGGGCGGGCAGGAGCTGCCCCCCGTCAAGCGCGCCGCAGAGGCCTTCGCCGCCGGCGCGCGGGCCATCAACCCCAAGTTTCAGTTCACGCCTATTTACCTCAACAGCTGGACCGACACGTCCGCCGCCAAAGCCGCGACCGACTCCCTGCTCGGCAGCGGGGCCGACGTCATCGCGCACAACTGTGACGCCGCGGCGGCGGGCATGTTCCAGGCCGCCGATGGCAAGCCCGGCGTCTACACCTTCGGCGTCAACGCCGACGAGAACGGCAAGGCCGGCAACGTCCTCTCCAGCGCCCTGCTGGACATCCCCAAGGCCTTTGACGAAATCGCCAAGTCCGTCAAGGACGGCTCGTTCAAGGGACAGCCGCTTGCCCTGGGCCTCAAGTCGGGCGACGTGCGCTTGGTGGACAACCCCAAATTAGCGAGCGTCATCCCGGCGGCAGGCAGGGCGAGGGTTCAGCAGGCGGAGCAGCAGATCGCCGCCGGTACGCTGAAGGTGACGGGGTCGTAATGATGCAAGGTGACCCCCTCAGGCGAGCCGGAGGGGTTCTTGTGACACCCGCGTTAGAGTTGCGCGGCATCGGCAAGCGGTTCGGCGCGCTGCGCGCCCTGGACGGCGTGGACTTCACGCTCGTGCCCGGCGAGATACACGCCCTGCTCGGCGAGAACGGGGCGGGCAAGAGCACCCTGATGAACATCGTGCGCGGCCTGCTCGCGCCGACGGCGGGGAGCATCGCCGTGGGGGGCCATCCGGTCTCGTTCGCCTCACCGCGTGACGCCGCCCGCGCCGGCATCGGCATGGTGCATCAGCATTTCCTGCTGGTCCCCCCCTTCACCGTCTTGGAGAACCTCGCCCTGGTCGCCCAGGACCAGGGGCTGCTGATTGACCATAAACAAATCACCCGGAAGGCCGAGGAAACGGCCAGGCGGCTCGGGTGGTGCATCCCGCTGGACGCCCGCATCGCCGACCTGCCCGTCGGTACGCAGCAGCGCGTCGAGATTCTGAAGGCACTGCTGGGCGACGCCCGTATCCTGCTCTTCGATGAGCCGACCGCCGTGCTCGCGCCCGGCGAGATCGGCGAATTGTTCGGCGTCCTGCGCGCCCTGCGCGCCGAGGGCCGCTCGCTGGTTTTCGTCTCGCACAAGCTAGGCGAGGTGATGGCCCTCTGCGACCGCGTGACCGTGCTGCGCCGGGGGCGCGTCGTCGGCACGATAGACGTGCGAGAAACCAGCCCCGAGGATTTGGCCCGGCGTATGGTGGGTGGAGATGGCCCTCAGCCCGCAAGTTTGGGGGGAACGCCCCTGGCCCTGAACGGCCAGGCTCAACGGAGCGAACCCCCTTCGGGGCTACAGGACAATCCTCCCAGCCGCGAAGCGGGTTCCGTCCATTTAGCCTGGGGGTTCCAGCCCCAGGGACATTCCGACCAGCATTCCCGCGCTGGGGACTCTCCCCCAGAATTGGGGGCGGGAGAGGCCACCCTCACTGTCTCCCATCTCACCACCGCGCCGCAGCCTGATGCGGTCGCCCTGCGCGACATCTCCTTCATGCTGACCCCCGGCGAGATACTCGGCTTCGCGGGCGTGGACGGCAACGGGCAGGCGGAGCTGGCGCAGGCGCTCACCGGCCTGCGCCCCTGGGCCGGCGGCACGATCACGTTGAACGGGCAGGCCATTTCCCGGCTGCGCCCACCGGACCTCGCGCGCCTCGGCATCGCCCTGATCCCCCCCGACCGGCACCGGGACGGCCTGGCCCTGCCGTTCAGCGTCGCCGAGAACCTGATGCTGGAGGCCGCCGCGCTGCCGCAGTTCCGGCGCGGCCCGTTCCTGAACCGCCCCGCCCTGCGCCGCTTCGCCGCCCAGATCGCCCGCGAGTTCGACGTGCGGGCCGACAGCCTGGACGCCCCCGCCGCCGCGCTGTCCGGCGGCAACCAGCAGAAGATCGTGATCGCCCGCGCCCTGTGGCGCAAGCCGCCGCTGCTGATCGCCGTCAGCCCGACGCGCGGCCTGGATGTCGCGGCGACGGCTTACGTCCACGCCCGCCTGCGTCAGCGGCGGGCCGAGGGCGGGTCCCTCGTCCTCATCTCCACCGAACTGGACGAGGTGATCGCCCTGAGTACTCGCATCGCCGTCCTCTACGAAGGCCGCATCGTCGGCATCGTTCCCTCGGACACGCCGCGCGAGACCCTGGGCCTGATGATGGGCGGCAAGGCGGCCCCGGCCCATGCGTGACCTGCTCCTGGGGACGATCCGAATCGCCGCCGCCCTGCTGACGGCGTTTCTGCTGACGGTCGGCGTGATCTTGCTCGCCCACGGCAGCCCGATGGCGGCCCTGGGCGCGCTTGCGTCCGGCGCGTTCGGGACGCGCTACGATATCGGCAACACGCTCACGAAGGCGACGCCGCTTCTGCTCACCGGCCTGGGCGTCGCCATCGCCTTCCGGGCGCGGCTGTGGAACATCGGCGGCGAGGGCCAGATCCTGGTCGGCGCGCTGGCCGCCTGCGCGCTCGGCGCGTACCGGCTGCACGGCCTCCCCGCCGTCGTGCTGCTGCCGCTGGTCTTAATCGGCGGGGCGGCGGCGGGCGCGGTCTGGGCGGGGCTGGCGGGATGGATGCGCGTGGCGCGCGGCGTGCCGGAGGTCATCAGCACCATCATGCTCAACTTCGTCGCCGCCGATCTGCTTTCGTTCACCCTGCACGGTCCCCTACAGCAGACGGCGGGCGGCAGCCTGCCCGGCTACGCCGAGCCGCTGCCCCCGGCGGCGACCCTGCCGATCCTCGTGCCGGAGAATCCGCTGCATATGGGGTTCCTGTTGGCCCTGGCCGCCCTCGGCCTCGTGGCGGTCTTCCTCAGCCTCACGCCCGGCGGCTTCGCCATTCGCGCGGTCGGGGCCAACGCCGACGCCGCCCGCGTCGCCGGCATCCCGGTCGAGCGGACGCAGATGGCCGCCATGCTCTGGAGCGGCGCGCTGTGCGGGCTGGCGGGCGCGGTCGAGCTATCGGGTGTGGTGGGGACTCTGTTCGGGGAGTACGCAAGCGGCTACGGCTTCACGGCCGTCGCCGTGGCGCTGCTGGGGCGGCTGAACCCGTGGGGAGTCGCCCTGTCCGCCCTGTTCTTCGGCGCGCTGTCGGCGGGGTCGGAGATCATGGAGAGCCGGGCGCAGGTCTCGCACGATTTGATCTACGTCATCCAGGCCGTCACCCTATTGGTGCTGCTCGCCTTCCAGTGGGTGCGCTGGCAGCGCCGCTCTGCCGCGCCCGAAGAGGCTAGGCCCCTGGCGGCGACGCCCTAAAGGTGTCATAATAGGGATATGACGCCCGCCCCGCGTGTCATTCTTCATGCCGAGGCCTTCGGCCGCCACTCCGCCATCAATGAGGGGGTGGAGCGCGCCCACCGCTACGGCCTGGTCACGTCGGCGGGCCTGATGGCCGCTGGCGACGCCCTGGAAGATGCCGTCCGCCGCGCGCGCGAGATGCCGTCCCTGGACCTCGGGCTTCACCTTGTGCTGCATGGATCAGATGGCCGACCGCTGGGCTTCCGGCAGTTCCCGGCGGCCTGGCTGCACGGCGAGGTGCCCGTCCGCGAGATAGCGGGCCAACTCCGGCAGCAGCTGGACCTGCTGCTGCGCGTCCACCGCCTGTCGCTCTCGCACATCGCCTCGCACGGCCACGTCCACGCCTTCCCGCCGGTGATGCGCGTCGTCTGCGCCGTAGCGATGGAGTACGGCATCCCCGCCGTGCGCCTCCCCGCCGATGCGCCCCCGCCGCGCTTCGGCCACCACGGGAGGCGGCGACCCGTCGCCGCCCTGCGCGCGGCCGCCCGGCTGGCGCGGCGCCACATCACCGCCTACGGCCTCCGCACCGCTGACCACTGCGCTGGCCTCGCCCTGGAGGGCCGCCTGACCGCCGTGGCCCTCGCCGCCTACCTGCGCCACGTCCGCCCGGGCGTCACTGAGATCATCTGTCACCCCGGCGCGGACAACCGCGTTCTGCGCCAGACCCTCGGCGGCGACTACGACTGGGAGCGCGACCTGGCCGCCGTCTGCGACGAGGCCGTCCGCTCCTACCTCACCCCCGGCCAGGTCCATCTCGCCACCTGGCGGGATGTTTAGCCGGGCAGTCCCAACTCCCCCAGATAATTGCGGCCTTCTCGCTTCCAGGCGCGGGTGCAGAGGGGAAGGAAGTCGCAGTCGGGGCAGACGTGGGGGAGGGGAACGGGGCGGACGGCCTGAAAGTCGGTCTCCAGGATCAGCAGGCCGAGGCCGCGCACATCCTCTTCCAGCGCGGCCAATTCCTCGTCGCCGTAGGAGGCTGACGCGGTGACGCCGCCGCGCAGGGCGTGAATGGTGGCGAAGACACGCCGGTCGGGCCAGTGGCGCTTGACCAGCAGCTGGTAGATGGACATGGCGAGTGTGCCCCTGACATCTTCCTCCGTCACGTCCAGCCGTCCGGATTTGTAGTCCACGATCTCCAGCGCGCCGTCCGCCGTATGCTCGTCCACGCGGTCAATGCGGCCCGTCAGCAGGAACGGCCCCAGGTCCCACTTCAGCATCTTCTCGGTCAGGAACGTGCGCGTCGTGTCGACCCGCTCCGCCGCCGCCGCATGGTAGGTCGCCAATATCCGCACGGCGGCCTCTTTGTGCGCCTGCTCGTGTGCGGCATCCCGGTAGCCCTGCGACTGCCAATCGGCCTCCAGCCGCTCCACCAACTGTTCCGCCGAGACCGCCTCACTGCCGCCCGACTCATGGAAGTTTTGCAGCGTCTGATGCAGCGTACTGCCGAACGCATACCCGGCCCGTGCCCGGTGGTAGAACCGGCCCAGCCTTTCCACGTACTCCAGCCGGTACATCATGGGGCAGGCCAGGAACGTCTTGAGGCGGGTGGGGGAGAACTCCGGCTTGCGCGGCGACTTCTGAGCAGGCGGCTTCTGCGGCCTGGCGGGCCTTTCCGGCTTCGACTCGGCGGACTTGCGGGGGCGCGGCATGGGGGGATTATACCCGGTCTCACCTATCGCTGGCGGCGACCTACCCCTGGCGGCAAGCCGCCTGTCCCCTCCCTGCAAAGGAGGGGAAGGAGAGGAAAGGTTGGCGCTGTTATTCCTGGCTCTCTGCTCCTGGTCCCTTCCCTGACAGGGAAGGGACCGCCGCGCAGCGGCAGGGTTAGGTCTTCTGCGGCGTGGTCTACGGATGCGCCCGCACCACGATCCGTCCACCCTGCACCGCGACGACCTGCACGGGCGTCTGCGCGGGCAGGAACTCGCCCTCCGTCACTACCGGCAGGCGCACGCCGTCTATCTCCGCGGTGCCGGAGGGCCGCAGCAGAGTCACGGTAACGCCGACCTGGCCGACGTACTCCGTGTAGTTCTGGCTGGAGACGTATCCCGCCGCCGCCGACTGGCGCATTGGCTGCCCCAGCTTGTTCCAGATCGGGGAGCGCGGCAGGTAGCTGAAGAACGCGATGATGATCCCCAGCGTCATCAGCAGCGCCGCCCCGGCTGAATACAGCGCGCCGGTCTGGACGCCGCCGAGCGCGTAAAACATCCCCAGAAAAATCAGGACGAGACCCGCCAGGGCCGAAAGGCCGTGCCCCGGAAACACATGCGTCTCAAACAGCAGCAGCGCGACCCCGGCGAGGAACAGGACCACTCCCACCCAGGTCGCCGTGCCGACCGTGATGTGCGCGGCGAAGATCAGCAAGACCAGCGCGCCGCCGATGACCCCGGCCAGCCCCCACGAGTGCAATGTCAGCATCTCGATCACCACCAGCGCCAGCCCCAGCCCCAGCAGCAGGATGGTCGCCCAGGGCCGGCTGACCCAGAGCGCCACCAGGTCCCACGTCGTCACCTGCACCGGGACGAGCTGCGCGGACGCCAGATTCATCTTCGCCAGCACGGCGGGGAAGTCCGGCGCGACCACGTCGGCGTACCCGACGTGCTGCGCCTGCTGCGTGGTCAGCGTCAGGCTGTCCCCCGGCCTGACGGACACGGACGGCAGCGCCGTGTCCGCTGCGACGAACGCGGCGGCGTAGCCGGGGTTGCGCCCGCCTGCCTCCGCCGCCGCCTGGAAGTCCGTCTTGGAGGCGTCGGGGGGCGCGCCGCCCAGCGACCCGCCGGGGGCCATCGCCAGCGTCTTGCAGGCGACGGCGATCAGGCTGCTCGGCCCCCGCGCCTCGTTGTGGACGTAGGCCGCGACCGGCACGTCCGCCGACCGCGCCAGCACCGCCGCCTCGACCTGCCGCGCGGCGTCCATGCTGCCGCCCTCGGAGTCAATGTCCAGGATGATCCCCGCCGCCCCCGCCTTCCATGCCGCGTCCATCTGCCGATCCACCCACGCCCCCATCGGCGATGACAGGCTGCCGTGAACGTCAATCACGTACACCCTGGGCGCATCGGCGCGCACTCCGGACACCGCCAGGAGCAGCCAGAGAGCAATCAGGAGCCTCTGTGTCTTCATCAGCCCATCTCCCCCAGGTCGTTGCGCTGGAAATGGGTCAGGGGGTCATGCAGCAGGTAGCGCTCCAGGCGCGCGTGGGTGCGGCTCGCCAGCGCGTGCGTCCACAGGATCAGCCCGGCGCTGAACTGCGACAGCATCCGCAGCCAGTTCAGGCGGACCCGCTGTCCCAGGCTCATCCGGCGCTCCGCCTGGTACTCGGCCATGCGCGGCGCGAACTCGCGCCACAGGTCCAGCGACGGCTCGCGCGGCGGCAGGCGGCGCACCAGCGCCAGCGTCCGCTCGAAGGCGATCAGCTCGGCGGCGCTCTCCGGGCGCTCGGCCAGGAAGGCCTGCATGGCGTCCCGCGTCGCCGGGTCCAGCGCATCTTCCAGATAGTCTGAGTACAAGGCTCTCGCCTCATCGGCCGTCACGATACATCACCCCTCATCATTTGGCCTGCACGTCTCCCCCGTCGACACTCACCAATGCCAGGTACGGCTGAAATTTCGCCTTGAAGGCCAGCCGCGCCCGGTGCAGCTTGGACTTGACATTGACAATGCTCAGGTCCGTGATCTCGCTGATCTCCTCATACGACAACTGCTCAAAGTCGCGCAGGATCATCAGGAGGCGCTGCTCCGGCGTGAGCTGGGCGAGCACCCCGTCCACCGCACGCTGCAACTCGCGCGTCTCGACGATCCGGGCCACGTCCGCGCCGGGATCGGACGGCTCCGGCCCGCCGCTGGCCTCGCCCGGCTCCGAGGTCTCGTCCAGCGAATACCCCTCCATCGCCGCCCGTTTCTTGTTCTCGCGCATGTGGTTCAGGCAGGTGTTCTTCGCAATCGTGTAGAGCCAGGTGCTGAACTTGCAGTCGCCCTTGAACGCGGCCAGCGAGCGTAGGGCCCGATAAAAGACTTCCTGCGTCAGATCATAGGCGTCCTCGCCATTGACCATGCGGCAGACCAGGTGAAAGATCGGCGTCTGGTACTTCTTGAACAGCGCCTCGAACAGCGCCGGGTTGCCCGTCGCCCGGAACTGGCGGACCAGGGCCACGTCCGGGTCCAGGCGAGGCAGCATCGCGGCGAAATGCGAATGGCGATCACGCAGCATTCGTCAGAAACTCTTTCCCTTGTCTTGTGTGACACGGCAGCGCGCGAAAAGTTGCACAGGCCACAAAAAATTTTACGCGCCCCGGAACCGTTCACGGCAGGCCGGATGGCAGCGTCTCTACGATCTTTCCGGTGCGGGCGGAGAAGCCGTGCGCGGCGACGTTGACAGGGCCATCTCGGTAGGGCCGATCGGTCAAATTGACGACGACGCGCATGTCGCCGTACACGGCCTCCATGACGCCCTGGCTGCCGCTGCCGCGCAGGTAGCGGAACGCCGTCAGCGGCGCGCCCATGTAGTGCGGGCCGAGCGTCCGCTGCAACTGCGCGAGGTAGGACAGCCACTCCATTTTTCGGGCATCAGCCGCCTCGTTCGGGCTTACGGAGAGGCTCATCCCGTAGCCGAGCGCCAGCGTCCACAGAAGGGCGTCACGGTCGGCGACGCCCGCGCCGAGGTCGTGGTGGATGAAAAAGGCCTTGTCATGGGCGACGTACTGGGCCATCGGGAAGAACTCCCAGTCGGCGTCCGGGAGACGGTCCTTCAGCAGCGTGTCGTGTGTGTACGGGAAGGCCACCAGCTCCTGGGTCAGTCCGCAGAACATGGACTCGGCGTTGAGCAGGCGGTCGAAGCCGTCCTCCGTGGCGACCGGCACTTTGGCGGCGGCCCGGGCGGCAAGGTCAATCATGCCCTGCGTGTAGGCGTAGGGGGTGGGGGAGGCGGGATTGACGTCGTACATCAGCCCCCGCGCGCCGTTCTGATCCCCGAACAGGATGTCCACCGGGTACTCGCGCGTGAACTGGTCCATCAGCCGGTCCACCGACGCCGTGACCGCCGGGTGGAAGGGCGTAATGCTCCACCCGGACGAGCCAGGGCCGTAAGTCTCGTGGTTGTGCTGGCCGTCCAGGCGCACGAGCAGGGGCGCGTCGCCCGCTGCCAAAAATGTCGGCTCTTTGGGGTTGTCCGGCCACCAGGTCGTGTTGGTGTAGGGCATCACCAGGTCGCCCCGCACGTGCGCTCTGTCAATCACCTGCCGGAACTGTTCGGGCGTGCCGTAGCGGGGATTGGGCGGCAGGTGGTCGGGGTACTGCCGGTCAAACCCGCCGTGCAGGTACGCCACCAGATGCAGGATCGCCGGGGTGGGGAGGTGGTCCAGCAGG
Organism: Armatimonadota bacterium; assembly: GCA_019239955.1. Lineage (GTDB taxonomy): Bacteria > Armatimonadota > Armatimonadia > Armatimonadales > Capsulimonadaceae > JAFAZD01. The sequence continues at coordinate 3,909 of JAFAZD010000001.1, read as the reverse complement.
GCCAGCTCCTCATCGGCCGTGCCGGCCACCAGCTTGACCATCACGGAACGCTTCCAGAGTTCCAATGTACGGCGCGGCATCTTCGCCGCGAGGGGCCGGTCCAGGCCATTGTCTTTGGCATACGCCCGCAGCGCGGCCCGCGCGTCCCGGTCACTCACGCGCAGGCGCACGGGGGGCGTCTGTCCACCCTCTGTTTTCGGCAGAAAGGTCTGCCAGAGCCGCTGTAGATGGCCGCCGGCAGCGTCCCCAACCGTTCGCCAGAGGGATGGCACGAAGATAAGATGGGCATCGTGCGCGTCCTGAACGCCGTAGAGGCTCACGCTGCCGGTGTTAGTTTCAATGCCGCCGAAATCCGAAAACGCGCGCGACGGATGATGGTCCTCTAGGCTGAGGAAGTGGTTCGCGCGCAGCCCGTAATAGAACGAGTAGCCGCCGGTCTCCAGCCACGCGCCGCCCCCGCTCAGGTAGCCGTGAATGGCGTCCAGCATCGCGCCGGGATCGTCGCCCGCCGGAAACTGCTCGCCGTAGGGGTTGATGACGGCCAAGGTCCGCGCGTCGCCCAGCGCGGCCCGCAGCGACTCCGGGCCGTCGGCGATGGTCACTTGCAGCCCCGCCCCGGCCAACGTCGGGGAGTTTTGCAGCCGTGCCCCTTCGCTGGCAAGGCCGGTGTTGGCGTGCGGCAGCAGGATCAGCACGACGCGCGTGCGGCCCGTTTGCGGCGTCAGCCCGAACGCGGCAGGTGATTGCGCCAGCGCGGCCACTAACCGCTCGGCGGTCCGGGCTGCCAGCGGCCCGTCCTCAGCGCGCACCGGGCCGCCGAAGCGCAGCAGCAGCCCGGACCCGATCCGATGGCCGCCCAAATACGCCCCGGCGTCCGAAGTCAGCAGCGGGACATCGGGCTCGGGCACGGAGGGACGGTTGACCAGGCGCGGCGCGGCCTCCCACTGTGCCGACAAGTCCGCTCCCAACGTTTGCCGCCCCAGCGCGGTCGCGCGGACGGTGACGGGGGCGGCGTCCAGCGGGTCCATGCGACAACTCACCCCGGCGACGCGGCGCAGCCCCTCCGGCCCGACCGGCGCGCTGTCCCACGCGACGGCCTCTGCGTGCGCCTCAAAAAAGGAGGGCTTGAGTGCGATGCCGAGGTGCTCCGGGAACAGGACGCGGTGGAGGCCAGCCGGGTCAAACGAGAGGTCGTCGGGCACGGCGGCGTCCAGCACGTCGTCCGCCAGGCCCTTCACCGAGAGGCGCAGGTCAATGCCCGCCGCCGATCCCGCCGCGTCCACGGTCACGGTCGCGCCCTGGGCGGAGGCGTAGATCAGGCGGATGGCTTGCGGACCGTAACGCTCCATCGTCAGGGGCCTGTCTTTGAGGAAGTCACCCGCGCGCACCGTCTGCCCCCCGCGCAGGCGCAGCGTCCAGAGGTCGCCGCCGGGCGGTGTCTGTGCGATGCCGGGAATGTCCTTGCTTCCACTGCGCCGGAGGAAGACGATCCGGCCCGTCTGCGGGTCGAAGCCGACCTCGCCCCCGCCGCCCCGCACGATGATTGGCCCATGCGTGTCCACAGCGGACGTGGGCGGCAAGGGGATCAAGAGCCACAGGGCCAGGGGCCAGAGCAGAAGGTGCAATTGAGGCGTCACGGGTCTCCTCCAGAAACCGGGTATAATAATGCGTCATGGCGATGAATTCCGAAAGTTCCGTCGGCCTGCGAACCCTGGCCCTGCCGATGGCCGACGAGAACGTGGTCACGCGGCGGCCCAAGGCCGAGCGCGCCACGGTGCGGGCGGTGGACCCCGAAAGCGCCGCCGCTGAGGCCGGCGTCCGCGTCGGCGACGTGCTTACCCACGTCAACGGTCAGCCCGTATTGGACATCGTGGATTTCGCCTTCCTGACGGCGGGCGAGCGGGTGACGCTGGACGTGACCCGCCCCGGCGTCGGCCCAGTGCAGTTCACCATCAGGAAGGGTTACGACGAGGACCTGGGCATCGAGTTCGGCGACGACCTCTTTGACCGCGTCCACATCTGCAAGAACAAGTGCGTCTTCTGCTTCCTGTACCAGCAGCCCAAGGGCCTGCGCCCCTCGCTCTACATCAAGGACGACGACTACCGGCTCTCGTTCCTGCACGGCAACTATCTCACGCTCACCAACATGGGCGAGGCCGAGTTCCAGCGCGTCATTGACCAGCGGCTCTCGCCGCTGTTCGTCTCCGTCCACGCGACCGACCCGGAGGTGCGGGGCCGGATGCTGGGACGCAAAGGCCCGGAACCGATCCTGCCGCGCCTCCAAATGCTCGCCGACGCCAAAATCCAAATCCACGGCCAGGTCGTCCTCTGCCCCGGCTACAACGACGGCGAAGTGCTCGAGCACACCGTGCGCGATCTGGCCGCGCTGCACCCGGACGCAGACGGCCCCCCCGGAATTGGGGGCGGGGGGGGCGTCCTGTCCGTTGCCGTCGTGCCCGTTGGTCTGACCCAGTTCCGTGATCGCCTCGCCGCCCTGACCACCTGCGCCCCCGACTTCTGCCGCAATTTGGTGGCCGACGTCGAGACCTGGCGCAAAGAGTACCGCAGGACTCTGGAAACCAATTTCGTCTTCCTCAGCGATGAATTCTACCTGAATGCCGGCGCCCCCATCCCGCCCGCTCGCCAGTACGAGGGCTTCCCGCAATTGGAGGACGGCGTCGGCCTCGTCCGCCTGTTCCTGGATGATGTCCAGAAGGTCGCCCGCCGCCTCCCCGCCCGCCTGCCCCGCGCATGCACGGCAACGCTCGTGACGGGCGAGCTGGCCGCCCCACTCGTTCAGGATTTCGCGCAAACATTGAACAGAGTTGACAATCTGTCGGTCAACGTCTGCGCCATCCATAATACCTTTTTCGAGGGCAACATCAGCGTCGCGGGCCTGCTCACGGGCCGCGACATGGTCGCCGCCCTGCGCGGGATGGGTGACGACCTGGGGCAGCGCGTCATCCTGCCCTCCATCATGCTGCGCGACCCCGACCGAGACATCTTTCTGGACGACATGACCCTGCCGGAGTTTGAAACCGCCGTTGGCCGCGAGGTCTGCGTCGTCGAGCGGATGCCCTCGGCGGCGGCGAAGGCGATTTTCAACTAAGCCTCAAAGGAGAGTGGGATGAGCTACGCAATCAAACTTGACAAAGAAAATAGGGTTGACTTGAGCGACTACGACCCCGACGACACGGGCAAGGCGGACAAAGACACCGGCAAGATCGCGCTGGCCGAACTCGGTCACGAGCTGGACGAGTTGCAGGAATGGCTCTATGCCGCCCAGAAGCACAGCGTCCTGATCGTCCTGCAAGGCCTGGACACGTCGGGCAAGGACGGCACCATCGCCCATGTCATGTCCACGATCAATCCCCAGGGCTGCGACGTGGCCTCTTTCAAGATCCCCACGCCGCTGGAACAGGCGCATGACTTCCTGTGGCGCGTCCACCAGAAGGCCCCCGCGCGCGGCATGATGACGATCTTCAACCGCTCGCATTATGAAGATGTCCTCGTCACCCGCGTCCACAACCTCATCAAGAAGGACGTGTGGGAGGCTCGATACGACGAGATCAACAACTTTGAAAAACTGCTCACGGGCAACGACACCATCATCCTGAAGTTTTTCCTGCACATCAGCAAGAAGGAGCAGGAGGAGCGTCTGCTGGCCCGCGAGAAGGATGACGAAAAGGCCTGGAAGCTCTCGCCCGGCGACTGGGAGGAGCGGCAGTACTGGAAGGAGTATCAGGCGGCCTATGCCGAGGCGCTGTCCCACACCGCCACCAAGCACGCCCCCTGGTACATCGTCCCCGCCAATCACAAGTGGTTCCGCAACCTCGCCATCGCCGAGGCCATCGTCTCCACCCTGCGCCCCTACAAGGACGAGTGGCAGGAGGCGCTCAAAAAACTCGG
>JAFAZD010000265.1 GCA_019239955.1 Armatimonadota bacterium | reverse complement strand
GGCCTCAGCGATCTGCTTTTTGGAGTAGACGGCGTGATAGAGGGCCAGGTTCTGCCCGGTATTGACCGACCAGTTGCTGTTGAAGGCCGGCGTCACCGCCACGAAGGTCAGGCCGATCACGAACGTCATGCCGACGCCCAATGCCGTCAGCGTGGCACTCTTCTCCGGCACGTTGCGCAGGATGTAAATCAGGGTCCCCACCAGCACGATGGCGAGCAGGGGAATGCCGATGTATGCGTTCATGGTGAATTACCGTGCCCCCGCCAGAGTGCCCTGCGGCGAGTCGGAGATCAGGCGCGCGCCGCCGTCGTCACCCGGCGTCTCCGGCGCGGGGCTGGTGGCCGTCTTGTACATGTTGAAGGTGAACAGGAACATCCCGATCAGCATCAGCGCGCCGCCCCCCGCGCGGACGTGCCAGAACGGCTTCATGTCCTCCACCGTCTGGATGAACGTGTAGTGCGCCGGGTCGTTCCACTGAATCCCCTGGTTGAAGCCGCCGATCCACAGCGCCGTGGAAAACAGCAGGAAGCCGATGAACGACAGCCAGAAGTGCCAGTCCGCCATGCCCTCGGAGTAGAGCGGGCGCTTGTAGGCGCGCGGGATGGCGTAGTAGCACGCGGCGAAGGCGTAGAGCGTGAACGTCCCGAACAGGGCCATGTGGGAGTGGCCGATCACCCAGTCGGTGAAGTGGGTCACGGCGTTCAGGGAGCGCAGCGCCTGGAACGACCCTTGCGTGGAGACCAGCAGGTAGAACGTCGTGCCGGCGATGATGAACTTCAGTGGGACGTTGGTGCGGAGCTGGTGCCACTCACCCCGGATCGTGCCGAAGAAGTTGGTGACGAGGGCGAGGACGGGGATGAACAGCAGGAACGAGAAGATGGTAGCCACCGTCTGGAGCCAGTAGGGGATCGGCCCGTAGATCATGTGGTGCGCGCCGTTCCAGATGTAGATCGCGCCCAGCGTCCAGAAGCCGACCAGGGACAGCTTGTGGCTGTAGATCGGCGCGTTGGCAGACTTCGGGAGGAAGTAATAGGCGATGCCCAGGCCGCCGGGCGTGGCGATCAGGCCGACGACGCTGTGGCCGTAGAACCAGTTGATGTTGGCGTCGTTGAGGCCCCGGAAGCCGTGGTCCCCGCCCAGCAGCTGCGAGGGCCAGTTGCCGATCACGTAGACGAACGCCGTCCACATCATGCAGCCCAGCGCGTACCAGAGGGCGACGTACATCTGAGTGTAGCGGCGTCGGGCGAATGTCGTCAGCATGTTCCCCAGCAGCATCAGCCACGCGACCACCAGGAAGATGTTGGCGATGGGGTTGAACTCCTCGTACTCCTTGCCCTTGGTCATCCACCACAGGCTCAGGCTGTCCGTGGGGTTGAGCAGGCCGGCGATGGCGATCAGGATGCCGATGGACCAGACGATGGTGGTGGCGATGCCCAGTTTGTCGCTGTAGAGCTTGACGCCGCACAGGCGCGGGATCATGTAGTAGAACATGGACATGTAGACCGGCAGCAGCCAGCCGAAGATCATGCCCTGGACGTGCGCGGGCCGGATGCGCGGCCAGGACATCCAGTTGACGCTCCAGAACAGGTCCGGGACGACGAACTTGACGGCGGCGATGAAGCCGAGGATGCCGAACAGGCACATGAAGCCGACCCCGGCCCAGAGCGCCCACTTCACGGCAATGTCGTCGTGCTGCACCCGCTCGGTGGTATCCGGCGGCTGCATCCGCATGATTTGTTGAACTGCCATTGTCTTACCCTTTCGAAGCCCCCAGCGGAAGAACCCCCTCCGGCTCGCCGAGGCTCGCCACCTCCCCCGAAACGGGAGAGGGAATGTCACGAGAGCAGGCTCCTGTTTCACCCCTCCTCTCCCGCATCGGGGAAGGTGGGCCGGCTTGCCGGGCCGGAGGGGGTCCTCCTCAGCGAAGGTTGTTACATCATGCCGTTACCGTGTCGCGCCGGGGCCGGTCGGGCCATTCGGCGTCGGGCTGCTCGCGCCGGGGCCGGTCGCGCCGGCCGGCGTGGAACTGCCGGGCGTCGGCGCCGCGGGCTTGAGGGGCTGCGGCTGGTTGGCGTTGCCGCCCCCGGCCAGAACGTCCGTGCCCACGCCCGGCGCGCCCGTGCCCGACGTGGACGGCGGGGCGGTGTTGGTCGGGGCCGCCGGGCTGCCGCCCACGGGCGGCGTGATCGGCTTGGGCGAATTCTGGATGCCGTTGTTGTACTGGTTCGTGCCGCCGGACGCGGGCTTGCTGCCGGCGGCCGCCGGGGCGGTCGGCGAGGTCAGGCTGAAGACGTAGACGATGACGTCCTGAATCTGCTTCTCGCTTAGGGTGTTCTCCCAGCGCGGCATCGCTGTGCCGTAGACGCCCTTGTGGACGGACGTGTTGATGCGCTGGTAGGACATCGCCTGCATGAACGGCGCGTCGCGCAGGTTGCGCGGCTTGGGGTTGAGGGCGGAGGCGCCGACGCCGTTGCCGTCCTGGTTGGGTCCATGGCAGCCGATGCAGTTGGTCTGGTAGACGTCCGAGCCGGCGTCAATGGCCTCCTGGAGCGACTGGCCGGCGGGCCGGGGGACCTGATTGATGTCCAGGCTGTTCACGATGACGCCGCCGGAGTTGAGGCCCGCGCGCAGCTCCTCCTGGGTCGAGGTCGCGTTGCCGGTCGGCGCATACGCACCCCACTTGCCGAACTTCGGGCCGAGCGCGCCGCCGACCAGGAAGAAGGCGACCGCGCAGATGGCGACCAGGGTCCAGACGCCGTACAGCACGGGGCTGACGCGCGTGTGTTCCATCTCCTTGACTTCGCCGCCGGCGTAGTAATGGAATCGGCTCTGCCGCGTCCCCGGCTCGTCCGGGAGCGCGGGCTGATTGGTCGGGTTGGTTTTTTCCGCCATGCGTGATGTCCTTCAAATGGCCTTCCGGCAAATTGCCAAAGGAAACAGCGATTCAAATCGTTGCGGTGCGGTCAGCGAATCAATTCGCCGCTGATAGCCTTCGGCTGAATGTCCGCCTGCGCGGACATGAACTCTTTGTCCTTACCCTCGGACACTCGGCGTCCTCGCCCTAAGCGGGGATTTCAAATCGCTGACTTGGTTCTACCTCTGTCCCTGGCCCAGCGGCAGCGCGTAGCGCACATTGGGGACCTGTGCGCCGGCCTGCTGCTGCGCCGCGCTCGGCATATCCTGGTCGGCGGAGACGCGCCGCCCCGTGGCGGGCAGGTGCGACCCGTCGAAGAGCGAGAGCGCGGCGCGCTGCGTGTTCGAGAGCGGGAAGATCGGCATGATCGAGCCGGGCACGAACTCCTGCGGGTTCTGGTAGTGCGCGATCATCCACTCCTGCGAGTGCCGGCTGCCCTCCCAGGAGAGCTCGGGGCCGAAGATGCCGCCCTTGCCGTACTGCGGGTCGCCGGTGACGTGCTTGACGTTCGGGTCGCCGATGTAGTGGCAGGCGTAGCAGCCGCTCTGCTCGAAGAGCGCCTTGCCCTCGGCGACTGTGACGGGGACATCGGGCGGGTTGCTCAGGTTATAGGCGGCGATGTTGGAAAACCGCTGCGCCGGGCTGGCAGCGTAGTTGAGGCCGGTCTGGGAGGTGACGAAGGTGACGAGCGCGTCCACTTTGTCCTGCTCCGACCCCAGTGCGACGTAGCCGTGGTCGTCCAGTGTCTTCTGGATGTCCTCCTCGCCCGGCCCATCCAGGGTGGCGGTCTTACCGCCCTTCAGGTCGGCGCGCGGGTCCACCGGCTCATCCTGGAGGCGCGGGTCGTCGGTATTGTGCGCGTGGGCGGAGAAGAAGTAGGGCATGACGCAGCCGTTGACCTTATAGCGCGGGTCCCAAATTTGGTGCTCGATGGTCAGGTACGTCCCCGCGACCCGGCCCTCGTAGGTCAGTTCCGGCCCGATGTTGCCTTTGGAGAAGCCCTCGATCTTGTGGCAGCCATAGCAGGCCTGCTGCTTGAAGAGCTGCTCGCCACGGGCGATGGTCGTCATCTGCGGCAGGTAGCTGATGGTGAAGCCCTGTGAGTCTTGCCCGGAGTTATAGGTAGAGTGGCACTGCGCGCAGGCCGCCTCCATGTACTTGACCGGCAGCAGCGGCGTCAGCGAGTGTTCGGGCGAGCCGTGCGCCTTGTCCTGCACCAAGTCACGCCCCTGCCCGTAGTGGCAGGTGGTGCAGCCAAATGTCGGGAAGGGGTGCAGCTTGAGGTTGGTCTTGTCCTGCGCATACTTCTGCTGGTCTGCGGGCTTCGGGCTGGCCTGGGTGGCGACGCCGTAGGAGAGCTGCCGGGAGTGGACGACGCCCAAATCCTGCGACTGCGCCCCGTTCTCGATGTCAATGCCGGGATGCGCGCCGATGGTCTTGACCACGGCGCGCGTTTGGGCATGCTTGGGGTCGTCCAGGTAGCCGGCGACCTGATCCGCCGTGAGCGCGACGCCGTCCACGACCCTGATGATGTTCTCGGCCGTCATCTGCGGGTTTTCCAGGCCGATGTGGCAGCTCTGGCAGCGGTCCACGCGCTGCTGCTGGCTGCCGTCGGACATCAGCAGCGGGAACTGCGTGGCCGTGACCTGCTTCACCTCAATGGGCGCGTTGAGGGCGGCCTGCCGAACCTCCTCGTTGGTCGCCAGTTGCGCCGCGATGTCCTTGTACCGGCCCTGCCAGTAGGTAAAGTCGTGCTGGCTGCCCGCGAATTCGTTGTTCCAGATCGCATCGGAGAACTTCGGGATGCCGATGTAGAGCACCAGAAGCAGGAGGATGATGCTCCAGAACACCAGCTTGGACACCATGGACCGCAAGAAAAACATGGGATACTCGTTCTACCGAATTGATGCGAATTGATGGGCCCCCGCCCCGGCGGGGGCCTCTTTTTACTGCCGCTCCGGCGGCATGTCCCAGGGCATGAACCATCCCCAGTTCGGCCCCCGGAAGAAGGTGCCGATGATGATCAGGACGATGACGGCGATCACATACAGCGTGAAGAGGGCGCAGGCAGTGCGGCGGCTCCGGGCGAACCAGCGCCCGATGCCGCTATGGTGTCTGTCAATGTAGGGGACCGCCATCAGGCCGATGACCACCAGGCCGGGGATGCCCAGGCCGCCCCAGAAGGCGTCGTAGGCGACCAGCTCCTGTAGGCCCAGGAAGTACCAGGGGGCCTTCGCCGGGTTCGGCGGGTGCTGGGGGTTGGCCTCCAGCTCCAGCGGCGGCGGCAGGAAGACGGCCAGCGCCAGCATGGCGGCGAAGCAGGCCGCGAACAGCGCCGCCTCGCGGATCAGAAGATGCGGCCAGGACGAGACCATGTCGTCCGGCCCCCGGTCCACGCGCGTGGACGACCCCTTGACCAGCTCCATCAGGCCGTAGGTCTTGTTGGGGTTGCGCGGAAAGATTTCTTCTTCGCGTACTCGTTTCATAAGCGTTCTCGGGACCCCCCGGCTCTTGACACTCACACTCTCCCGCTTCGGCGGAGGTGGCGCGGCTTGGTTCCTGCGGAAAGGCTTCGCCCGCGCCGGAGGGGGTTCTTAGAGCAGCGGCTCCTACTCCGGCGACTCCTTCGGACTGGAGATGCCGCCGTCCTTGCGGATGCGCCACATGTGATAGACGATGAACAGCGTGATGATCACCGGCAGCACCGCGACGTGCAGCACGTAGAAGCGGATCAGCGCCTCCTGGCCGACCGAGTCCGAGCCGAGCAAGGCCCAGCGGGTCAGGTCGCCCAGCGGCGGCACGACGGGCGCGCCGGCGGGGTGCGGCAGGGCGTTGATGTGGTCGGAGACCCAGTTGGCCTTGCCCGCGATGCCCGCGCCGACCGTGATGGCCCAGAACGCGAGCTGGTCCCAGGGCAGCAGGTAGCCGGTGAAGCCCAGCACCAGGGTCAGCACGATCAGGATGACGCCGACCACCCAGTTGAACTCGCGCGGCGGCTTGTACGCGCCCGTGTAGAAGACGCGGCACATGTGGAAGAACACGACGCCGATCATGGCGTTGGCTGACCAGAAGTGCATCCCGCGCATGATTCCGCCGAAGGAGACGGCCGAGCGCAGATCCAGCATCCGCGTGTACGCCTGCTCCGTCGAGGGCACGTAGAAGAACATCAGCATCAGCCCGGAGATGGTCAGCAGGATGAACAGGTACATCGAGAGCAGGCCCAGGCCGAACGTGTACGTGAAGCGCAGGGCGTGCTTTTCGATCTTGGCGGGCTGGATGTGCAGCAGGAACGAGTTGAAGAACGCCTCGCTCCGCTCGCGCTCGGTCTTGGGGAAGGCCGTGGTGCGGTAGATGGACTTGTAGATGTTGTGCCCCAGCACGCGCGGGCGCAGGTTGTCCCAGACTTCCGGGGCCTGCCGGTAGATCGCACGGTTGAGCCGCTGCCAGGCCGACAGCCGCTCCGGGCGGCGGTAGCCGTTGCCGCCGGACGGCGGCAGTTCAGGGGGACGGATTTGCTCGACGGTCATGGGCGTGAAGGCTTTCTAAAACGGCCCCCTAGCCCCCAATTCTGGGGGAACCGGAGGAAAAGGCAGAGACGCTTCTGGCTCCCCCAGAACTGGGGGCCGGGGGGCAATTCTACCCCTGCACGGTGTAGTAGCTGCCGGGCAGCAGCTTCTTGCTCTTGTCCACTTCCAGGTCGCCCGACGGGGTCAGGCTGATGTCGAACCAGTACAGGGCGATCTGGGCGGGGCCGTGCGTGACGTTGCCCATATCGTCGTACTTGGAGCCGTGGCAGGGGCAGTCGTAGCCGGTCGCCGACGCCGCTACGGTACACCCCAGGTGCTGACAGACCATGGAGATCGCGCCGATCTTATTGGCGTGCCGGATGATGGAGACCTTCTGGTCGGCGATGTTCTGCTTGGCCCCGTCGGGGTAGTTGCTGGCCTTGCCGATGTTGAACTTGGAGGGCGGCCCGTAGGCGACGTTGGGCCAGAAGAAGCGGCCCACAAAGCCGAGCGCGCCCAGGGAGGCGATTCCGCCCAGCACGTAGCCGCCCAATGACAGAAAGTTGCGCCGCGTCAGCTCCTGCTTCTCGCGGTTGTAGTCAACGGCCATGGTTCTTACCTATGTCTCTATGTCTGTACGGACACGGCGTGCCATGCCCCTACTCTTCGTCCTCGTCTTCGTCCCGGAACACGATGTACTTGGCGTCCTCGGCGTTCTCGAACGCCCCGTTCTTGACGCCCCACAAAAAGGCAACAAGCGCGATGGTCCCCATCGCCGCCCCGGCGGCCAGCATGAACCAGATGCTGCTCATGGCAGTCGCTCCTTCCCGCGCAGGCCCGAGTTGTGTCCTCATTATACACTCCTGCCGCAGACACTGTCAATAAAGCGGATCGGCTCGTGAAAAAAATCGCAAGCGCCGTTTCGCCCGGAAGCAGCCAGAAGACACGTGTAGGAGTTACGCAGTTGACTTGGGCGGTTCGAGCGTTCATACTGCGCTTGATGAACGCGCCCAGAGTGACCGACGTTGACTACATCCAGTTCCTGATCGCCGCCCAGCGGGTCTACACCTGCACCGAGGCCGCCCGCTGCGCCGAGG
>JAFAZD010000143.1 GCA_019239955.1 Armatimonadota bacterium | reverse complement strand
GTGGGGGCCTCCCGGCCCTACAGGTAGGGGTTCACAACATCCGCCAGGTACTGCGTCACATAGTCCCGCACGGCGTCTTCCAGGGGCGTAAACGGCGTGTCGTAGCCCGCGGCGCGCAGGCGGGTCAGGTCGGCTTCGGTGAAGTACTGATAAGAGGCTCGGATGTTCTCCGGGGTCGGGATGTAGGTGACGTTGGCGGGTCTGCCCAGCGCGGCGAAGATGGCGGCGGCGAGGTCGTTGAAGGTGCGCGCCCGGCCCGTGCCGACGTTGTAGATGCCGCCGACCTCCGGGTGGTCCAGGAACCAGAGCACGATGTCGCACACGTCCTTGACGTAGACAAAGTCGCGCCGCTGCTCGCCGTCGGCGTAGCCCTCCTTGTGACTCTGGAAGAGCTCGATCCGGCCCGTCCCCTGAATCTGGCGGGTCGCGTGCCAGACCACGGAGGCCATGCGGCCCTTGTGGTACTCGTTGGGGCCGAAGACGTTGAAGAAGCGCAGGCCGGCGACCGTGTCCATCCAGCCCTCGCGGATGGCCTCCATGTCCGAAAGCCACTTGGAGAAGGCGTAGGGGTTGAGCGGCAGGAGATGCGGCGTCAGCGCATCGTCGTCGGAGAAGCCGAGCGCGCCGTCGCCGTAGACACTGGCGCTGGAGGCGTAGACGAAGCGGACGCCGTTGGCGAGCGCCCACTGGGCGAGCCGGCGGGTGTCCACCGTGTTGCGCTGGTAGAGCGCGTCGGCGTCCGGCTCGGACGTGTCGGTGATGGCCCCCATGTGCAGGATGCCGTCCACGGGCGCGCCGAGTTCCAGCGTGAGGGCCAGGCTGTCCGGCGAGACGATGTCCAGGAATCGACGCCCGCGCAGGTTTTTCCATTTGCCCTGCCGGCCCAAGTCGTCCACGATCAGGATGTCGTCGCGACCTCGTTCATTGAGCGCCCACACCAGCGCGCTGCCGATGAAGCCCGCGCCGCCCGTCACCACCAGCATGAGAACGTCCCCCGGGGGTTATGATAGCATACCGGGCCGGGCGAAGTCAAAGCCGGCAATTTCTCTGTTGACATCCCCCGCCTTTTGGCCTTATAATAAGCCATCGCACGTTTTCTTTGTTCTCACGGGGGAGGATTTGTTTTGACTTCAACGCTTCTCAAGCGGGCCGCAGTGGTGTTCGGGTTGCTGCTGGGCAGCGCCGGGGCTTCTCACGCGAGCAGCGAGGCCGTCGCGCTGCCTTCGTTTGATACTTCCGTTTATGCGATTCTGGGGTTCGTGCTGCTGGCGTCGCTGGCGGCCATCGGGTACGGGTTTTTGATCCGTGGGCGGGTGCTGGCGCTGTCGCCGGGGACAAAAAAGATGCAGGAGGTGGGCGAGGCGATCCGCTCCGGAGCCTACGCCTACCTGCAAAAACAGGTGCGGGCGATGCTGCCGCTGGTAATCGTGCTCGCCGTGCTGCTGTTCCTGCTGTATCGCGGGCAGTACGATGACCGGATCGGGCTGGGGACGGCGCTGGCGTTTCTGGTCGGCGTCTCCCTCTCCTATGCCGCCGGTTACATCGGCATGAACATGGCGGTGAACGGCAACCAGCGCACGGCCAATCAGGCGCTGTCCACCTATAAGGGCGCGCTGGAGACGGCCTTTCGGAGCGGCGCGGTGGCGGGGATGATGACGGTGGGACTGGGGCTGCTGGGCGCGACCGTGATCTTTCTGATCTACCAGGGCGACGCGATGAAGGTGCTGGTGGGCTTCGGCTTCGGCGGGAGTCTGGCGGCGCTGTTCATGCGCGTCGGCGGCGGCATCTTCACCAAGGCGGCCGATGTGGGCGCCGACCTGGTGGGCAAAGTCGAGGCCGGTATTCCCGAAGACGATCCGCGCAACCCCGCGACCATCGCAGACAATGTGGGCGACAATGTCGGCGACTGTGCCGGCATGGCCGCCGATCTGTTCGAGACCTACGCCGTCACGACCGTCGCGACGATGCTGCTCGCCGCCATCTATTTCATCGGCGACGTGCAAGCGACGATGATGCAGTATCCGCTCGCCATCGGCGCGGTCTGCATCCTCGCCTCGATCGTCGGCACCTTCTTCGTGCGCCTCGGGAATAGCACGCACATCATGCGCGCGCTCTATAAGGGCCTCATCGTCA
>JAFAZD010000396.1 GCA_019239955.1 Armatimonadota bacterium | reverse complement strand
CTGCGGGATCGCGGCGATCAGGAGCAATGCGGCCGCTGCGACGGTGCGGCCCGGCGTGGGCGGAGCGAGTCTCACACCGCCGTTTTACCCACAGAGAGACGCACTTGACAAAAGATTGTCGGTGAGGGTATAATTGCGCGACTGAATTTGGCGACAAACCCACCATAAACCGCGTATGTAGTAAAGCACGGATCGTCATGCCCGGCACCGGGCATTCACGGTCGGTGCTTCTGTGTTATCATTGGGAGCCACAGAGTTTTCCGCAGCCCTCGCCGGGACGCAAGCCGGCTGACTGCGCTTGGGAAATCCTTCCTGGCAAGGAGAATAATTGACTTGGGCGATAATGAAGAGATCGTACTGACGCCGGCCGGCTACAAGGAGTTGGCCGATCAACTGGAAAACCTGCGCACCACCGAGCGGCGTGACGTGGCCGAGCGCATCCGCGACGCCATCACCTACGGGGAGCTCACCGAGAACTCGGAGTACGAGGACGCCAAGAACGCGCAGGCCTTTCTGGAGGGGCGCATTGAGGACTTGAAGCACATCATGCAGGTCGCGCGGCCCCTCGACCCCGAGGAGATCCCGACCGAGCACATCGGCCTTGGCTCCGTCGTCACCGTCACCGATGACATGGATGAGGAATGGGAGTTCACGATGGTCTCCCCGGTCGAGGCCGATCCGGGTCGGGACAAGATCAGCGACGAGTCCCCGGTCGGCGAGGCCCTATTCGGCAAGAAGGTCGGCGACACCGTCACCGTGAACGTCCCCGCCGGCAAGACCCAATACACGGTAGTCACCATCCACAAGTGATGGGGAGGGGCACGGCGCGCCGTGCCCCTCCAAACATACTGCGCCCTTCCCTATTGAGGCCATCCCCTATGAGCGTCGCCTATCACGATTCCGCCATTCCGGGCCGCCACACCCTGACCTACCGCATCCGGGACGCCCACCGGGGCTTCCCCGTTCGCCAGGTGGACGTGCTGGCGACGCCGGAGGAGATCGCGGCACTGGTCCGCGACGGCTATCTGGTCCGGGAGGGCCTGCTGCCGCCGGAGGAGATCGCCCGCCTGCGCGCCGCGTTGGACGAGACCATCGCCCGCGACCGGCACCTGGAGACGCAGGGCGGCAAGTCCTTCGGCGGCGTCTTCATCCGGCACCTGATGGACAAGCACCCGGCGTTCCTGGAGATGCTGGACTGGGCCCCTACTCTGAGCATCGCCCGCGCCCTGCTCGGCCCCTCCGTGGAGGTGCGGGGCTTCACGGGCCGCGTCTGCCGACCCGACGACCCGAATCAAGAGACCGAGTGGCACTTCCACCAGCGCGTCATCCCCGACCCCGTCCCGCCCCTGTTCTCGCGCCCGCACACGCTGGACGTGCTGCTCTACCTGGACGACCTGACCGACCTCAACGGCCCCCTCTGCGTCGTCCCCGGCTCCCACCGCCGGACCGACCGGGACCTGCCGACGGGCGTGTTCGACGACCAGCCCGGCCAGGTCGTCCTGCGCCTCCCCGCCGGCAGCGCCGTGCTCACCCACGGCAGTCTCTGGCACCGCGCCCTGCCGACCCAGCCCGGTGGCACGATGCGCCGCCTGCTGCTGTTCGGCTACGGCCCCTCCTGGCTGAAGGCCTCCATCTACGGCGAGAAGCCCAAAGACGGCCTCACCACCCAGTTCCTGCGCCGCCCCGACATTTCCGAAGAGACCCGCGAGCTGCTGGGGGTGTCTGGCTATATGTAGCTGGCTTGGTTTGCGGTATACTGTGCCGTGCATCCCTTTGAAGAAGTCCTCAGCCTCAGCGCGGAAGACATCCAGTTCGAGCTAACGGCTCATCCAGCGCTTTCCTGGGCCGATTTTCTCCTCAACCCGCGTCGCCTGCGCGGCAGCGACTTCCTCATGCGCTGGTCTCAGGGCCAGTGGAGTGAGCACCGGCTTGTTCAGGCTTTAGACGCCACAGGACGTTACTTTGCCCTCCCCTATGGCCCCAGCGGCGTCGCTCCGGACGATGACGTGCGTGCCTTTGAACTCTATTTTGAACGTCTGGAGCGGGCCGGGCTGGGCACGGTAAAACGCCCCGACCTGCTGGTGTTCCGCGCTGAAGACATTTCCCAGGTTCAAGCCATCGTCCAGAGCCTTGGCGGCTTGGAAGAACTGCCGTTCACGCCGGAAGACAATCCGAGGATGGTGGAACTGTTGAAGACCGCGCTGGTCGCGGTTGAGTGTGAGAACAGCCTTTGGATCGCAAAAGCCATGCCGGACTACAGAACGCCATTGACGCCCCAAAGGCGGCTGAATGGGTTGCCGGGATTGAAGAAGACCGCCGTTGTCCCTACGGTCATTGTGAAAGACGAGGATCGAGACTTTTTGCGGAAGTGGCAGCAACAAACCAAGGTACCCATTCATATCTGGCATGCCTTCTATGACATGGCATTCGGGCTGGCCTTTGATGACGCCGAGGGACTGGTCGCCTCCGGCAAGATCGAACCGACAGTGCAGACGTTTCAAGCCCCCGGCGGCGCGACGACGCAGAAGGTCATTTACAAGTTTTATTATCACTACTCCTATGCCCTCGGCGAGATGCGTGAACAGCCACGGTTGGTTGCGAATCGCATCGTGGACAAAAACGGGCATATCCTACCATATGTCCGCTTCGAAGGAGGAGAGATGCAGATTGCCGGAGAAGCTGTCGCTGTACTGGACCGTATCGCCAACGCGCAGGAGGGCTGACGATGGACGCATGGATGACGCCGCAGAGGTTGCCGAACGCCGGGCCGGCACGCGAGGCCCTGCGGGAGAAGGGACAGTTCTGGACGCCGCAGTGGGTGGCGGAGGCGATGGTCAGCTACGCCGTCGCCGGAGGATCGTGCCACATCTTTGACCCCGCCGTCGGTGGCGGTGCGTTCTTCCGGGCTGCCAAAACGATTGCGGGGCAACTCGGCAGACGATTGACTCTGCTCGGTTCGGAGATTGATGCGGCGGCCCTGTCGGAAGCGCGTCGGAGCGGCTTGTCCGAAGAAGACCTCGCCTCCGTCGAACTGGTGGATTTTGTACGTTGCCCGCCGCGCGGCCCGTTCCAGGCCATCGTTGCCAATCCGCCGTATATCCGCCACCACCGCATCCCTGGCGAAGTCAAGAGTGAATTGCAGCTCTATGGCAAGCGGCTGATCGGGATGACCCTTGACGGCCGGGCCGGCCTCCACGTCTATTTCTTGTTGCACGCTTTGCAGATGCTGGACAAAGGCGGGCGCCTTGCGTTCATCATGCCGGCGGACACCTGTGAGGGCGCGTTCGCGGAGACGCTGTGGGCTTGGATCACGCGAAACTACAAGCTCGACGCGGTCGTGACGTTCGCGCCCGAAGCCTCACCGTTCCCTGGGGTAGACACCAACGCCATCGTTTTCATGATTCGGCATGACAAGCCGTCATATCATTTCTGGTGGGGACAGTGTCGGGAGGCCGATCAAGACCATCTGAAGCAGTGGGCGCTGTCGGACTTCACACAAGAGCCTGGGATTACTCTGGACGTCCGCCAGCGGGAAGTTTCCGAAAGCGTACACACCGGCCTGTCCCGGCCTCCACGCACCACCCCGACAAGCCGATACTGCTTGGGTGACTTCGCGGCAGTACGCCGTGGCATCGCTACCGGTGCCAATGAGTTCTTCTTTCTGACCCAAGAACAGGCAACAGCCGTGAGGTTGCCCGATGACTACTTTGTCACCGCGATTGGCCGTACTCGTGATGTCAACAAGGACGAGGTTTTCGCGCAAGACGTCGTGGCGTTGAACGCAGCGGGAAGACCGACCCGGCTTCTCGCGCTGGATGATCGCGCCCCGGAAGACTTCCCGCCGGAGGTGCAGGCTTATCTGCGACTGGGGGAGGAACGGGGCTTGCCTCAGAGACCACTGATCGCCCAGCGCCGCCCTTGGTACCGGATGGAATCGCGGACCGTCCCGCCGTTCCTCTTCGCCTACCTGGGCCGCCGCAATGCGCGCTTCATCCGAAACCGGGCTGGCATTTTGCCGCTTACCAGTTTCTTGTGCATCTATCCCCATCGGAACGACGAGGAGGCTCTGGAAAAACTCTGGGCCATCCTGCGCCACCCGGATACCACCGCTAACCTGTCCTGGGTCGGAAAATCCTACGGCTCCGGGGCGATCAAGGTGGAACCACGGTCACTGGAGCGGCTACCCCTACCGGAAGAGTTGGTTGCCGCCACCGGGCTTGAGCCAACTCATCAGGCCCGGCAATTGCCGCTACGGTTCCATGAGCAAAGGGCCGCGTACCGCGACGGCAATGGCACGAAGCCGGTGTGAACCGGTCTTTGGCCACGAAGGGGGTTCCGTCCGGTGAGCCCGGCGGTTCCAGCCCCAGGTTGACGCCAGCGCCCCCCCATTGTCCTCCCTCTCGCCACACCCCTTCCTGGCGAACCCCGGCGCTTTTGCGGTATACTCTGGGCGGCAATCACCAGAGAGGAACCCCTGCGTGTCCGAGACCCCCGACATCCTTCCCACGGAACCCATCGCTGAAGGCGTTGACCCCGAGCGCCTCCGCAAGCTGCACGAGCTGCGCGCCGAGGGGCGCGACCCGTTCGCCGTCGAGCGCTTCCCCATCACCCACCACGCCGCCGACGTCCTGGCCCGCTTTGAGGCGCTGGAGAACCAGACCGTCTCCGTCGCCGGACGCCTGTTCCAGCCCCCGCGCCTGATGGGCAAGGCAGCGTTCCTGGACCTCGTGGACGCCACGGGGCGTATCCAGCTTTATGTCCGCCGGGATGAGATCGGCGATGAGCTCTTCGACGACCTCAAGCGCCGGCTCGATCAGGGGGACATCATCGGCGTCACGGGCTTCGTGTTCAGGACCAGGACCGGGGAAATTTCCGTCCACGCCCGCGAGTTCACGATTCTTGCCAAGTCCCTGCGCCCGATGCCCTTCGGCAAGGTGTACGAGACGGAGGAGGGCGAGGAGCGCCACACGGGCGCGGCCAGGGATCCCGAACTTCGCTACCGGCAGCGGTACGTGGACCTCAACGTCCGCCCGGAGTCGCGCGAGCGCCTGGTCAACCGAATCCAGGTCGTGCGGGCCATGCGCGCGTACCTGGACGGGCAGGGCTACCTGGAAGTGGAAACGCCCGTGCTGCAAACGATCGCGGGTGGCGCGGCGGCGCGGCCCTTCCTGACCCGCCACAACGCCCTCCACCTCGACCTGCACCTGCGTATTTCGCTGGAGCTGTATCTCAAGCGGCTCATCGTCGGCGGCTTCGAGAGGGTCTACGAGATCGGGCGCGTCTTTCGCAACGAGGGCATCAGCACCCGCCATAACCCCGAATTCTCGCTGATGGAACTGTACGCCGCCTATGCGAACCTGGAAGACATGATGGCGCTCGTGGAGGGCCTGTTCCGCCACATCTGCCGCGCGCTACACGGCCAGGAGCACTTCTCGTTTCAGGGCCATCAGATCAGCCTCGTCGCCCCATTCCAGCGCCTGCCCATTTTAGAGGGTATCCGCCGGAACGCCGGGGTCGCGCCCGAAGAACTCACCACCCTGGAGTCCGCCCACGCGGTTCTGGGTCGCCTGGGGCTGCCCAGCGAGGACGAGCCGACCGTCGGCGGCATCATCGAGAAGCTGCACGAGCGCTACACGCAGCCCACGCTGATTCAGCCGACCTTCATTACGGACTTCCCCGCCGAGACCTCCCCGCTTGCCAAGAAGGTCCCTGGCTACCCGTCGCTCACCCGCCGCTTCGAGGTCTACATGGCCGGCGCGGAACTGGGCAACGCCTTCTCCGAGATCAACGACCCGCTGGACCAGCGCGAGCGGTTCACCGCTCAGAGCGTCCTGCGCGCCGGGGGCGACGCCGAGGCGCACCCGATGGACGAGGACTACCTGCGCGCCCTGGAGTACGGCATGCCCCCCACCGGCGGCTACGGCGGCGGCATTGACCGCCTCGCCCTCATCCTCACCGACGCCCCCTCCATCCGCGACGTGATCCTGTTCCCCCAACTCCGACCGGAGCGGTGACGCTTGCGTTATTAAAGCATATGATGATATATTTTAATAACGTTCCTCGCTATTAAAGAATCTTTTCATAACGGATCGCTCATGCCGTTCAACAGTCGTGCCGGGACATATCTCTCCTGTTCCGCCGCCGGTGAGTCGTATCAGGCGTTTGTGCCGCGTCCCCTGCCGCCGGACCCGCCGCTCGTGCTGGACGCGGAACTGCATGAGCTGATGGATCAGGCGAACAGGAGCCTCGGGCGGCTGGACGGAATCACCGTCTTTGTCCCACAGCCCCAATTGCTCCTTTATTCCTACGTCCGCAAAGAGGCTGTGTTGTCGTCCCAGATCGAAGGGACGCAGTCCTCCCTCTCGGATCTATTGCTGTTCGAGCATGAACAGGCCCCCGGCGTGCCGCTGGACGATGTGCAGGAGGTCTCCAACTACGTCGCGGCCATGACCTACAGGCTGGAGCGGGTGCGCGGAGGCTTCCCGCTCTCGCTGTGTCTGGTTCGGGAGATACACGCCGTTTTGCTCTCGCACGGGCGCGGCGCGCACAAGGCGCCGGGCGAGTTCCGCCGCTCGCAGAATTGGATCGGCGGTTCCCGACCCGGCAATGCCCGGTATGTCCCGCCGCCCGACCAGCTCATGGACTGCCTGGGCGCACTGGAAAAGTTTCTGCATGATGACCCCGTTCACACCCCGACATTGATCAAGGCGGCTCTGGCCCATGTGCAGTTTGAAAGCATTCACCCGTTCCTGGACGGCAACGGGCGTCTCGGACGGCTGCTGATCACGCTGCTGTTCTGCGCCGAGGACGTGCTGAAGGAGCCGCTGTTGTACCTGAGCCTCTATTTCAAGGCCCACCGCCAAGACTACTACGACCTCTTGCAGCGGGTGCGCGAGGAAGGGGACTGGGAGGGCTGGCTGCGTTTCTTCCTGACAGGCGTGCGGCAGACGGCGGAGCAGGCGGCGCGAGCGGGGCAGCGGCTCTATCACCTGTTCGAGCAGGACCGCCGCCGCATCGAGGCGCTGGGCCGCCCGGCCGTCTCCGCGCTGCGCCTGCACCAACTGTTGCAGGCGCAGGTGATGGTCCCCATCGCGCAGGCCGCCGACCGGCTGGAGCTATCCATCCCGACGGTCACGGCTTCCCTGAAGCATCTCCAGCTGTTGGGCATCGTGCGGGAACTGACCGGACGGCAGCGCGATCGGCAGTTCGTCTATGACAAGTATCTGTCCATCCTCAGCGAAGGCACTGAGCCGCTGGATGGCTAGAAGACCGGAGAAACAAGGTGAAAAGACTCGCTTTCGCGGCCTCCGCTGTGGCCGCTCTCGTCCTGCTGGCGGGCGGTACGGCGCCGGCTCGCCAGCGCGTCCGCATGGACGCCGATTGGCGCTTCCAAGTGGCCGCCCCCGCGCCCCTGAGCAACGGCGTCGCCGTGACACGGTGGCGCTGGGAGGCCGACGACAACGGCCCCAATGACGCCGACGCCCTGGCCGTCCCCGGCCTGGACACGTCCGGCCCCGCCTGGCAGGACGCGGCCCCCGGCCAGGACGTGTTTCATGGACGGCAGGGCTTCGCCTGGTTCCGCGCGACCCTGCCCGACGCGCCCGGCCCGAATCGTGTGCTGCGCCTGTCCGTGGACGACAACGCCGACGTTTACCTCAACGGGCGGAAACTCATGCACCACGAGGGCTGGAACAGCGAATTTGACGTGCCGCTGGATTCGGCCTGGAAGCCGGGCGGCCCGAATGTCGTGGCCGTGCTGGTGGAGAACACCGCCGGGGCGGGCGGCCTCGGCCCGGCCGTGACGCTGGGCACGGTCACGGCTCAGGCCGACCCCTCGCAGCCGGGCTTCGATGACCGCGGCTGGCGCACCGTCCACCTGCCGCACGATTACGTGGTGGAGGGCAAGTTCACCCCCACCGCCGACCCCGGCCACGGCTCCCTGCCGACTGCTCCGGCCTGGTACCGCAAGACCTTCACCCTGCCCTCCGCCGACAAGGGCAAGAGCGTCTGGATTGACTTTGACGGCGTCTACCGCGACAGTAAAGTTTATTTGAACGGGCAGCTGCTGGGCGAACAGCCCAGCGGCTACACGTCGTTCCGCTACGACATCAGCCAGGCGGCGAACTACGGCGGGGCGAACACGCTGGCCGTCCATGTGGACCCGACGGCCCAGGAGGGCTGGTGGTACGAGGGGGGGGGGATCTACCGGCACGTCTGGCTCAACGTCGCCGCCCCCCTCCACGTCGCCCCGTGGGGTACGTTCGTGACTTCGCAGGTCCAGGATCCCCTGGGCAAGCCCTCGGCGACGCTGACCCTCCAGACGACCCTGGCCAACGCTGGCTCCGCCCCTACCGCCTGTCGCGTCATCTCGCGGGTCATCGGGCCGGACGGCAAAACGGTCGCCGCCGCCACGAACATGTCCGTGCCCGCCGACGGCGCGACCGTCACCCAGACTGCGGCCGTGTCCCAGGCCCGCCTCTGGTCGCTGGAAAACCCGCGGATGTATCGGCTGCACACGGAGGTTCAGCAGGACGGCAAGACCGTTGACTCAGTGGACACGCCGTTCGGCATCCGCACCATCCGCTTTGACGCCAATAAGGGCTTCTTCCTGAACGAGCGGCCCGTCAAGCTGCTGGGGACTTGCAACCATCAGGACTTCGCCGGGGTCGGGACCGCCATGCCGGACAGTGTGCTGTACTGGCGCATCCAGCGGCTGAAGCAGATGGGCGGCAACGCCGTCCGGATGTCCCACAACCCGCCCGCCGCCGAGCTGCTGGATGCCTGCGACAAACTGGGGATGCTGGTCATGGACGAGAATCGGCACCTGGGTGACACCCAGAGCGCCAAGAGCGCCCCCGGCACGCCCTACTCCGACCTCTCGGAACTGACCAGCATGATTCTGCGGGACCGCAACCATCCCAGCATCATCATGTGGTCCATGTGCAACGAGGAGCCGCTGCAAAGCACGGAAGAGGGCGCGCGCATCTTCACGGCGATGCGGGATCGGGTGCGCCAGTACGACACCACGCGCCCCGTCACCTGCGCCATGAACGACGGCGGCTACCACGGCATCGCCCTGGTGGAAGACCTGCGCGGGTTCAACTACGGCCCCGGCGTCTACGTCCCGTACCACCGCGCCCACCCGGACATCCCGCTCTACGGCAGCGAGACCGCCAGCACCGTCTCCACGCGCGGCATCTACTCGTGGGACACGTTTCACACCGACAAGGACTACACGGGCGTTCAGTCCAAGGGCTATGTCAGCGCCTACGATGTCAATGCACCGCCGTGGGCGCAGACCGCCGAGGACTCGTGGACACCGCAGGCCGACGCGCCCTTCGTGGCCGGCGGCTTCGCCTGGACGGGCTTTGATTATAAAGGCGAGCCGACGCCGTTCGGCTGGCCCGACATCAACTCCAATTTCGGCATCCTGGACGAGTGCGGCTTCCCCAAGGATGGCTACTATTACTATCAATCCTGGTGGCTGAACCGCCCCATCGTCCATGTGTTCCCGCACTGGAACTGGCCCGGACGGGAGGGCCGGCCCATCCCCGTCTGGGTCTACAGCAACGCCGACCGGGTGGAGCTAGTGGTCAATGGCCGCAGCCGAGGGACCAAAGCCATGCCGCGCAACGGCCATGCGGAGTGGTCGGTGCCGTATGCGCCGGGGACAGTGCTGGCGAGGGGCTATGACGCCGCCGGCCGACTCGTAGGGACGGACCAGGTGCAGACGACGGGCGCGCCGGCGGCCCTGCGCCTGAAGACGGACCGAACAAGCCTGACGGCGGACGGCGAGGATGTGACGATGGTGGCGGTGTCGGTGGTGGACGCGCAGGGGCGGGTCGTGCCGACCGCGGACAGCACCGTCACGTTCCGTGTCACGGGGGCGGGACACGTCGCGGGCGTCGGCAACGGCGACCCCAGCGACCATGACCCGGACAAGGCCGATTTCCGCCGCGCGTTCAACGGCCTCTGCATGGTGATTGTGGGCGGGAATGAGAATCCCGGTGTCATCCATCTGACGGCGACCTCGCCGGGCCTGAAGGCAGCCGACCTAGGCCTGACCGCGCGATAAGGAGTTTCTTTTCCGAGATTATTGGGTAACATGGGGCGGCATCTCCCTCCTGCTAGGGTCTGGGGAAACTGTGAGTAATATTGCGACGGTGGCCCCCGCATCGCCTTCGTCAAAACCTGCGCCCCTCGCCTGGGATGCGTTCCTGCACCCGGCGGTGGCGGCGCTGGCGACGGTGCTGCTGCTAGGGCTATGCACCTACCTGCTCGTGTACCTGCGCGTCATCACCAATGAACAGCGGCCCTACACGATCCTGTACCTCGTTCCCGTTGCCGTCAGCGCGGCCTTGCTGGGGGTGCGCGGCGGCGTCGCGGCGTCGCTCGCGGCGCTGGCGCTGGCCCGCATCTTCCTGCTCAACGACCAGAAGCACGGGGCGGACCTGCTCCGCTCGGCACCCAAGCTCGCCGAGGACATCGAATTCGCCGCGCTGGCGGTGGGGACGATGTCCATCGCCGCCGTCACGGGCCGGCTGCGCGAGACGCTGGGCCTGCTGCGCGCCTCCAACGGGAGTCTGACAGAGACGAACACGCGCCTGGAGCGCGCCAACGCGCAATTGGTGGAGAGCGAGCGGCAGCGGCGGGAGTTCAATCGGGATGTGCTGCTGGCCGTCACCGGCGGCAAGCTGCGGCTCGCGGAACCCGATGAGGTGCAGGCGGAGGAGTTGGTGGCAGGCGAGCCGGTGCTGATCCAGCCGCTGGCGCAGCCCCAGGATGCCAGCACGTTTCGGCGTGCGCTGCAGCACGTCGCCTACGAACACGGTATGGACGGGGACTGTATCGCGGATCTCTGCACCAGCGCCACCGAGGCGGCGACCAACGCCATCAAGCACGGTGAAGGAGGCTCGGCGCGGGTTTGGGTCAATCCCGAAGGTATCGCTGTCGAAGTTCGGGATCAAGGCAAAGGAATTGCGCCGGCCCATCTCGCGCGTGCGACGCTGGAGGCCGGCTATTCCACCCGCATCTCGCTCGGCATGGGCTTCCACATAATGCTTCAGACGGCGGACGCGCTCACACTCTGCACCAGCGACCGAGGCACGACCGTGCTCCTGCAAGTCTCCAGCCGCCCGCGCGCCACCGAGCAGGAGTCCCTGCTCGCGCGCTACGCCAGCCTCTGACCCGGCCTCGCCCCTGGCATTCATCCGCACCTTCATTTCCCCTGTCATTGCTTGACAGAGCGGAGTAGCATTTGCTACAATCTTAAAAGACATTGCTACAGGAGGATGACATGGCGACGGAGACGGCGCGGCGGCAGCTCAACATCCGCCTCAAACCGGGGATATATCAGGCTCTGGAAACGATCGCGCGCGAGGAGAGGCGCTCCGTCCCCCAGGCGGCGCAGCAACTCATTGAGGACGGCCTGCGGAGTCGAGTCACGCCGGGGAAAGGCGCGGAGGACACGCCGGGCACGGAGATTGCTCGCCTGGCTGCCGCTGGCGGGGCATTCGCCTGGCTGGAGGAGGAGCCGGACCTGTATGACGACACCTGTGGAGAACCCATCGCATGACCATCCCTGCGGCGTCCCGCCCACTGACGCGCGGCGATGTCGTGCTGGTGCCGTTTCCCTTCACCGACCTGTCCAGGGCGAAGCGGCGGCCAGGCGTCATCATCGGCACTGATCCGGGGCAGGGGGATTTCACGCTGGCCTTTATCAGCAGCCAGCAAGCCACCAGCCTGGGGCTGGGAGAACTGTCCGTGTTGCCGACACACCACGAATTTGTTCAGACGGGCCTGACGACGGCGTCCAAAGTGCGCGCGGGGAAACTGGTGACGCTCTCGCGGACACTGATCACTCGCTGGCTGGGTCGCTTCGGCCCCCAGTTGTTGGCCGACCTGGATCGGGCGGTCATATCGTCTCTGGGCGTCAACACGCTTCCGTACCGGGAAGAGGGACGGCAGGAGGAGCGCCGCCGCTTGAGCGACCTTCACCGACAAGGAGGCCCGGCGGCGGTGCTGGCCGATCTTGGCCTCACGGGTTCAAGCCATCAGGGCTCAAACGCCGAGGCCCGGGGGGCGTAAAGGCCCGTCCCTGCCTCGGCGTCGGTGGCAAGGATCGCGGTGAGGACGCTCTCCAGGGTGACGCCCCACTGGCCGAGGACCAGGCAGCCCAGGCTCTCCGGGGCGCGGCGGCGGGGCTGTCCGACACGCAGCGCGCCCAGCAGCAGGTGTTCGGGGCGGATGTCTGGGTGGCGCAGGCGGCGTGCCTCGGCGGCGGCGTATTCCATGGCTTGCTGCGCCGACTCATCGAGCTGCACGTCCACCGGATCGGGACGGTCGGCGAGGGGCACGTCGGTGGGCGGCGGCGGCCATTCGCCCGCCGCCAGCGCCCGCTCCAGCGCGGCGTAAACGTCGGCGGGGTCAAGGCTGAGCCGGGTCCAGATGTCGGCCCGGACGTCGGGATGGCTGACGCCGAGCAGGAGGTGATCGGCGGCGACAAAGCCGAGGGCGAAGTCGCCGCCCAGGGCGTCGGAGGAGAAGCGCGCGATCTCGCCATGACGCCGCGCGAACGCCTCCGCCCCTGCCACGGCCTGTCTCGCCGCCGGGCTGAAGCGGTTCCAGGTCATGCGGGGGCGCTCGCCTCCGTCATGGATGCTTCCGATGCCGGCTCCTCCGCCTGCTGCTTGGCCCGCTTGAGGAGGCCGGGCGGGGGCGCGGGCGGCGGGGACTGCTGGGTCAGGCGGGCCAACTCCTCGCCCAGCTTGCGCGTCATGGCGTCCACGACCGCGCCGCGCGGCAGGTGGGCAAAATCCGCCCGGCGAATCGGCGGGCCGAAGTCCACGCGAACGGGATGGCGGGAGAAGCGCGGGAATTTCGCGCCGTAGGGCAGCAGTTCGTTGGTGTGGCGCAGGCCGATGGGCACGATGGGCGCACCCGTCCGCACGGACAGCAGGGCCGCGCCGGGCTGCATCCGCTGCAGCTTGCCGTCCTGCGCGCAGCGGCCTTCGGGGAAGATCACCAGCGGCTCGCCGCGCCGCAGCACTCCCTCCGCGCGGCGCAGGGCCGTCCGGTCGGCGGTGTCGCGCTTAATCGGGAAGGCGTGGAAGCGCGACAGGACCCAGCCGAAGCCGGGGACGGCGAACAGCTCCGATTTGGCGATGAACCAGGCGCGGCGGGGCAGGCAGACGAAGACCACCGGCGGGTCGGCGTCGGAGACGTGGTTCGGGCAGTAGATCACCGGCCCGGTGCGCGGGACGAAGGTCTCGCCGGTCGAGTGCATCCGTCCCAGCACGCGCGCCAGCAGCCGGAATACCGAGAAGAAGACAGGGTAGAGCAGAAAATAGATCAAAGGGCGGGTCCTTTCCGTGGGGTCACGCCGGCAGGGCGGCTTCCGGGGAGGGGGCGCGGCCCTGCTCCCGATTGCGCGCGGCGATCTCGCCCGCCGCGCCGTGCGGGCGCAGGCGCAGCAGGATGAGCAGGCCGGCGACGATGCCGATGGCGCAGACGGCGAAGATGACGCGGTAGCCGCTGTGGTTGATGAGCGCGCCGGTCAGCGCCAGGGCCGCCGGGCCGGCGATGGCGACGGCGGCGGTCTGCAGGCCGGTGTAGAACCCGATCTCCTCGCCCGGGACCAGGCGCGTCAGCAGCGGGTAGGCGGAGGCGTTTTGCGCGGCGATGCCCAGGCCCGCCAGTCCGAGCACGGCGGCGACCTGGGGCAGAGTCGTCACCCACAGGCCGTTCGCGGCGGCGGCCGCGATGAGCAGGAGGCTGACCAGCAGCAGCTTGTGCGGGCCGATCCGGTCGGAGACCCAGCCGAAGACCAGCATCCCTAGGGCGGTGGCGGCCATCAGCACGACGAACATGGTCTGCGCGGTCTGCTCGCCGCAGTGGGTGATCTTGCGGATGAACAGGGTCAGGAACGGCAGCACGGCATCGGTGCCCGCGCCGTAGCAGAAGAACATCAGCAGATAGGTGCGGGCCTGGCGCAGCGTCCGCAGCCCGCGCAGGGCCTCGCGCACCTCGGCCCGGCGCGAGGGCGCCGGGCCGGACTGGGCGTGGCGCGGCGGCTCCGGGGTCCAGAGGCAGGTGAGCAGGGTGGTCGCCAGCATCAGCAGGGCGGCGAGGACGAACTTGGCGGGCAGCGGGAGGTGCAGCAGCAGCAGCAGGACCTGGCCGAGCGCGCCCAGGAACATCCATATGCCAGTGACGCGCCCGCGCTGCGTGGGGGGCGTGATGTCGGGCAGCAGGGCCTGGTACGGGTCCATCGCCACGTTGAATGCGACGGTGAAGAGGAACACGCAGGCGACGATGGCCGCCAGACGGACGGGCGCGGGCAGGTGGGCCGCGAGCGGCGCGAGCAGCAGGAAGAGGACGCTGACCGGCACGGCGGCGAGCAGAAAGGGCCGCCGCCGCCCCAGCGGCGTGCGCAGACGGTCGCTGGCCGTGCCGACCAGGGGCTGGATGATCGCCCCCTCAAAGGAGTGCGTGCTCGCCATCAGGCCGATCAGCAGGGCATTGGAGGTGTAGTGCCCCATCCAGAGCGGCAGGGCGGCGTTGTTGAGGGCGTAGAACGCGCCGTAGCCCAGGTTCGCCAGGCCGTAGCCCAGAATGCGCCCCGGCGACAGCGGCTCCCGCGGCGGCTCCGTCAGCGCGGCGGAGGCAACGCCCGCAGAAACATCGCGCTCCGGCGGCGGGGGCCAGGTAGTGTCCATAGAGTAATCTGCTTTCAGGTGTGAGACTTCGTTTGATGAGGGCTGAGAAACTGGTCGCCGTTGAAGTGGATCAAGTGGCTTGGCGCTTCGGCGACCGGGACTTCCGTGTCCCGTAGTTCAACCTCAATCAGCACGTCCAATTCCTCCTGCGGCAGAGGGCGGGGCGCTTGCTGACCAAGTACGCGCAATTGCCGGGCCGTCGGGTACTTGAGGCTGCGGAGGTCGGTCGCGTTGACCTGGGTGTGGCCGCTGAATTGGCGAAAGTAGGCGTCCACCCGCGTGGAGTTCAGGAATGCGGCCAGCCCGCGCGCCAGCGGCAGGTCCAGGCCACACCCGTGCGCGTGGAAGTAATTCAGATGGTTCTCGAAGCCGACGGCAGGGCCGGGCGCGGCCCCGGCCTCGTACACCGTTGCCGAGACGCGCCGCGCCTGCTCCTTGCTGGAAAACCGCTTGACCAGGACGTAGTTCTCGTTCGGGACCAGCAATGCCTGCGTCGCTTCGGAGACCATCAGGGCGTTCGGCTTCTTGAAGTTCGCCTTCGGCCAGCGGATGCCGCCATCCCGCAGGTGCGTCGGGTAAAGCAGCGGCGCAGCGCCTAGTTCCGGCTGGGGACGCAGCCACTCGCGCGCCCGGAAGTCCACCACGCGCCCCGTGGAGACCTCCAGTCCGAGGTCGGACAGCGCGCACGGGAGGCGCATGATCCGCCGCGCCGTCTCCCGATCCTGTTCCTCCGGCGCGATGTGGATGAACGCCTCCGGGTCGCCTGGCCGGACGACCTGCGCGTAGGGCGCTTCCCGCACGGAAACCTGCGGGGCGCGCGGGCCGTCACTGCGGCTGAGGACGACATTTCCCGCGTCCTGCACACCCTTGACGGCGCGGAAGATGATGTTCTCCTGCAGCACGTCGTCCTTGGAGAACGCCTCCTGACGGGAGTCATAGACGTGCAGGCGGCGCAGCGTCATCGTCTGCAACAGCTCCTGGCGGAACGTCTTGAAGTAGGGGCCGTTGCAGAAGGAGCGCGGCGTGATGGCGACCATCTCCCCGCCCGGCGCGAGCAGCCGCATCGCTGCCGCCAGGAAGCCGGTGTAGAGGTTGCTGGTCTCGACGCCGATGCGCCGCAGCCACTTTCGGTGCCGCGAGGCGGTGTGTATCTTGCGGTATGGCGGGTTCAGGATGGCACAGTGGTACAGACGTGACGCAGGCGGCCCGAACAGGCTGCCGCCCAGCAGGCTGGCGGCGCTTTCGAGGAAGTCGGCGCAAGAAATTTCCGCCGTGAAGGTGACGCCGGCCCGCTCGCACTCGGCCCGGCAGAGCGCGGCGGTCTGGAACAGGCAGTCCATCAGGCCGGGGTCAACCTCATAGGCGGTGACATGGATGGCGCGGGGCGACTCCGGGCGGCGGCAGAGCGCGGTCACGGCGGCGGCGAACAGCGCGCCCGCCCCGGCCCCGGCGTCCAGAAGGGAGACGACTGGCTCCCGGCACTCCAGCATCGCCGCCATCGCCTGCGCAATGGGCGCGGGCGTGAAAAACTGCCCCAGTTCCGCCTTGTGCTCTGCGGCCATGTCCCGGCTCGTCTCCCGGCGCATCTGCTCGATGTGTGCGAAGATGCCTTCCATGGCTGTGGTCATTGGCTTACTCCTTTTCCAGCAGGTTGCCGTACTTCTCGGCGACGACTTTGCGCTTGATCTTCAGGGTCGGGGTCAGCTCGCCGCTCTCGATGGAGAGGGGGGCGGGGAGCAGGGCATGGCGCTTGATCTTCTCGAAGTCGGCCAGCTCGCCCGCATGGGCGTCAATCTCCTGTTTGAAGAGCTTGCGGACGGCGGGGTCGGCGGCGAGGGCGGCCATGTCCTTGGGGTCTTTGCCCTGCTCCTTGGCCCAGTCCCGCAATTTGTCGAAGGCGGGCAGGACCAGCGCGCTGACGGAGCCGGCCTGGTCGCCCAGCAGCACCACGTCGGCGATGTAGGGGGAGTGCTTCAGGCGCGTCTCAATCGGCTGGGGGGCCACTTTTTTGCCGTTGGCGAGCACCAGCAGGTCCTTCTTGCGGTCGGTGATCTGGAAGTAGCCCTCGGTGTCCACCTGGCCGATGTCGCCCGAGTGGAACCAGCCCTCCGAGTCCAGCGCCTCCGCCGTCGCCTCCGGGTTGTTCCAGTAGCCGCGCATCACGGTGCGGCCCCGGACCAGCATCTCGCCGTCGTCGGCGATCCTGACCTCGCAGGCGGGGAAGGCGGTGCCGACCGTGCCCAGCTTGACGCGCCCATAGGGGTTGACGGTCGCCGGGCCGGTGGTCTCGGTCAGGCCCCAGCCTTCCAGAATCGGCGCGCCGAGGGCCTGAAAGAACGCCCCGGTCTTCGGGTTCAGCGGCGCGCCGCCGGTGACGAAGAACTTCAGCCGGCCGCCGAACTTGGCGCGCAGCTTGGACAGTACCAATTTGTCGGCCATCTGGTATTGCAAGGGCCAGAGCGGCCCGAGGCTCTTGCCGGCGTTGCGGCGCAGGGCGACGCGCTCGCCGACCTCGGCGGCCCAGCGGAACGCGGCCTGCCGCTTGGGCGGCAGCTTGGCGGCCTCGGCCAGAATCCGCTCGTGGATGCTCTCGTAGACGCGCGGCACGTTGGTCATCACGCTGGGGCGCGTCTCGGCCATGTTGTCCACCAGCCGGAAGATGCTGTCGTTATAGTAGGTGTGCGCCCCGTTGGCGAGGGCCAGGGTGGAGACGACGCGCTCGTAGATGTGGCAGAGCGGCAGAAACGACAGGAAGACCTCGTCGGGCGGGTCGAACTGGGTGAACTCGATGCGCGCGCCGTCCAGGAAGGCGCACAGGCAGTCGTGGGTAAGCATGACCCCCTTGGGATTGCCGGTCGTGCCCGACGTGTAGATGATGCTCATCAGGTCGTCCGGCCCGACGGAGTCGCGCACCACCGCGAAGTCGTCCACGCGCGCGGCGTCGCCCTCCTGCATGACGGCCTCGAACGAGTGTACGTCCCCCTGGGCCGCCGACTCCTCCATTGCCACCAGGATCGACAGGCCCGGGGCCTGGCCGCGCGCCTTGGTGACCTTCTGTAGTTGTTTGGCGTCAGACACCACGATAGCGCGGGCGCCGCTGTCGGCGAGGATGTGGGCCACCTGCGACGGCGGCAGGGTGGGGTAGATGGGCACGGAGACGGCCCCGGCGGCCTGCGCCGCCAGGTCGGTGATCGTCCACTCGGACCGGTTCTCGGAGAGCAGCGCCACGCGGTCGCCCGGCCCGACGCCCAGGGCGCGCAGCCCGAGCGCGAAGCGGCGCACGCGCAACTCGACCTCGGCGTAGGTGAGCGTGTGCCACCCCTTGCCTTCCCTCTCGGAGAGCGCGGGCCGGGCGGCGTGGCGGCGCGCGGCGTCGGCGAAGCGGCGGTTGACGGTGTTGAGGTCAGGTATGTTCAGTGGCTGCGACATGGCGGTGTGCCTCCTCGGCGGGATCATGCGGGGTCGTCTTAGCGGCGGCTCTCCTGCCGCCCGCCCAGGGAAAGGAGGATGAGCAGGGCGGCGGACCCCACCGCCATCCAGGCGCCGGCATGCACGAGGGCAGAAAACAGCGGATCGCCCGCCGCATTATTGAAGATATCCATCGGTCCAATCCTCCACGTTTGCCAGTCTTTATCTGACACACGGATTATAGACCTCCGGACGCTTTCGCGCCTGAGCCGAAAGGCCCAGTGGGAGGCTGGAAAGGGCCTATTTTCGCTGGGACTTTCCGGCGGCCGACAGCAGTAGGATAGCAAACGCGGGAAGATTTGTCAAGGCGTTCCAGGGGGGCGCTGCCCGCGATGGGACTGCGCCCGACGGATCACGTCTGGGCGTGGGAGGAGTACCGTGTGCCCGAAGGCAATATGACAAGAATTTCAGAGCCACGCACGGTAGATTTGCAGCGTCCACAGGTGGCGGGAGCGGCGGACGGTGAAGTCAACCAGCCCTTCATCGCGCAGACGGGTCATGGCCGCCATGTTGTCGTTGAACTCCTGGCAGAAGGGCACCTCGACCTGTTCCACCAGCGCCACCCGGTTTCCGAATGTGCTCCGCGCCGCGTCCAGCGTCCGCTGGACGTTGGAGATGCTTCCCGTCGCAAAATACAGCGTCCCGCCGGGCCGCAGGTGGTCCGCCGCCCCGTGGATGAGGCGGACGATGTGGTCCGCGCCGTCATGGCCCCCGGTCGGGATGGATTCCGGGTACCAAGGGGAGAAGCGGGCGACCTCGTCCACGACGCCCGACACGTCGCTGATGATTACGTCATAGCGCCGTGAGCCGACCATCTCAAAGAGATCGCCGTGGGAGGCGTCCACGCGATCTGACACCCCATTGCGCCGCGCATTCGCCGCCGTGAGGGCGCAGGCCTGCGGCATGACGTCTACCGCGTCCACATGCGCGGCCCCTTTGAGTGCCGCCATGATGGCGAGGACGCCGACGCCGCAGCCCAGGTCCAGCACCTGCGCCTCGCGGGGGATCGTCACGGCCCTGGCGAGGACCCGGCTGGTGAGCGTGGGCTGGAAGACGTCTTCGCTGGTCTCCAGTTCCATCTCACATCCGCCAAATTGATAGCGTCGGGTAGACGCGGATATACTCATGGGCCTCCTCAGACCACAGGTGGCCGCTTCATCTTCGGGAAGCGTTGCCCTCGGCGACACGCCCCTCGACGTGCTGAAGCAGCAAGCGAAAGGAGGGAGAAGCGGTGGCAAAAGAGTTGGTGAACAACACAGGAGTCGTTGTTGAGTCGGATGGGCATTGTCGGACAGTAGGGGGTATTCTGACAAGGAGCCGCCATATTCGCAGCCGGTATCCTCAAAAAACCTCCGCTGCTCTAGGATACCACCAAAAGGGAGGGCTGTCAACAGTCAGCCGGCAGTGAGTGGACCTGACATCACGGGACCAGGACGAAGAAGCGCCCGGCATGGGAGTGCCGGGTCCTCAACGCCGGGCCTCAAGCCTGAAAAGAAAACGCCGCCGGAAATCCGGCGGCGTTGCTGTTCTGCTTTAGCTGGCCGAGACCTTGACCTTCTTGGGCTTGGTCGCCTCGGACTTGGGCAGGTGGACTTCCAGCAGGCCGTCCTTGTAGGAGGCCGTCACGGCGTCGTTCTGGACGGGGACGCCGATGGTGAAGGAGCGCTGGAACTGGCCGTAGGCGCGCTCGACGCGGACGTAGTTGTCCTTGCGCTGCGTGTCATCGAACTTGCGCTCGCCCTTGAGGGTCAGGGTGTCGCCGGTCAGCTCGATGTCAATGTCTTCCTGCTTCAGTCCGGGTAGCTCGGCCCGGACGATGATCTCGTTGCCGTCCTCGAGGATGTCCACCGGCGGCGCCCAGGTGCGGCTGGACGCCGGCTCGGCGTTGCGCCCCGACCGGGTGTTGTCCTCGAACAGCCGGTTGACCTCCCGCTGGAGGCGGGACAGGTGGGAGAAATCCTCAAACGGATCGAAGCGAACGATGTTGGCCATGGTTGTCTTTCCTCCGTAGATGTTATGGTGTGGTGTGTTGGGGAAGGGGCGACCCGGCGGTCGCCCCTCCACAGGGTTACTCGCTCTTGAACTCGGCGTCAATCACGTCATCGGACGGGCGGCCGGTCTGCTGCGCGCCCCCGGGCGTCTCGCCGGGATGATAGCCGTCGCCGCTCGCGCCGTTGCCGCCCGCGCTGCCGGCCTGCTGGTACAGGACGTCGCTCAGCTTGTACTGGGCCTGGGTCAACTCCTCGGTGGCCGACTTGATGCGGTTGGTGTCGTCGCCCTCCATCGCGGACTTGACGTTGCCGATGGCCGTCTCGATCTGCGCGCGCAGGTCGGACGGGACCTTGTCCTCCAGGTCCTTCAGCAGGCGCTCCGCCCCGAGAACCGCGCGGTCGGCCTCGTTGCGCGCCTCGGCGCGGTCGCGGAAGGCCTGGTCCTCGGCGGCGTGCGACTCGGCGTCGCGCACCATGCGCTCCACCTCGCTCTTGTCCAGGGTGCCCTGGCCGGAGATGGTGATGCGCTGCTCCTTGCTCGTCGCCTTGTCCTTGGCCGAGACGTTGACGATGCCGTTGGCGTCAATGTCGAACGTGACCTCGATCTGCGGGACGCCGCGTGGGGCGGGCGGGATGCCCGTCAGCTGGAAGCGGCCCAGCAGCTTGTTCTGCGAGGCCATCGGGCGCTCGCCCTGGTAGACCACCACGTCCACCGCCGTCTGCCCGTCCGCCGCCGTGGAGAACGTCTCGGACTTGCGGGTCGGGATGGTCGTGTTGCGCTCGATCAGCTTGGTGAACATGTCGCCCAGCGTCTGGATGCCCAGGCTCAAAGGCGTCACGTCCAGCAGCACCACGTCCTTGACCTCGCCGCCCAGAACGCCCGCCTGGATGGCCGCGCCGACGGCGACGACCTCATCCGGGTTGACGCTGCGGTTCGGCTCCTTGCCGCCGCCCAGCTTCTTGACCAGCTCCTGCACCGCCGGCATGCGCGTCGAGCCGCCGACCAGGATGATCTCGTCCACGTCCTTGGCCTCGATGTCGGCGTCTTTCAGGGCGCGGTTGAACGGCTCGACCGTGCGGTCCAGCAGGTCGCGGGTCATCTCCTCGAAGCGGGCGCGGGTCAGGGTGACGTCCAGGTGCTTGGGGCCCTCGGCGTCGGCGGTGATGAACGGCAGGTTGATCGAGGTCTGCGTCACGTTGGACAGCTCGATCTTGGCCTTCTCGGCGGCCTCGCGCATGCGCTGCATGGCCTGCTTGTCTTTGCGCAGGTCAATGCCCTGGCTCTTGCGGAACTCGTCGGCGACGTAGGTGACGATGCGCTCGTCCCAGTCGTCGCCGCCCAGGCGGGTGTCGCCCGCCGTGGAGCGGACCTCAAAGACGCCATCGCCCACGTCCAGGACGCTGACGTCGAACGTGCCGCCGCCCAGGTCATAGACCAGGATGGTCTCGTTCTTCTTCTTGTCCAGGCCGTAGGCCAGGCTGGCGGCGGTCGGCTCGTTGATGATGCGCAGCACCTCCAGCCCGGCGATCCTGCCGGCGTCCTTGGTGGCGTTGCGCTGGGCGTCGTTGAAGTAGGCGGGGACGGTGATGACCGCCTTGTCCACCTTATCGCCCAGATAGGCCTCGGCGTCGGTCTTGAGCTTCTGCAGGATCATCGCCGAGATCTGCTCCGGCGAGTACTGCGTGCCGTCAATGGTGACGCGCTTGCTGGTGCCCATGTCGCGCTTGATGCTGATGACGGTGCGTTCGGGGTTGACGACCGCCTGCCGCTTGGCGGCGCTGCCGACCAGGCGCTCGCCCGTCTTGGTGAACCCGACGACGCTGGGGGTGGTGCGGCTGCCCTCGGCGTTGGCGATGACGGTGGGCTCCCCGCCCTCCAGCACGGCCACGACGGAGTTGGTCGTGCCCAGGTCAATCCCTACTGTCTTTCCCATATCTGTGTCTGTCTCCTGTTTCGTTTTCTGAAATCTTTCCCGATTGCTATTATATCTATTGAGCGTATCGTTGTCAAGGTTCTTAACAGGAATCGCTACGGGTTTGTTCCCATTCCGGCAGGAAATTATGCGGTCTGCCGAGAACCTTTCGGCACCTGATACTGCTTCCGGGCGTTGTTGCATTCATCCCTGCCGGCCCTGAAGGGCCGGGCTTCCCAGGCCGAATGCCCGCCTGCGCGGGCAAAGAGACCCCCTCCTCTGCCCGCGCAGGCGGGCATTCGGCCTCTCAAGAACGGGGCTTCAGCCCCGTGAGACCAGCCCCGTGAAACTGGCCGGAAGGTTGAGGCAACAACGCCCCGCTCCTGGAGAACACAATGACACGAACCCTCCGACTCCTTCTTTGGCTGGCGCTGGCCGCCACCCTGATGTCTCCTCCCGCCCATGCGGCGCGGCTTTTGCGGGAACTCAGCGACTTCCGCCAGGGGCTGGGCGGCTGGACGGCCACCGGAACGGCCTGGGGGGTTGTGGGGACAAAGCGCGCTGGAGGCTCCAGCCCCCACGCCGAGTCGCTGGCGGGCGGCGAGGTCGCGACGGGGACTCTGCGGTCGCCGGACTTCACCGTTGACGGCGACCTGCTTCAGTTCCGGGCCAACGGCTGGGATGGACGGGAGGGCGGCAAGGGGGTGAACGCCTACCTGCTGCGGGACGCCGCCGACGGCACGGTGCTGCGCCGGACGTCGCCGCCGCATCAGGACGGCTTTCAGACCGTGACCTGGATGGTCTCCGACCTGCAGGGACGAAAGGCGTATTTTGAGGCCGTGGATGAGGACACGGGCAGCGCCTTCGCCTGGCTGGGCCTGGACCGGGTTCGGCTGTTGCGAACCGATGTTGCCGGGGCGGACAGTCATTTGTGCGCCGTCCCCGTCGCCTCCTTGAACACCTGGCAGATACTGCGCCGCAACGGCGCCGGCCAGGCCGTCCCGCCCTATCTGTCCTCGCTGGGATTGGGCGAAGAGGGGACCGGGGCCGTCGTGTCGCCCGCGTTCGTGATCGCCGGGCCGACGGTCCGCCTGACCCTGCGCGGCTGGACGGGGCCGCAGGGGGAGCGGTACGCCAACTTTGTCCAGCTTCTTGACGCGGCCTCCGGGCAGGTCCTGCGGGAGTCGCCGCCGCCCCTCTCCGACGACCTGAAGCCCCTAGCCTGGGACGTGGGCGACCTGCAAGGGCGGCGGGTCCGCATCCGGCTGGTGGATCATGACTCTAACTCCGCCTTCGCCTGGATCGGCCTCGGCTCAGTGGACGCCGCCCCGTCCTACTCCGTCCACTTTGAGACTGCCAAAGGGCTGGCGGGCTGGCAGCCGGAAGAGGTGACGGCCAACTATCACGAGGCTGCCGGCATTCCCTTCCTCTCCAACGGGGGCGGCGCCGTGGTGCGGAGCGGAGGCCGATACGTCGTCCCGCTGAACCTGCGGGCGCGTCGCCTCTACCTGTGCGGCCTCACCGGGACCTACGACCAGGGCTGCCCCGGCTGGGGCGACCCCGCCGACCACTCCCGTCAGATTTTTCTCGGCGACCGGCTGGGGACCCTTGTTCTAGACTACGCGGACGGCCGTGCCGACCGTTATCCCTTGATCTACGGCTACAGCGCCTGGTGGCTCCGCCCGATCCAGAACGCGCCGGAGCCGTTCCGGTCGGACCCCGCCGCCCGGCGCATTCTGGCCCAGTCGCTGCACCTGTATCCCACCGGCGCGGGGGGCGACGGGGCGTATCTGGCCGTGCTGACGCCGCGCGCCGTTCCCCTGCGGGACATCCGCATTGAGGACAACCCGCAGAAGGCCGGCACACCCGTACTCACGGCCCTGACTGTGGAATCGGACGGGCCTACGGCCGGATTGCAGCCCCTCCCTTACGACCGCCCGCCACCCACCGCCGCCCTCTGGCTCGCCGCGCATCCGCTTCAGTCGGACTGCCTACAGGATCGGAAGGTGCGGGAGGCACTGTCGCGGCTGCGGGGTGTGCTTTACACCACCCCCGCCGACTTCCCCCGCGCGCTCCCCGTCTCGGTTCCACGCGGCTACCACGGCCCGCAGGTCCGGTTCACGGGGACGGTCTACGCGGACATCCTCACGTCCCTGTTCTACGCCAACGTGCAGGACGTGCTGGACAAGATCACGCCGGATGGTATGTATCATACCTCCACGCGGGCCGCGCCGAGTTGGGGCGGCTACGAGGGCATGGGAACCTGGCGGGATGGCGTCGGCACCTACTACGGCCACTCCTGGACCCGCGACATGGGCCGCAGCCTCCAGGAAGCCACCGAGTTGGGATTTCTGGACAAGGCGGCGCGGTGCGCCGACTACTGCTTCCGCGAGGCCCGCCTGTGGGAAGACCCCTCGGTGAGATACAAGGGTGTGCAGCTGCCCCCGCACTGGTGCCGCATCGCCAACATTCCTCAGCCTCAGTTGGGCAACGGCGTCTTCGAGAACGACGGTCACGGGCTGACCATGCTGTTCACCTACAAGCTCTGGCAGCGCCTGCCGGGCCGGAACGCCTGGCTGCGGCGGCACTGGGCCGATGTGCAGGCCGCCGGGGACTGGCCAGGCTGGCAGTTGGACCACCCGGACATCTCCGGCGCGAGCGATGTGCTGATGACCGACAGCGAGTGCGCGGGCGGCATCGGCAAGGCCAAGTACGCGGACTTCCTCTGCCGGGAGGCCCTGCTGGCTTATGCCGAGATGGCGGATTCCATCGGCCAGTCCGAGGCTGCGCGGCGCTGGCGGGCAACGGCCGCCCGGCTGACCGCGGGCATGGAGCGCGAGTATTTCACGCAGGACCGGTGGGGGCCGAACTGGACGCTGGACCCCGCGGGCTGGCCCAACAAGAGCACCAACCTCGGCCCGCTGATCATCCTGGCCGACCGCCGCGGCTTCGCCCCGGCGGACGATAACCCGGCCTGGCGCACACGCAACGTCAACGCCTACCGCCGGCTGACGGCCTCCTATCAGCCGTTCGGCTACTACTGGGTCACTTGTCACGGGCGTGGCCTTTCCGGGGCAGAACGGGTAGACTGAGGAATCTCCTGTCCGGAGGCCCGTAATGCCACGAAAACAGAAGGAGCCTCTCCGGCCGCTCGCGCCCGAGGAGCGGACACAACTCGAACAGATCGC
>JAFAZD010000343.1 GCA_019239955.1 Armatimonadota bacterium | reverse complement strand
GCGCCAGCGCCAGGGTGAGCGACCGCCCGACGCCGCTGGACGCGCCGACGACCAGCGAGACATCGCCATTCCGGCTCACTTGCGCAACTTGGGGTTGAGCGGGCCGCCATCGGGCGACCGGAGCCGGGCGCCGGTGGGCCGGAAGTCGTAGTGGTCCACCCCCAGGCCGCGCAGGATCGCCTCCTCCACGGGCGAGTAGTTCCCGTCCTCCCGGTGGAAGTTCATCGGTTCCTTCAGCTCGTACAGCACGTTGCAGATGGCGCGGGGCCGGCGCAGCCGGTTCTGCGAGACGGCGTGGAGCATGTACGGGTGCAGCAGGAAGAAGTCGCCCGCCTCGCCCGTGACCTCCCGGAAGTCATGGCACTGGGAGACGAGTTCCTTCCATGGGAAGCCGTCCGGCATGACGCCCTCCGGGTGGGCGGCCAGGTAGCGGGCGACGACCGGCACGGAGTCGGCGGCGATGAACGTGCCGCCGCCCTCCGGCAGCACGTCGGTCATCAGAGGGATGCCGAGCAGCCCCTGGTCCGGGCTGTCCAGGAAGTGCTTGAACTGCCAGCCGTCCTTGTGCCATCCGGGCACGTCCGCGGAAGCCGGCTGGTAGGGCCTGTCCGCCCCCTGCCGGAAGTTGACCGCAAAGAGATTGATGCCGGCCCGGTACCGCACCCGCTCCTCGCCGCCCATCAAATCGCAGGACGCCTCCCACGCGGCGGGCGCGTAGTCCGCCAGCGTCTCGCGCCGCCGGGTCTCAATGCGCACGTACTCCTTCTCCCAGGTCTCCGGGTTCTCCAGGTCGTACCCCATGCGGGCGCACTCCTCCCGCACCCACGCGATCGCGTCCGCGCGCGAGAACGCGCCCCGGATGACGATGTGGCCTTCCTTCAAAAACTGTTCGTGTTGTTCCGCCGTCAGCATAACCGCCTCCTTCAAAAGAGCAATGGCCGCGCCTCACGGCCCGGCCCCCGTGTTCGACATCGGATGACTGTTCTCCTGCCGCCGCGCGATGCCCTACGGATTGTCGGCGGGAAGCTCTTGGAGCATGGCATCCCCCCTGCTCAAAGGGAGGCAAGTCGGTCGCGAACGTTTGCCAGACGCGCTCCAGATTGATGCTCAGGTAGCCATGTGCCAAAACATTGCGGAAGGCCGCGATCCCGCGCCAATCCACCTGCGGGTGTGCCGCTTTTGATGACTCGGACAGTCGCTGCGTTGACTCAGCCATCGTCTGCAGGTTCCGCAGGACGGCATCCTGCGTCTTCGTGTCTGCCGGAAATTCATCGTGCCCGCCCTGCGTATACTGCGCGATGCGGGCCAGGCATTCGCGGATGTGAGTCAGGTACAGACGGTCATCTTTGGCCGTGTCGCTCACAGCGGCTTGGCCTCCGCCAGAACGCGATCTCGAATCATCCAGTGCAAGCCTTCCGGCTCCACCAAATCTACGCGACGGCCCAGCAAATCCTGCAAGTCCATCAGTAGCCCGCCCATGTCCCGCAGCGTCCGTCCCGGCTCCATCTCCACCAGCAAATCCACGTCGCTGTTCGGCCCCGCCTCGCCGCGCCCCACCGAGCCGAAGAGGCGGACACTACGCGCGTCGTGTTCCGCCGCCAGCCGCAGGATGTCCCCGCGCTTCTCATTCACAAGTTGTTGGAATTCCATAGGCTTGAGTCTGATCGTCAAAGATGCCGACAATCCGGTCGCCTTTGATGACGACGAACTTGCCCGGAGCCTCTTGAAGCAACCGTTCCTTGTTCGCCAGCCAGGTCCGTGTCTCTTGTTCCAGCACGCCGGCCTCTTCCGGCTGAATGGTGGGTGTCATGGTCGTCTCCTGCCTCTATTGTACCCCCTCCGTAAAGGCGGCGTAGAGGACGCGGACGGCGGCGGGGTAGTCGGGGGCGGCGATGCCGACGATGATGTTCAGCTCGCTGGACCCTTGGTTGATCAGACGGATGTTGATGCCGGCACCGGCCAGCGCGGCGAAGGCGCGGGCGGCGACGCCGACCCGATGCACCATGCCCTGGCCGACGATGGCGATCATGGCCAGGTCGCGCTGCACCTCGACCCGGTCCGGCTGGACGGCGCGGCGAATCTCGGCGACCACGGCGGCCTCCTTGCCGCCCAGCGCCTCGTCGGCGACGATCACGGACATGGTGTCAATGCTGGTGGGGGAGTGCTCGTAGGAGATGCCGTGCGCCTCCAGCACCTCCAGGACGCGCCGCCCGTAGCCGCGCTCCTGGTTCATCATCGCCTTCTCGGTGAAGAGGATGCAGAAGCCCGTCCGGCCCGCGATACCGATGATGGGCGTGTCGCGGGCGTCCCGCTCCGTGACGATGCGCGTGCCCGGGTCGTCGGGCCGGTTGGTGTTGCGGATGTGGATGGGGATGCCGGCCTCGCGGACGGGGAAGACGGCCTCGTCGTGCAGCACGCTCGCGCCCATGTAGGACAGCTCGCGCTGCTCCCGGTAGGTGATCTCTTCAATGGGCAGCGGGCCTGCGACCAGGCGCGGATCGGCCATCAGCATCCCGGAAACGTCGGTCCAGTTCTCGTAGACGGCGGCGTGGACGGCGCGGGCGACGACGGCCCCGGTCACGTCCGAGCCGCCGCGCGAGAAGCACTGGATGCGCCCCTGTGCGTCCTGTCCGTAGAAGCCGGGGATGACGGCGATCTTGTCCGCCGACACCCGCGCCAGGCGCTCGTGCAGGCGCGCGTAGCTCTCAGAGGCGTGAAAGCGCCCGTCCTCGCCGAAGCGGATCGCCTCGGCGGCGTCCAGGAACTCCGCGTCCAGAAAGGCGGCGATGATGCGGGCGCTGAGGTACTCGCCGCGCGAGGCGATCCAGTCCCGCGCCGCCCCCCCCGCGACCTGCTGCTGCACGTCGCGCAGCCACTCCCAGGCCCCCTCGACGCCCAGCTCGCTGGCGATGCCCAGGTACCGCTCCTTGATGACGGCGAAGGGCGCCCCGACGTCCAGCCCCTGCTCGCCGAGCGAGTGGCACAGGTACAAAAGGTCGGTGATCTTCTTGTCCTGCGCGTGGCGCTTGCCGGGGGCGGAGACGACGACAAACCGGCGGCGCGGGTCAGCGCGCACGATGGCGGCGATCTTGCGGACCTGGCCGGCGTCGGCGACGGACGAGCCGCCGAACTTGGCGACGATGGGGTGCGTGGCATGCAGGTCGGTCATTGACTTCAGCGTCTTTCCGATGCGTCTACGGCACGGGCACGGCGACGGGCTGGCCGGTCTCGATGGACCAGTTCATCGCCAGCACGGTCGCCAGGGAGCGCGCGGCGTCCGCGTAGGGGCTGCGGAGGCCGGAGAAGTCCCCGGTGCGGACGGCGTTCAGAAACGCCTTCATCTCCGCGTAGTGGTGGCTGCACCCCGGCGGCGGGCCGGGGAACGTCTCGTCAATCTGCTCGTCCCCCACGAAGCCCTGCACCCGGCTGTCCAGCGTCAGCGTCAGCCGATAGTCTTTGCCGATCAGGGTGACGTGGCCGACGAATTCATGGTGCGACCAGGAGTGGACGTGCGTGCCCGACGCGCCGCTGGCGAAGCGCAGGGCGGTGGAGGACGAGTCCTCCACGGTGAACTCCGGCCCCTTCGGGCAGATCACGTTGTTGCCCAACGTGAAGACCTGCGTGATGTCGCCGGCCAGGAACCGCACCAGGTCCATCACATGAATGGCCTGGTCCATGACGTGCCCGCCGGAGCGCTCCTTAATGAAGAACCAGCCGGGGATGCCCCACTCCGTCGCCGCCGCGCAGAGAAAGTCGCTCTGCACCAGGTTGATGGGACGCCCGGCGATCAGCTCCTTGATCCGGTCCACGGCGGGCAGGTAGCGGTACATGAATCCGACGACGACCGGCGATCCCGCCTGCTCGGCGATCCCGATGATGGCGCGGGCGTCGTCCAGCGAGGCGGCGGGGGGCTTCTCCACGAAGACGGGCAGGCCGCGCGGAGCCGCCGCCTCCACCACCTGCCGGCGGACCGTCGGCGGCGTGCAGGCGATCACGGCGTCCAGGTCCGGCTCGGCGTCCAGCATCGTCCCGATGTCCGCGTAGGGCCGCGCCCCCAGGGCGTCGGCGGCCCGCTGCCGATTCTGCTCGCTGATGTCGCACACGGCGACGACGCGGCTGCCGCCAAGGACGGACAGGTTATGCGCGTGCGCACCCCAGATGCCGCCCGTGCCGACGGCGGCGATGTTGAGTTCACGGTCTGCCATGTGTTGTCTCCTGTTGCCAGTCGCCAGCCAGAGAAGTCAGCGATTGACATCGCCGCTCAGGGCGAAGACGCCGAGTGTCCGAGGGTAAGGACAGGCGCTCTTTGTCCGCGCAGGCGGACACTCAGCCGAAGGCTACTCGGCGGCGATTTCAATCGCTGACCCATTCAATCGCTGATCTGTGTTCCTCACTCTTCCAAATCCAGGTAGCGCAATTCGTCCGGCGACAATTTCACCGCCAGCGCCTGGGCGGAGGTGCGCGTCTCCTCGGTGGTCCGCGGGCCGATCAGGGCGAAGATGTTCAGCGGCTGGCAGAGCACGTAGGCCAGCGCGATCTGGAGGGCAGTGACGCCGTGCCGCGCCCCCACCTCCTGCGCCCGCCGCAGGCGCTCCCAGTTGCCGGCGTTGTACCAGACCCGGGCCACATCGCCCGCCGCCTCGACATCTTCGGGGCGGAAGCGGCCCGTGAAGAAGCCGCTCCCCTGGCTGGACCAGGCCAGCAGGGGCATCTGCGTCTTCTCATACCAGGTGCGGGAGGCTGGGTCGGAGGCGGAGACGCAGTCCGCCCACATCGGCTCGTTCCAGCGCGCCAGCGAGAAGTTGGGGCTGCTGGCGGCGAAGCCCGGGACGCCATGCGCCGCCGCATACTCGTGGACGGCTTCCAGGCGCTCCGGCGTCCAGTTGGAGCCGCCGTAGGCCCGAATCCGGCCTGCCTCCCGGTGGCTGTTCAGGCAGTCGACAAATTCGCTGACGGGAACAGACGGGTTGTCACGGTGCATCAGGAACAGGTCGGCATGGTCGAGGCCGAACCGGTCCAGCGTTGCGTTCAGCTCCTTCGTCACCAGTTCCGGTGTCGCCTCCGTCGTGGCCGCGCCCTTGGCAATCAGCACGACCCGCTCGCGCACCCCGCGCTCCCGAATCCACTCGCCGACCGACCGCTCGGTGCCATAAACGTAAGCAGTATCAATGGCGTTGCCGCCGATCTCAAAGAAGTGATCCAGCAGCTCAAAGGTGAGCGGCAACTGACTGGGGTACTGCATCACCATGGAGCCCATCACCAGCCGCGACACGGGCTTGTCAATGCCCGCGATCCGCCCGTAGCGCATGGCGGTGTTCGTCATCTGTCCTTGTCTCCTTCGGGGGCGCTCAGGTGAATCGTGCCGGACGGCGGCACGGGCAGCGCGCGCGGCCCGGTACTCAGCGTCATCATTTCCTCACGCACGGTGCGGCCCCGGCAGTCGCGGACGGTGAGCGTCCGGTCTCCCAGGGGCTGCGGCAGTTCCAGCACCAGGCGCTCGCCGGGCGTGCCGTTGACGATCCACACTTCCCCCGGCGCGTCGGCGAGCGGCAGCACGGCATCGGCATAGGCGGCGATGATCTTTTTCCGGGCGTCGGCGGCGATCACCACCGGGT
Source organism: Armatimonadota bacterium (assembly GCA_019239955.1). Taxonomy (GTDB): domain Bacteria; phylum Armatimonadota; class Armatimonadia; order Armatimonadales; family Capsulimonadaceae; genus JAFAZD01. Next base: position 7,243 of record JAFAZD010000343.1, on the reverse strand, counting down.
ACATGGCTTCGGGGTGTAGGGGCGTGAGGGAGCCGTCCAGCAGCACGCCCCGGTGCCCTTTCCACCAGGCCAGCCACCAGCGGACCATTTCCAGATGATCGGGCGGGATTTGGTCCAGCAGCACGGAGATTTGCGGCACGGCGAACAGGGTGTTGATGAGCTGCAAGGCCGCCGCCTCGGTCGGCTCATCCGGATGCCACATCATCATGTCCGCGTGGGCCGCCGTGTCGCCGCAGAGCAGGCGGATGTCCAGGGTGCGTTGGCGGTTGGTCAGGGCGTCGTCGGGGCAGTCCCCGGCGCGGAACATGTTGCCGTACTTGCGCATCAGCGGGCCGACGTAGCTCTGCCGAAACTCAATCATGATGTCCGGCTTGATCGCCCGCAGTCGCGCCATCACGTCCGTCAGCAGCCGGTCTACGGCTTCCGGCACGGAGGCGTAGTCACGGCGAGAGGCCCCCCCGGAATGGGGGGCGGGGCCGTGGAAACTGTCCACGAAGTCCAGCTTCAGGCCGTCCAGGTCCCAGTCCCGCACCGCCCGCTCGTAGGTGGTGATGAGGTACTCGCGGACTTCGGGGAAGCGCGGATCGAGCACGCCGACCTGCCCGCCCATGTCAATAATGGTCAGGAACGTGTCGTGGAACCGGCCCCACGCCTTGCTGTGGACGCCGACGAAGGGGACGGAGTACCAGAGCAGGTATTTCAGGCCAAGATCATGCACACGGGCGACGTGGGCTTTCATGTCCGGGATGCGCGCGGGGGACGCCTCCCAGTCGCCGCAGTAGGCGTAGCCGCGCCCGCTATCTGCCGTCTGCCAGCCGTCGTCCACGATCATGGCCTCGCAGCCGATCTCCTTCGCCAGACGGCACTGGGTTTCAATGCCCTCCAGCGTCAGGCTCTGGTGGAACGAGTACCAGGTGGAGTACATCGGCTGGCGGGCGACCTCGGGCACGGGCGACGGCGCGCAGCCGGGCAGCGACGCCCACCACGCCTGCACGTCGCCCAGCGCCCCCCAGTACGGCACGTCCCGCGTGTCCAGCCGCAGCGTCGCCGTGTAGTGCGTCACCGGCGGGCCGGGTTCTGGGAAGAGCGCCAGCGCGCAGTCAAACCGCGCCGTCTCCTCCACCACGTTCGCCGTCAGCCGAACCGCGTTCAGCGCGTCGGAGAAGGCGAACGTCAGGCGATTGCGGCCGGCCAGGTTGTGCAGGCAGACTACGGGGGCGTTGCTGGTGGCTTTAGAGGTCACGCCGTGGCTCCAGGGGGTGCCGTTGCCCCGGTTCCACCCGGCCGCCGTGGTCCAGTGGGACTGGATGTCCACCACGGGAACTGACCAGCGCAGGGCCAGTGGCGGCGGCGGGAACGGCGCGTCCGCCTGGAGGATGATCTGCACCTCCTCCACTCCGTCGGTGCAGCGCTCCGTGAGCAGTGTCACCTCAAATGGGCCGGCGTCACCTTCCCAACGAACGTCAAACTGCGGCGCTGTCATGGTCCCACTCCCTCAATTGCGGCAGGGCCGAATAGGCTGTCATGTCCAGGTGGATGGGCGTGAGAGTGATCCTGCCCTCGGCGACCGCGCGCACGTCGGAGCCGGGTTCCGCGCCCGCCGCCTCCTCGGCCAGCGAGCCGCCCAGCCAGTAGTAGGGACGCCCCAACGGGTCGGTGCGCCGCTCGATCCGGTCCACGTACTGCCGCCGTCCCTGCGTTGTGACGGCGACGCCCCTGACTTCGGACGGCGGGACGTTGGGCACGTTGACGTTGAGGATCGTGAAGGGCGGCAGGGGGTGCGCCGGCAGCCAGCGCGCCAGCCGCGCGGCGAACCGTGCCGCCGTCTCCCACTGGATCTCCGGGTCCCAGGAGGCGACCGAGACGGCGAACGAGGGCGCGCCGATCACCCGCGCCTCAATCGCCGCCGAGACCGTGCCGGAGTAATGCACGTCCCATCCGAGATTAGGGCCATGGTTGATGCCCGACACGACCAGGTCGCACTCCCCGCCCATGGCCTCCAAAACCCCCAGCGTCGCGCAGTCCGAGGGCGTGCCGTTGGAGGCGAAGGCGGGCGAGCCGTCGCGCAGGCGGGTGGGGGAGAGGCGCAGGGGCTTGTGCAGGGTGATGGCGTGCCCGGTGGCGCTCTGCTGCCGCTCCGGGGCCACCACCGTGACCTCGCCCAGCGCCGCCAGCGCCTCTTTCAATGCAAACAGCCCGTCCGCGTGGACTCCGTCGTCATTGGTGACCAGGATGCGCATGGCCTGATATGATACCGGAAACGCCGGAAGGTGTCAAGGCGAGGAGCGCGGCACAACGGGATCGTCAAACGGTTCCTGGAGCGCGATTTCGGCAATGGCGTTGCTCGTCCAGAACTCTGCCGGCACTCCAAGAGAACCCCGGGGCGATGTTCAGCTAAGTGTCTGCCGATGATGGCGTGTTCCACAGTCTTATTCGCCGTGCCGACCCAGCTTCCCTGCCAGTTGGAGATGACAGGATGTGTGTCGCGGAGGCCCCCGGTGCTGAACCGCCGGGCTACATGGAATGAACCCCCTTCGGGGCTGAAGAACAGGCGGGCAGGGTATAATGGCGGCAAAGTGTTCTCCTGACCCAGGCCAGCCGGTTCCGGCTTTAGAAAGTCCGTCCAGCCATGCTCCGCAAACTGTTCCTGTCCCTGCTGCTCGTCGGAACGATGTTTCCTACCCAGGCCGCACCGCCCAAGCCGGCATCCTTTGGCGTGGCGGCGCATGGCAATGTTGCCATTGAGTGGTGGTACGTCAACGCCCACGTCACCACCGACAAGGGCCGGCACCTGGCCGTCATGGGGTCGTTCTTCCGGTTCGGCAACGGCGTCTCCTACCTGAACCCGTTTGAGGCCGCGCCGCGCGCCCATTATCTCATCTATGAAGTGACGGACCTGGACCGGAAGACGCAGCGGCCCTACTCGCTGGCGGACAAGAACATGGTCGCGCTGCTGGGTCAAATGGTGCCGTTGCTGGCGGGAGCGAATCCGAATGACAAGGGGGCGCGGGCGTTGCTGGCTGCGCTGAAGCAGGGCCGCCTGCCCGCGCCCCATCAGGAGATTTCCGGCAGGGCGCGCGTCGTCAATGCGCCGTTTCGTCTTGCCTATGGGGCCTCCAACACGCTGGCCTCGGACAACGCCGCCAACACCGCGTTCACGCTGGACCTGGACGCGGGCCGGCGGGACAAAATCCACCTCACGCTCGCGTCACAGAAGCCGCCGATGGCCGTCGGCGGCCGGGGAGAGACGGGGCTGACCAGGCCCACCGACATGTACTACTACTCGCTCACCCGCTGCCAGGTCAGGGGAACGGTGGACACCGGCGCGGGGCCGGAGAAGGTCACGGACGGCCAGGGCTGGTTTGACCACCAGTGGGGCAACTCCTGGGTCGCCCAGAATGACGGCTGGGACTGGTGGGGCGTCCAGTTGGAGGATGGGACCGACATCCTGTTCTTCCGCCAGCGCGACCTGTCCACCGGCAAGGTCTTCTTCCCGCTGGCGACGTTCATGGACGCGCAGGGAAATCAGACGGTGACGAAGAACATCATCTTCAAGCCCGATCCAAAGGCGCTCTGGAAAAGCCCCAGGAGCGGCGTGACATACCCGCTGGGCTGGACAGTGACGTTCCCGGACAAGTCCCTGCAATTGCACATCACAGCCGCTGTACAGAGCCAGGAGATGCCGATCCTGGGGCCCGGTGGCGGCATCTGGGAGGGGGCATGCCGGGTCAGTGCCGCGCCGTATCATGTGGTTTTCCCGGATGGTCATGTCCGTGTGCCGAGGCCATCCCACGGCGTCGCATACATGGAATTGGTCGGATATAACAGCTCGGCCGTGCGGGCGCAGATGGCGCGGAAGAAGTGAACCCCTCCGGCTCGCCTGAGGGGGTTCTTACGCTGGAGGGGGGCATAAGGCCCTCTGACGATGACGACCACGACCGTAAACGAACAAGACGAACAGCGGCGGGTCCGGCTCAAGCGCAGCGCCGCGCATTGGTCGCTGGCGTCCAACGCCGGGTTGCTGGTGCTGAAGGTGGCGGCGGGCCTGGTCAGCGGCAGCGTGGGCGTGCTGGCCGAGGCGGTGCATTCGGCGGCGGACCTGGCCGGCTCGCTGGTCTCGTTTCTGTCGGTGCGCGCCTCCGACGAGCCGCCCGACCGCACGCACGCCTACGGGCACGGCAAGATCGAGAACCTGTCGGGCGTGGCGACGGCGCTGCTCATCCTCGGCGGCGGCGCGTATGCGGGGAATGAGGCGGTCCAGCACCTGCTGCGCGCCGCGCCGCTCTCGGCGGACTCGGCGGGGTGGGCGATGGCCGTGATGACGGCGTCGGCCCTGCTCAATGCCTTCGTCTCGCGCCGCCTGGTGCGGGTCGGGCGGGAGACGGACTCGCCGGCGCTGACGGCCGACGGGCATCACCTGCAAACCGATGTCGCCACCTCGCTGGGCGTGCTGCTGGGCCTGGTGCTCGTCCGCACGACTGGGCACCCCTGGTGGGACCCCGTGGCCGCCCTGTGCGTCTGCCTGCTCATCCTGCGCGTCGGCTGCAGCCTGGCCCACGACGCCCTGCGTACCCTCAGCGACGCCGCCCTGCCGCCGTCGGAGGAGCGCGCCCTGGAGGCCGTCCTGACCACCCACCCCGCTGTGCTCGGCTTCCACAAGCTGCGCACCCGCAAGTCCGGCTCGCACCGTCACGTGGATGTCCACGTCCAGATCGCCGACACGCACAGCTTCGTGGAGGCGCACCGGCTGACCGAGGAGCTGGAGAATCAGCTGCGCGCGGCCCTGCCCAACCTGCACCCCATCATCCACATCGAGCCGTTCGAGGAGGAGGAAGCCCACCAGCGGGAGGAGCAGGGGCGCGGCCAACGCGGGGGCCATTGATTCCCCTGGTACCCTTCTTTAGTCCAGGGTCATTCCGTTCTCGTGCCCGGCCACTGAGGTGGCGGGCTTGATGACAACGAAGTCGGCCCTGCCGACCGGGTCCTCAGTCCCGCAGGGACTTTGGATTATCCAAGCCCGCGAATTCACTCGCCGGGCCGCCCAAGCGAGCGAAAACTGAATGACCCTGTTCTTTAGTCCTGCCTGGGAGGAAAACCGCGCCGCACCGTTGAATGGGTCCAGCATCTTATAAAGTATGGGGGCGACGAGCGCATGACAATTGGGTTTCGGATTCCGGGCGCGGCGGGGAAGAAGCCGCTGGCGGAACTGGCGCAGTGGGCGGCGGACAACGGGTTCGGCGCGATAGACATCGGCAGGCCGGACGAGCAGGCCGTGGAGGCAGTCGGCAAGGCGGGGCTGGAGGTCGGCACGTTCGACCTCGGCGGCACGGGCCAGCTTCTCTCGCCGGATGCCGAGGCGCGCCAGGCGGCGGCGCAGCGCATCGGTGAACAGGCCAAGCGCGCGCAGGATCAGGGGCTGACCCGCGCCTTCGGCGTCCTGCTGCCGCCCAACGGGGGCCAGTCACGGGGCCAAAGCTTCCTGAACTGGCGCGAGGGCTGGCCCGCCGCCAGCGAGGCGCTGGCGGGGGCGGGCGTCGCCTTCTGCCTGGAGGGCTGGCCGGGCGGCGGGCCGAACTACCCGGCGCTGGGCGTCACGCCGGAGACCGTCCGGGCGATGCTGGCCGTGGACGCCGAGAAGGGCGCGGGGGCGCTCAAGCTCAACTATGACCCCAGCCACCTCGCCCGCATCGGCGTGGACCCCCTGCGCTTCCTGTCCGAGTTCGGCGCGCACGTCCGCCACGCGCACGGCAAGGACACCGCCTTTGACGCCAGCCGCCTGTACGAGACCGGCAACCTGGGCGCGTCCCTGCCCGGCGACGTCCCCGGCTCCGCCGCCAAAAATCAGCCTGGCTTCGGCGAGGGCTGGTGGCGCTACTGCATCCCCGGCGACGGCGTCGTGAACTGGGCTCAGGTCGCCGCCGGCCTGTCCCAGTACGGCTTCGACGGCGTCATCTCTGTTGAGCTGGAAGATGCGCGTTATAATGGCTCCTGGGAGGGCGAGCAGCAGGGCCTGCGCCGCTCCCGCGCCCACCTGGGCCAATTCTGGGGCTGAGTCCGGTATAACAGGGTATGCCCGAAGAAAAAGACCGCGATGCCTGGCTGATCGAGTGGACCACGGCCCAGAACAACTGGGCGCAGGCCAAGTCCGACCTGGCGACCGCCGTGACATTGCTGGACGCAGGCATTTACTATGCCTGCGTCTTCTTCGCCCAGCAGGCGGCCGAAAAATCCCTGCGGGCCGCCTGCATCGTGCGCCTCAAGAAGAACCCGCGCGGCCACAACGTCATCCAGAGCGCCAACGCCCTGCACGCGCCCCTGGAGATCATGAACGCGGCGGCGGAACTGAACGCCGACTTCCTGACCGCCCGCACCGTCGAGGCCGCCGAGGGCGTCCCCGCCCAGCTCTACGACCGGGAGATGGCCGAGCGCCATCTGGAGGCCGGACGCGCCATCACCGAATGGGTCCGCCTGTTGATGTAGCCTGTATTCCACGAGAGGGATTCCGTTGGCGCAATACTCCGGCAACTCCGGCGGCTGGTCGCCGCGCAACATCCGGCCCGGTGGGTGTCTGATCCTCCTGATTCTGCTGGCACTGCTGTTCTTGGCTGGACGGGCTGTCCTGCGCCCGTTCCTGCGCGGGCTTTCGGGGGCGACTCCGACCGGTGGGACGGGTGGAGCAGCCCCTGCCGGTGGGGGGCTCACCGACCAGCAGGCGCAGAACGGCGACATCCTGTTTTCCACGACCGCCACCAAGGAGGCCTGGGCGCGTCAGGAACTCGCCAAGTTCAACAAGCAGGGCCAGGGGCAGGTCACGCTGGACCTGACCGAGTCGCGCCAGGCGATGCAGGCCATCCTGAACGGCAAAAGCCGCCCCGCCGTCTGGAGTCCTTCCAGCCCGGTCTGGACCGACCGGCTGGCCCAACTCTGGCCGCAGGGGCACGGCGGCGAGAAGATCATTGACCCCACCGATCCGGGCGACTATCGGATCTTCTTCAAGTCGCCGCTGGTCTTCCTGACGACGCGGGAGAAGGCGGCCCGCCTGCGGCCCCTGCTGGCCGGCCCGTCGCCCTGGGAGTCCATCCGACGGCTCAGCGTCGCGCGCCGGATTAGGTTCAGCTACGCCGACCCGCTGAATGCGTCCAGCGGCACCCTGACCATGTCGCTGATTATCAACGAGGGCTATGGATTTGACTGCGTTGTTGTTGTGGCCTGTTCCTGGCGGTGCCGCCATCGGCGCTCGCAC
>JAFAZD010000303.1 GCA_019239955.1 Armatimonadota bacterium | reverse complement strand
GACCACCCCCTAGCCCCCAATTCTGGGGGAGCAAGACTGGCCCGGTGCAGGATCATTCCGTTCTCGCCTGGCGACTGAGGAGCCTGGCGACTGAAGTCGCGGCTATTCAGAGCACTGTCCCCCTCCGGGGACGTTCTGGCCCTGCGTGCGGGGCAGGCCGGGTCTGCGTCGGCGCAGGCCGACAGCGCCTCGGATAGCCGCGACTTCAGTCGCCAGGCTCCTCAGTCGCCAGGCGAGAACGGAATGACCCTGCTCGGAACCGGGATTCCCCTTCGGGCCGCAGGGCTGGGCCGGGTGGAGGGTGAAAAAGCGGACAGAGCAGCGGTGCTGAAGGTGCGCCGGGACGGACTGGGCGTGAGGCCGCAATGGGAGGTCTGGATGGAGCCACGAATCAGCTTTGTAACTCTGGGCGTGGGCGACCTGGAGCGCTCAACGCATTTCTACCGCGAGGTGCTGGGGCTGCCGCAACTGCCATCCCCCTCGGTCGTCCGCTTCTTCGAGATGGGCCAGATCTGGCTGGCACTCTACCCGCGAGACCTCCTGGCGGCGGATGCCGGGGTACCGGCAACGGGGTCCGGCTTTTCGGGGTTCACGCTGGCCCATAACGTCCGCTCCGAGGCGGAGGTGGACGGCCTCTTGGAACGGGTGACGGCCGGTGGGGGTCAAATCATCAAGCCGGGGCGTCGCGCCGACTGGGGCGGCTATTCCGGTTATTTCGCCGACCCAGATGGGTTTCTGTGGGAGGTGGCCTGGAACCCCCGCTTCCCGCACGTCTAGGCCGGCACAGGCGGCCCTGCGGTCACGTCCGCGCGAAATGGCTCAAGAAATGGCGCGCCCGCTGCCGCAGGCGCTGCATCCATCGTCGGACGCGGAGCACGCGCGGGAGGGGCGGCGCGGGCGGAGGGGACAGGACGGGGAAGGCCCCGTTGTAGAACATCTGCGTCTTGTTCGGGTCAAACGCCTCGCCGAACGGTGTGCGGAACAGGCGGCCGCAGCGTTCACAGACGCCCCGCTCCGCCGGGACAACTTGGCCGCAGCGCGGGCAAATTTTGGCGTTGGGTGTGCTCATCGTGCTTATGCAAACCTCCATCGCCGGAGGGCCGGGGGAGGGCGTCCTCCCCTTGTCTCGGATGGTTTTCATATGTACCATCATCCGGCACGGGCCCAAACCCGCCGGGACAGGGTAGTGGCCGTCTATTCCTGATGGCCGGGCAGGGTGCTGTCCGTCTTCCAGGCGCGGCCGTCGCGGGCCAGCAGGGCGTCGGCAGCGGGCGGCCCCCAGGTGCCCGCCGGGTAGTTGGGGAATGGGTCGGCGGACGGGGCGGACTGCCAGGCGTCCAGCACGGGCGCGAGCAGCTCCCAGGAGAGGTCCACGGTGTCGCTGCGGTTGAACAGCGTCAGGTCGCCCTGCATCACGTCCAGGAGCAGCGTCTCGTAGGCGGTCGCGGGGAACTCGCCGAAGGCGGCGCTGTATGAAAAGTTCATCTGCATCTGCCGGACGTGCATCTCCGGCCCCGGCGACTTGGCCCCCAGCGTCAGGGAGATGCCCTCATCGGGCTGGATGCGGATGGCGAGCACGTTCGGCTCGATCTGGTCGTCGGCGGTGGTGTCGAAGAACAGGTGGGGCACGCGCTTGAACTGGATGGCGATCAGGGTCTGCTTCTTGGGCATCCGCTTGCCGGAGCGCAGGTAGAACGGTGTGTCCGCCCATCGCCAGTTGTCCACCATCAGCTTGAGCGCGGCGAAGGTCTCCGTGTGGGAGTCGGGGGCAACGTCCGGCTCCTGGCGGTAGCCCGGCATCCCGTGGCCGGGGCCGTACTGGCCGCGCACGGCCTGCTCCGCCAGGTTCCTGGGGTCCAGGGGCACGACGGCCCGCAGCACGTCGGCCTTGCGGTCGCGGACGATCTGGCCCTCGTAGCGCACGGGCGGCTCCATCGCCACCAGCGCCAGGAGCTGGAACAGGTGGTTCTGGAACATGTCGCGCAGCACGCCGGCCTGGTCATAGTAGCCGCCCCGGTGCTCGACGCCCAGCGTCTCCGCCGCCGTGATCTGGACGTGGTCCACGTAATGGCAATTCCAGATCGGCTCCATGATGGTGTTGGCGAAGCGGAAGGCCAGCAGGTTCTGGACGGTCTCCTTGCCCAGATAGTGGTCAATGCGGTAGATCTGGTCCTCGGCGAAGACCCGGTGCAGGCTCTCGTTGAGCGCCCGCGCGCTCGCCAGGTCGGTGCCGAACGGCTTCTCGACGACCAGCCGCGTCCAGCTGGCCCCGCCGTGCCCGCCCTCCGCCAGCCCGTGTTCCTGCAGGCGCTCGACGATGGGGCCGAAGAACCGTGGCGCGGTCGCCATGTAGAACAGCCGGTTCCCGCCCGTACCGTGGGCGGCGTCCACCGCCGCCAGCCGCCGCCCCAGCTCCCGATAACCCTCCGGCGCGTCGAAGCCGGCGGTGACGTAGTGCAGGCAGGGCACGAACTGGTCCCAGAGCCGGGGGCGGAACGCCAGCACCTCCGAGGAGGCCTTGACGTGCTCGCGCATGGCGCCCCGGAACTCGGCATCGGTCATGGGCGTCACGGCGTAGCCGACTACGGCGAAGCCGGGCGGCAGCAGGCCCTGGCAGAACAGGTTGTAGAGCGCGGGGATCAGCTTGCGGCCCGTCAGGTCCCCGCTGGCCCCGAAGATCACGAAGGCGCAGTCCTCGTCCGGCCGCACCAGGGCCGGCCCGGACGCCCCCCCCTCCGCCATTTGCGCCGTCACGACCGGCGTTTCCCCAGTATCGCTCATGGCTTGCCCCTCCTCGCGGGCGCTTTCTCAAGTCTGCTTGTTCGTTATCTTACCCGATGCGCGCGGCGGCGTATCATTGACGCCGAGGTCCTTTCGCGTGCGCCATGCGGCATGCTCATGGCGAATTGATCCGATTTTGGCGTATCCCCCAGCGGAGCGGGTCGGCGGGGTCGAGGAGCAGGGCTGACTCGGCGGTGACAAAGGCGCGGCCCGTGATGGTGGGAATCAGGTCCTCGCCGGCGCGCTGCAGGCTGCCCTCGAAGACGCTGCCGGTGATGCCCTCCTGCCGCCAGACGTCGCCCTCCTTCAATTTGCCGTCGGCGTACAGGCAGGCCAGCTTCGCGCTCGTGCCGGTGCCGCAGGGGGAGCGGTCGTAGGCCCCTCCGGGGCAGAGCACGAAGTTGCGGCTGTGGACGCCCGGCGTCGGCGAGGGGCCGTACAGCTCGATGTGGTCAATCCCCTCGCCGTCGCGCCCCGTGATCTCGTGCTCCGTCAGGGACCGCCGGATGCGCCATGTCAGCTCCGTCAGTTCCCCCACCCGCCGCAGGGACAGTTCCTGGTCGGGGACGTGGGCGAGGAAGAACCAGTTGCCGCCCCAGGCGACATCGCCGCAGACCGTGCCGTATCCGTCCACCGGGACACAGACGGCGGCCTCGTAGCGGTAGCAGGAGACGTTTCGGACCGAGACCGCGCCGTCCTCCTGTTGCCGTGCCGTCACGACGCCCACGGGCGTCTCAATTTTATGTTCGCCCAGCCCAATGCGGCCCAGGTGCGCCAGTGTCGCCATCAGCCCGATGGTTCCGTGCCCGCACATACCCAGGTACCCGACGTTGTTGAAGAAGATCGCGCCGGCGGCGCAGGACGTGTCCGCCGGCGGGATCAGCAGCGCGCCGACCAGCACGTCCGAGCCGCGCGGCTCGCCGACGACGGCGGTGCGGAAGCCGTCGTGCTCCCGCCGCAGCACGCGCAGCCGGTCGGCGGCGCTGCCGCCGCCGAGATCCGGGCCGCCGCCGACCACAACCCGCGTCGGCTCGCCCCCGGTGTGTGAGTCAACCACCTGCACTCTTTGAACGTCGGACATGGCTACGGGCCTCTATCTGCGCGTGAAGGTGAAGACGACCAGCGCGTGCGGCGGCAGCGTCACCGTCCAGCCAGCGCGCGAATCGCCCGGCGGCACGGGGAACGGACGGGGCGCGACATTGTCGGGGTGGTCCCAGGAATTGCTCACCTGCGGGTCGGCCGCGGTCAGGATGGTGGCGGACGCAGGGCCGGCCGGGAATCCCGCCAGGCTCACGGAGACCGGCTTGGAGTCGTTCAGGCTGCGGTTGACGGCGAAGACGACCAGCGCCTTGCGATCCTGGGTCAAGGCGCTGAAGATGTCCACGTCCGGCACGTCCGTCGCCGCTGGCAGGCCGCCGCGCGCCGGGACGTCGGCCCCCGGCCCGGACCAGTCGGTCTCCACGGCCAGGCGCGGGGCCGCACGGGCGTAGAGCTGCTCGGCATAATACTCCGGCGTCACGAAGGCGACGCCGTGATCTTTGGCGATGTCGCCGCCGTGCAGCAGGGCGGTGGCGTTGGCGAGCGTCACCCAATCCCCGTTGCGTAGGAACGTGTTGAGGGCCAGCGCATTGTAAACCGCCCCCGCCTCGACATTGTGGTTCGGCCCGTCCTCCCAGCCGCGGCCGCCGATGATGATCCCCCATTCCGTCGGGGCGATGCGCGTCCGGGCGTTCGGCCCCTCCACGCTCGTGATCTGGTCCCTGAGCTGCGGAATCTCCGTCTGATCCAGGAAGGCCGGATGCGCCATCGCACTCTGCCATTCCTGCGCGTAGGGCGTGTCGCGCATGCCGCCCGGCAGGCCGACCAGCGGGTGGATGGAGAGCCAATCCGGCACCCGCCCGTTGTTGCCGGCGGCGGCATGAAGTACGGCCAGATTCCAGTCGCGGTCGCGTTGGAGGCCGCCGGGCGAAGTCTCGTCACCCTTGCCGGTGGCGATCAGCTTGATGTGGGGGTCGGCCTGAAGCATGGCATCGCGGAAGGCGACGAAGCGTGCGGCGTTGCCGGGGGCGTCCGTGTGGCCGATCTGCCAGCCGCCGTACAGCTCGTTGCCGATCTCCCAGATCGGCACTTGCTCCCTCTTACCGTTGCAGTAGCGGACCCAGGCGGCAGCCTCGTCGGCCGTCCCGTTGCCGGCATTGGCCCCGATCTGGGGCGCCGCGCCGATGCGTCGGCATAGGTCCAGGAACTCGTCGGTGCCGAACTGGTTGGACTCGGGGCCGCCCCAGGCAGCGTTGCGCTGGGTCGGGCGGCCGTAGAGCGGGCCGACCCCGTCGCGCCAGTGGTACTGGCTCTCGAAGTTGCCCGCCATGCGGAGCACGGGGATGTCCCAGGCCCTGGCGAGCCGCAGCACGTCCGGGTCCATGCCGTCCACGGCGTCGTCGGGCATCAGCCGCACCCAGTCCACGTCCACCGGGCCGCCGCCCGCGTGGGCGAGGGCGAACCGCGCCCGCTGGCCGGCGGCGAGAGCGCCTGCGGGAATGGTCCAATGCACCGTCTGCTTGCGCCAGTCCGTCCCCGCGACCGTCAGCGGCGTCTGGACGACTGCCGGGCCTTGCAGGTCGTCGCCCGCATGGATGGCCGCCGTCACCTGGCCCGACCCGCGCGTGAAGAAGGTTAGCGTGTAACGGCGCTCGCGCTGGACGGGGAGGTAGAGACGCTGGCTGAGGGTCCCATCGGGGGCGGACAGGCGGACACAGTCCGGCGACTGATAGCCGCCGTCCTCGCGCCAGGCGGCGGCGCCGGCATCGTCCCAGTACGGCGGCATCGCCTCGCCGGGATCCGTGCGCTCCAGGTTGGGGTTGATGAGCAGGTTCGCGCCGAGCGTCCGGTCCACCAGTTGGCCCAGGTGCTCCAGGAAGTTGCCCATCGTGAACGGCGACAGCGGGGTATCGCCGACGTGGGTAGCGTTGATGCGAATTCGGGTGACGGATGCGGCATCATCCCGATGATAGCGGGACAGCGTACGGGTGGAGGTCGCGGGCGCGAGCGCCTGCGCGGCCGCCAGCGAGGGGGAGGCGAGGGACACGATTGCCGTCAGCAGGACGACAGCGTTGCGGCTTCGGTGTGGCATAGGTTTTCTTAAAGCGCGTAGAGAGAGCGCCCGGATCGCCCCCCGCCCCCAATTCTGGGGGAGTCAGACCGGGAATCCGGTTCCCCCAGAATTGGGGGCTAGGGGGCCTTCGGGCGCGGGAAGTTGCGGGCGGGTCTCGATGCCCCGGCGGATGATGGTCAGCACGGCCTCGCGCTCCGCGCCCTCCAAAGGCAGGCGGGGCGCGCGCACCCACTCCGCCCCCAGGCCGACCTCCTGGATCGCCAGCTTGATGTACTGCACGAACTTGATCGGGATGTCCAAATGCAGCAGCGGCATATACCAGCGGTAGAGCTCGCGCGCCTTCTCCCACTGTCCGCCCGTCGCCAGGTCCCACAGGGACTGGTTCTCGCGCGGGAAGGCCAGGCCGACGCCCGCGATCCAGCCCTCGGCCCCCAGCAGCGCGCTCTCCAGCGCCAGGTCGTCCACGCCGGTGAAGATCGTGTAGCGGTCGCCGAGGGCGTTGATGATGTCCGTGATGCGCCGCACGTTGCCGGACGACTCTTTGATCGCCACCAACGTCTCCTCATCCGCGAGTTCTGCAAACATCTCCGGCGTGATGTCCACATGGTAGGCGAGGGGGTTGTTGTAGCAGATGATGGGCAGGCCGGAGGCGCGGGCGACCGTGCGGAAGTGGGCCATCGTCTCGCGCGGGTCAGCCTTGTAGGCCATCGCCGGCAGCAGCATCAGGCCGTCCGCGCCGAGGCGCTCCATGTCGTGCGCGTAGCGGCAGGCGGCGGCGGTGCTGTATTCGGAGACGCCGCTCAGGACCGGCACACGGCCGCTCATCGTCTTGACGGCCATCTCCATGACCCGGCGCTTCTCCTCCGGCTCCAGGGAGTTGTTCTCGCCGAGCGAGCCGAGCATGACGACGCCTTGCACGCCCGATTCCAGCAGCACGTCCAGGTGCCGCGCCGTGGCGTCCAGGTCCAGCGACTGGTCTCGCTTGAGTTGCGTGGTGACGGCGGGGAAGACGCCTTTCCAACCAGGCTTCATGGATGGTTCTCTGTATCAGACCAGGTTCCCGGCCTGAAGGGCCGGACTAGGGCCAGGAGAAGCCCCCTGAAGGGGGCTGCCGAGGGAGGGGCGAACACAAGGTTCGCGCCCTGCAGCCTGCTTCAGCAGGCTTTGCTTGGCTGTAGCCCGGCCCTTCAGGGCCGGGTTCGCCGACGTCTACTCCCATGGATTCAGAATCACTTTGGCGGTCTGTTGCGCGGCGCAGAGTTCAAACGCTTCTTGAATGCGGCTCATCGGCAGGACGTGGCTGATGAGCAGGTCAATCAGCGGCGACCGCTGGATCACGGCCATGATCTTCGGGAAGTCCGCCAGGTTGTAGTGCCAGCAGCCGCGCAGGGTCAGCCCGGTGCGAATGAAGTCGGGACTGGCCCGAATCTCCAAAGGGTTGCCGCACTCGCCGACCAGGGCGACCTGCCCTTTGCGCCGCGTGGCGTTCAGGCAGAGCCGCTGCGCCGCCACGACGCCGGAGGTATCCAGCGCGGCGTCCGCGCCGAGGCCGCCGGTCAGCGCCTTGATCTGCGGCACGAGATCGCTGTCGCGGGGGTCCAGCACCGCCGCCGCACCCATCTGCCGCGCCCGCTCGACGCGCCATGGGGCGGACTCGACCACGACGACCCGCGCGCCCCGGAAGCGGGCGTTGACGACCGCTCCCAGCCCGACCGGGCCGGCCCCCGTGACCAGCACGGTGTCATGGGCGCTCACCCCCATCGCGTCCAGCGCGTTGAACGACGGCCCCAGGGCGCAGCAGGCCAGCGACGCGCGTTCGTAAGACACATCATCGGGGATGCGCGGCAGCAGCCAGGACGGCTTGAGCAGATACTGCGCCATCGTCGCGCTCCCCTCCGGCGAGCCGGTGAAGGCGACGAAGTCGTAAGGATGCTCGCAATGAATGTAGTCGCCGGAGACGCACAGCGCGCACCAGCCGCACGGGTAGGACGGCATCACCACCACGCGGTCGCTGACCTGCACCCGCCCCGGCTGCGCCACGGCGACCAGCTCGCCCGCCGCCTCATGGCCCAGGAACGCCGTCGGCTGCCCGGCGACGAACTGCTTGTACTCGGCGCACATCGGCGCGGCGTGGACCTTGACCAGCGCCCAGTCCTCCACAGGACGAGGCTCCTGGGCGTCCACCAGTCCCGCCCGGCGCTCACCGAGAATGGCCGCTTTTTTCATGTAAAGAACCCTCTCCAGCTCGCTCAGGCTCGCCACCTCCCCCGTACCGGGAGAGGAAGGGTGGCGAAAGCCTCAGTCCCTTACCTCGCGCCCCCAGTGATCGAGATGGCCTGGTTTGAGGTCGTAGTAGTCGTCGCGGTTGCCAATCCATTCAAAGACGATGCCGTTCTCAATCAGCACTTCACGGAAGCCCATGGCCCACAAACTCTTAACTTCAGGTTTCCACCGAAAGATGCCGCGCAATTGGGCCGCCATTGAGTCCTCGGAGACCGCTGCTGCCTCCTGAAAGAGCCGCACCACATCTAATCCAGCACGCAACGCAGCATGGTAGCAAAGGCAGATGTCCATTCCGGTGTCCCGGAAGTCGGAGCGCGCGTTCTCAATGGCATGATATGTCAGCCTCGCCTCAATCCTTGCTTCGGCGTCAAGGCCATGAGCGTCTTCGCCCGTCAACGGAGCGAAGATGATGCGGTCATAGTCCGAGTAGTCCAGGCCGGGGATGCTCCACCGGCGGCCAAAGTCCCAGCCGGCACGGATCGCCGCGCGCTCGTTGGGTCCAGACAGCCGGTAATGCTCTTCCAGGCGCAGGAAGGCGAGCGCCGGGTCAGGCTCCCCCAGAATGGCGTCCAGCGCCTGAGACATCGTTCCTCTCTCAGTCCGCCACGTTGTCGCCGACGACGAATTGGCGGGTGGAGTTGTTGGTGATGCGGGCCTGGCCCCGGAAGACGTTGGAGGAGGCGACGCCCTTGACGGCGCCGGTGACTTCGATCTGCGGGGCGTCGCGCCAGAACTCGCAGCCGAGGATGCGGGCGCGCAGGGGGCTGGCGTCGCCGCCCGTACCGTCGAGTGTCAGGGCGGCGGACGGCCCTTGCAGGTCGTAGAAGTCGCAACCGCTGAGATAGACCGAGCCGGTGCCCTGGATGCGCGCGGCCTGGCGGGTCGGGCCCCAGAAGGCGCAGTTGGACATCTTCAGCGCGCCGTCGAACGTCGGGGCGCAGACCAGATGGGACGGATTGTCGCCCTTGAAGGCCGTGAAGTTGCACTCGCCGAACAGCAGGCCATAGGGCTGGCAGTGCTCGACGCGCACGGCCTGGTTGGCGGCGTCAATGCCGCAGCCCAAAAACGTGCCGTTGCAGCCGCCCATCCCCGCCTGCGTGAACAGGAAGCCGACCGCGTAGCCGAAGGCGAAGGAGTTGGTGAAATTCTGCCAGTCCGTGCGGGCGATGACGAACGCCTGCCCGTGCGCCTGCTGCCACGCGAACGGGCCGTCCCCCCCACTCCACCAGGGGTTGAAGTGGACGTTCTCCACCCGGCCCACGTCCACCACGCCGTCAATGTAGATGCCCCGGTACAGCGGCTGGCCGGTGACGTTGCGGATGGTGTGCCGCTCGTTGCCCGCCGCGAGGATGCCCTGGTACGGGTTGAGCAGCTCGACGTTCTCCACCGTCGGGTTCTTGCCCTGCATGTGGACGGCGTAGGGGAACGATGTGGGTACGGGGGCGTCGTGCGGCTGCGTGGGGTAGTACAAGGCGACGCCGCCCAGATAACTGTTGGTGTTCAGCGTCAGGAACGCCGGCGACTTGCCCCCGTCGTCGCCCGCGCCCGCCGTGACCAGGAACGTCGTGCCGCCATCGGTCGGCTTGGGCAGGCCGGCATCGCGCAGGCCGTTGTGGGAGATTGGGCCGCGCGCCACGCCGACCAGCGCCACCTCATTCGGAACGTTCAGCACACCGGCGAAAAAGTAGTTGCCCGCCGGGGCGAAGACAGCCCCGCCCCCGGCGGCCCCGCAGGTGTCCAGCGCCCGCTGGAACGCCGCGGTGTCGTCCGTCTTGCCATCGCCCTTCGCCCCGAACGGGGCCTGCCGCACGTTGAGCGCCCCGGCCAGCGGCGGCGAGGCGGCCGCCCCCAAAGCCGCCTCCGGGAGCGCCGCCGCGCCCGCCGTCATGGCGGCGGTCTTGATTGCCTGTCTTCGCGTCATCCTGTTATTCTCCTGTGGCTTGAGCCAGGGGACGGCCGGCGACCGGCCAGCCGTCCGGTGTCCAGATCAGCGGCCGGATTTGCAGCGTTGGGACGCCGTTTTGCCCGCCGTCGTAGAAGTGATGCACCAGCAGGTCGTCCGCCGCGCCCTGATAGACGGAGCAGCCGCCGGGCCCGATCATGTCCCCCTCCGTCCCCAGCACGAGCGTCCCGCCGCCGTCCAGCATCGGCTTCCCTTCCCGGTCCCGATACGGCCCCGCCGCCTGCCGCGCCCGGCCCACCCGGATGTTATAGGTGCTGCCCGCGCCCCGGCAGCAGAAGTCCCACGAGACGAACAGGTAGAAGTACGGGCCGCGCCGCATGAGGAACGGGGCCTCAATCGCCGTGCTGGGCGGGTGCCGCGCCAGGGACACGAGAACCGCGCCCGGTTCCGGCTTGCCTGTCCGATGGTCCAGCCGAATCATCTTGATCCCGGACCAGAACGAGCCGAATGCCAGCGCAACTTGATCATGGCTCACGAATACCAGGTTCGGGTCAATCGCATTGTAACCGTCATCGTGGTCGGATCGCAGCACCTCGCCCTCGTCCACCCAGTCGTACTCGGCACAGGAGGGATCCAGCGTCGTGTTGGTCGCCAGGCCAATCACCGACCGGTTGCTCCCGAACGTGGAGACCGCGTAATACAGGTGGAAGCGGCCCCGGAAAAAGGCGATGTCGGGCGCCCAGATGCCGCGACTGCCCGGCACGACCTCTCTCGCCCAGGCAGGCACGTCCTCGGTGAAAACGCGCCCGATCCTCTCCCAATGGATCAGGTCCGGCGAGCGGCGGATGGGGATGCCGGCGCCCGTGCTGTAGACATAGTAGTGGCCGTCCGCCTTCGCCATGCAGGGATCGTGGACGTGCCTGACCGACATTCAACCCCTTCCTCCTGCCGCGGGAATCGGCGGCAGATGGTCAATCAGCCCCGGCTCTCGCATCAGGGCTTCTACGTCGTCCAGTTCCAGCGGCGCGTCCCGCGTGAGCACCTCCACCCCCTCCTGCGTGACCACGACCGTATCCTCCACGCGGACATAGAGTTGTTCCTCGGGCACCCACATCTGCGGATCCACCGAGATGACCAGGCCCGGTGGCATCGGCGCCTGAAAATACTCGCCGACATCATGCACCGCCATGCCGACCGGGTGTGAGAGGTGGCCCTGGAAGTCCAGTGTGCGCCGCGCCGCCTGTTCGTAGATCGTCCTGGAGAACGCCGTCTTCTCGATCAGAGGGCGCATCACGTCCGCCGCCTCGTCCAGCACCTGCCGCGGCAGGACGCCGGGGCGGATGCGCGCCAGCACGGCCTTGTGGTACTCCACCATGAAGCCGTACAGTTCGCGCTGCACCCGGCTATAGCGGCCGCTGACCGGCCACATCCGCCCGATGTCATTGGTGTAGTTGCACAGGTCGGGCGCGTAGTCCATCAGCACCAGGTCGCCGTCTTGCAGGATGCTGTCATTGCGATAGTAGTGGATGTGCCAGATGTTGGGGCCGGCGGCGATGATGGGCCGGTAGCCCTCACCCCGCGCGCCGTTGACGCGGAAGACGTAGTCGGCGACCGCGCCCAGCTGGTACTCGTACACGCCGGGCCGCGTGGAGCGCATCGCCTCGGCGACCGCCCATGCGCTGAGCCGCCCCGTCCGGCGCATCACGTCCAGCTCGCGCGGCGACTTGACGAGCCGCAGCCCGTCCAGGAGGGGCGTCAGGTCGCGGGTCTCAGCATCGGGGCAGCGTGCCCGGACGAATTCGCGGAAATGCGCGTCCCGCGACGGCAGGCCATCCCAGGGGTCGGCGGCGGTCTGCTTGGCCGAGTGCCGGAGCACGTCACGGCATTCCCATTTCCCCTCCGCCGGCGCATGAGGCAGGTACAGCACGGACGCCGCAGGCAGATGGGCGGCCAGTTCCTCCAGGCCATGCACGGCATCCACCCCCGTCAACCGCCGGACCTCGTCCGGCTCGTCGGCGGTCGGCCCGTCATCATCGCCGTACGGGTCGCGGTGGGGCAGGTACAGGGACGATACCCGGCGCGCGCCGTCCAGCAGCAGATACGCCTGCGGGGTCCCCAGGCCCGTCAGGTAGAAGAACTCGTTGGTCTGCCGGGGGAATTCAAATCCCCGCACCGGCCCCGCCCCTTGCAGCAGGGCGTGTGACGGGCCGATCCCATCAAAGACCCTCGCGCGGCGGGCGGCGAACTCCTCCGGCGGGAAACAGGCGGCGGTCATTCGCCCCTCTCCCTGGTCGCGGGCGGCGGGGGTATTGTGGGAATCCAGACGCGCATCCCGCCGGGCGCGCGGTTGTCCCAGGCGTAATAGGGAACGGCCGTGACGGCCACGGGGACCAGCGGGGCCGCCGTCCGATACAGCCCGCCGCGCCACTCCGGCTCCGCGCCCGTCTCGCCGTTGCCCACAAGGGTGACGATGCCGCCGAGCAGTTCCGGACCTGCCGTGAATTCGGCCGCCGCCGGCAGGGCCAGCGCGGCGACCGGCGCGTCCAGGTCGCAGTCCTCCACGCAGTAAACCAGCGGGCCGCGCGCGAGGGCGAGGCAGCCCCGGTCCTCCGCCACTCGCGGGTCGGCCCCGATGCGCCGCACGGGCATCGGCAGGTCCATCTCCACGGCGTCGCCAGGCTTCCAAGCCCGGTCCAGGACGAAGTAGCCTTTCTCCAGGGGCGCGTCCGACACCAGCAAGCCATTCACCCGGACGGACGCGCCCTCGCACCAACCGGGCACGCGCAGATGCAGCGCGAACGCCGCCTCCGCATCCGGCGTGACGGTGATCTGAACCTTGCCGTCCCACGGATACTCCGTCATCACGTCCAGGGCGACGTTCTGGCCGCCGACCTGCGCCCGCGCGCCGCCCCGGATGTAGAGGTTCACCCACAGTCCCCGGTCGGACGCGGCGTAGGCGTAGCCGCCCAGAGACGCCAGCGTGCGCGTCACGTTGGGCGGGCAGCAGGCGCAGCCGAACCACTCCTGGCGGTGGTGCCCGCCCTCGCTCGCCAGCGGGTTGACGTAGAAGTAGCGCCGCCCGTCCAGCGAGACGCCCGCCAGGAACCCGTTGTAGAGGGCCAACTCCAAGATGTCGGCGTACTTCGAGTCGCCCGTGATCAGATTCAGGCGCTGATTCCACATCATCATGGCGACGGACGCGCAGGTCTCCTGATAGGCCGTCAGGTTGGGCAGGTCGTAGTCGCCCGTGAAGCCCTCGTTATGCGCCGATGAGCCGATGCCGCCGGTGACGTACATCCGCCGGTTTGTGGTGTTGTCCCACACCCGCTCCGCCATCTGGAGCAGCTCGGCGTCGCCCGTCTCCGCCGCCACGTCCACCACGGCGGAATACAGATAGCCGGCCCGGACGGCGTGCCCGACGATGGCCGCGTGCTCGCGGATCGGCAGGTGATCCTGCCAGTATTCGCCCCGGTATTCCTCGTGCGGCGTCCCGTGCTCGTCGGCGAAGAACTTCCGTCCCCGGTTGACGACGAAGAAGCGCGCCAGGTCAAAGTAGCGTCGCTCGCCGGTGACGCGCCACAGCTTGACCAGCGCCAGCTCGATCTCCGGGTGGCCGGGGTAGCCCATACGCTCGCCGGGCGCGTCGCCGAAAACCGAGTCAATGTGGTCGGCGAACTTCGTGGCGACCTCCAGCAGCGTCCGCTTGCCGGTCGCCTGAAAGTGAGCCACGGCGGCCTCAAACAGATGGCCGGCGCAGTACAATTCGTGATTGTCGCGCAGGTTGGTCCAGCGCCTTTTTAGACCGATCTTGACCTGGTACGCGGTGTTCAGGTAGCCGTCTGGCCGCTGCGCCGCCGCGATCTGGGCGATGATCTCGTCCACGCGCCGTTCCAGTTCCGGGTCGGGGTCGGTGGCGAGCGAGTAGGCGACGGCCTCCAGCGCCTTGTATACATCGGAATCGGCGAACACCGGGCCGACAAAGCCCTCGGTCGCCCCCGCCGCCGCGAGTTCGAGGTTCCGCAGGTTGCCCGCCTCGGCCAATTTGTCCAGGCTGAGCGGCAGCGAAATCCGGCGGTTGGCCTCGCGGCGCGGCGCCCAGAAGGCATCACGAATCTGCACCTGCGTGAAGGGGATGGCTTGAAGTGTCATGGCGATACGGATATATTCTCCATTGTCAGCCGAAAACCCTGCCGTGAGGAGGATTTGCCGTCGGCGTTGGAGAATAGGCGGCTGCCACAATCCCTTTTTCAGCAACTGATGTTACGAGGAACGCATGACACCTTCCCGAATGATAACCGGCCTGCTGCTGGCGGCGTCGCTGCTGACGGCGATCCTGCCGGCGCGGGCGCAGGTTGACGAGGACGCATTGAGCGCCACTGATCCCGGCCCTCATGCGGTCTGGCTGGAGACGCTGGATCTGGGCCAGATGACCGCAGACTACGGCCATCCGCAGGCCGGCAAGTCCATAGACGGCAACCCGCTGGCCCTGAACGGGCGTGTCTATCCCCACGGCGTCGGCACCCACGCCAACAGCGACATGGCGATTAGCCTGCACGGCGCGGCGACCCGCTTCGAGGCGATGGTCGGCGTGGACGACGAGAAGAAGGGGCACGGCTCCGTCACGTTCACTGTGCTGGTGGACGGCAGGCCGAAGGTGGAGACGCCCGTGCTGCACGGCGGCGGCGCGCCGCAGGTGATCTCGGTGGATCTGACGGGCGCCCGGACGATGACCCTGCGCGTCGGCGACGGCGGCGACGGCATTGACAGCGACCACGCCGACTGGGCCGGGGCCCAGATCGTCCTGGCCTCCGATGCCAGCCCACGGCCGACGGCGGCCATCGTCCCGGCCGAGCCGCCCCGCCTGACCTACCCGGTGCCGGACCCGCGCCCTGCCTTCCACGGTCCGCGCGTCGTCGGCGCGACGCCCGGACGGCCCTTCCTGTTCCTGATCCCCGCCACCGGCGACGGCCCGCTGACCTACTCGGCGCGGGGCCTTCCCGCCGGCCTGACGCTCGACTCCCGCACCGGCATCATCTCCGGGAGCTTGCGGAAGGCGGGCCGGAGCCGCGTCCAACTGACGGTGCGCGGGCCGCGCGGCACAGCCCGACGCGACCTGACGATCCTCGGCGGCGACCACGTGCTGGCTCAGACCCCGCCGATGGGCTGGAACTCCTGGAACGTCTGGGCCGGCGCGGTGGACGAGGGCAAGGTGCGGGCGGCGGCGGACGAGCTGATCGCCACCGGCCTGGCCCGCCACGGCTTCCAGTACGTCAACATTGACGACACCTGGGAGGCCGGGCGCGACGCCCAGGGCCGCATCCAGACCAACAACAAGTTCCCCGATATGAAGGCGCTGGCGGACTACATCCACGGTCAGGGCCTGAAATTCGGCATCTACTCCTCGCCCGGCCCCACCACCTGCGCCGGCTTCACGGCCTCGTATCGGCACGAGGACCAGGACGCCCAGTCCTACGCCGACTGGGGCGTGGACTACCTCAAGTACGACTGGTGCTCCTACGGCAGCGTCGTCCACGGGTCGGGCGTGGAGTATTTCCAACATCCCTACGCCGTGATGCGCGCCTCTTTGGACAAGGTGAACCGGGACATCCTCTATTCGTTCTGCCAGTACGGCATGGGCGACGTGTGGAAGTGGGGCGCGCAGACCGGCGGCAACACCTGGCGCACGACGGGGGACATCAACGACTCCTGGGGCAGTCTGCACGGCATCTACGAGAGCCAGGCCGGGCATGAAGTCTACGCGGGACCAGGCCACTGGAACGACCCGGACATGCTGGAGGTCGGCTATGTCGGCTTCGGCAACCCCCACCCGACCCATCTCAAGCCGAACGAGCAGATACTGCACATCTCGATGTGGTGCCTGCTCTCCGCGCCGCTGCTGATCGGCTGCGACATGACGCGATTGGACAAGTTCACCCTGGCCCTGCTGTCCAACGATGAGGCGCTGGACATCAACCAGGACCCGCTGGGCAAACCCGCAGGGCGAGTGGCACGGGACGGCGACGCCGACGTGTGGGCGCGCCCGCTCTTCGACGGCACCCGCGCCGTCGGCCTGACCAACGCCGGCGCGGAGCCGCAGACGATCACGGTGCGCTGGGCCGACATCGGGATCAAGGGCCGCCAGCCCGTCCGCGACCTGTGGCTGCACCGGGACGTTGGTGACTTTGACGGCTCCTACAGCGTGGAGGTCCCCGCCCACGGCTGCGTCCTGCTCAAGATCGGCAAGCCGCGCTCTTGAGCGCCGGCCGGGTTGCCGAAGCGGCGTCTTGGGGTAAAATAGCGCCAGCGCGATCTTTGAGCGACGACTTTGAGGAGAACATCTGAATGGCGGGAACAGTGGTGGCGGTATTCGACAGCAACCGGCAGGCCGAGGAGGCCGCGCAGGCCCTGCTGGACGACGGGGTGCCGCTGGCGGATGTGACGCTGGTTTTCCGGGGCGCGGGCGGCGAGGCCGGCGCGCCCCAGGTCGAGGGCGACGCGCCGGAGCAGAAGGACGCGGAGTACCTCACCTCGGCCGTGCGCGAGGTCGAGGAGCACGACGTCGAGCGGCCCATCAACACGGCGGACGAGGCGCTGCCGCGCGCCGCGGTCGGGCTGGTGATCGGCGCGACCGTGTTCTCGCTGCTGGCGTCCCTGCTGGTCTTCCAGGACAGCCTGCGGGCCCTCATCAGCCAGGGCCACAACGCCCTGATCCTACAGCTCGGCGCCGGACTCATCGGCGGCGTGATCGGGGCGGCCTTCGGCGCTTTGACGTCGGGCGGCATCCCCCCGGAGGCAGCGCAGGCCTACCATGTGCAGGTGCAGCGCGGCAAGACGCTGGTGACGGTGCTGTCCTCCAGCGGCAACGCACCCCACTACCAGGAAATCCTGCGCCAGCACGGCGGCCGCCGCCTGGGCTTCTTCACCCGCTTCCTGGACACCGTGCAAAGTGTGGAGTCCTGACACATCCCTTTCGTGCTTTAGCGGCGGGAGTATCAGGAACCTTCGATGCCGTGCGGCCTCAAACCCATCTTCCGTGCCTCTTTCATGGACAGGTACAGATGGAGCGGGTCGTCATTGAGGGGTTTGAAGCCATACTTCGCATAGAACCGGGCTGCCGCTTGATCCAGCGCGTCCACGACAACGGCAAAACTTCCCATCTGCGACGCGATCTGCTGGATGCGGAACAAACCATCAAACAGCAGGCGCTCCCCCACCCCTTGCCCCTGGCTGCCCCGATCCACCGCCAAGCGTCCCAGCAACGCCACCGGCACATCACGCGCAGGCGGCAGGCTCTTGTCAGGAACACCCAGCGGATTCACTTTGCTCATCGTCAGCATGTAGTAGCCAAGAATGCGTGTTTCGCCGGGGCCCCCGACCGCGACAAAGGTGATGCCCAGATCGCGCCCCGCGTCCTGCCGGGCGAGTTCACGCAAATAGCGATTTAATGACTCGTTACCGCAATCGAAGCCGCTTCGATCGTGGGCACGGGTGAGCGGCTGGATCAGCATTCGTAAGTCGTTCCACTGACGTGGCCTTGATTATATCGGGCGGCGGCCTGTTTCGCCGCTTCCGTCGGCTCCGTCTCGGCATCAAGCAGCCTCCGGAAAAGTTCCCAATCGCCCTGAGAGAGAACGATCCTATTATGCCGCTCGACCACCTCGGATGCGGCGGTCAGCGAAGTGGAAGCTACGAAATCGCTGACGCTCTGCCCGGAGAGTGACGCGGCCCGCTCGATCATTTCTTTCTGCACCCGGCTCAGGCGAAAGCCCAGTCGGGCATCATGTTTTTCGGATGTAGTGATCATGGTGACATTCTCCAGCCTTATTATACCATGATCGGCGTCAGTCTGACGTACAGAAAAGCCCCCACCTCAAGAGTGAGGCGGGGGCATACCTTTGTTCAAGCGGCGGCTTTGGCGGCAGCCTCGTCCCAGGTCGGGTGTGGGACGCGGGTTGGGGCGTGGGCGACCTCCTCGGCGCGGACACGCAGGGCCGGGTCGGGATGCTGCGCGAACGGGACCTCCCAGCCGGCGGCGCGGCGAGTGTCCAGCGCCTTCTGCAAAATGGCGAGGCGCGCGCGAGTCCAGGTATCGGGCCATTTGTGGGGCGCGACCTCGCCGGGTCCGGGCCGGTGGACGGCGTTGATGAAGCGCATGTCGCGGAACTCGTAGTAGAGTACGCGGCGCAACGCGCCGCCGTGGGTCTCGGGCGAGCCATGATACAGCGTCACGTCATGCAGCAGCAGGTCGCCGGCATTCATCGGGACCAGCACGGCCCCCGGCACGGCAGCGTATTCGGACTTTTCCGCCAGACGCGGGGCGCGATTGACCGTGTCCTTGTTGGAGCCGGGGATCACCCAGAGCGCGCCGTTGGTCTCGTCGGCGCGGTCCAGATAGATGTCGAAGTTGACGGCGGGGAAGCGGCGGCCGGTCTGCGGGTCGTCGTAGAACAGGGTCGGCCCGCCGCCGTCGCGGTGCCAGGGCACTTCGACGCCGTTGCCTGGCATCTTGACCACCATCGAGTCGTAGGTCGGCACGAACTGCTCGCCGACCACCTTCTGCACCGCGTCCAGCAGGACGGGGTGGGCGAGCAGCTTCAGGAACGGATCGCCCTTGCCGTAGACGTACTCGATGCGGCGCAGCACGGGCCGGTCCAGCCCGCGCACCGTTCCGTACTGGTAGTCCTTGATCTCGCCGGGCGCCATATCCGGCGACGGCCCGACGTCAATCAGCGCCTGGGTGATGGCCTGCAAGTCGGTCAGTTCCTGTCCCCGCACCGCACCTTCGACCTTCAGATAGCCATTGTCACGGAAGAACTGCACTTGTTCTGGGGTGAGCATAGATCATGTTTCCTTTCCGGGGCAGGGGCCTTCCTACGTCGCCGCGATCTCGCCGCCCTTCAAAAACGGCACGGCGCGCAGGTGCAGTGAGCCATCCGGCTTGGTGATCGGCTCGCCGGAATACTGCACCAGATAAACGCGGCGCATCTTATCCGTCAGA
Organism: Armatimonadota bacterium; assembly: GCA_019239955.1. Lineage (GTDB taxonomy): Bacteria > Armatimonadota > Armatimonadia > Armatimonadales > Capsulimonadaceae > JAFAZD01. The sequence goes on along the minus strand of JAFAZD010000303.1, from coordinate 42,182 downwards.
TTCGGGCCGCTGCGATGGAACGTGGTGGACGAGAAGACGGCGATGCTCCCAGCGGGGGCGATGATCGGAATGCCGGGGTCATCGCCGTGGTAGCCCACCATGTCGTTGGTCGCCTCGTCCTTGACGTGCTTCATCTTGGTCCTCGTGCCCGCGCGCTCGCAGGGCAGGACGTAGATCGTGCCGTTCTCCTCGGTCACGTCGTCCAGCGCGCACCAGCAGCCGACGTAGGGCGGGTTGGGGTAGCCGATGTAGCCCTCGTCCTGGTGCCAGGAGAACGTCATGCCCCGCTCGGCGGCCTTGACCACGTACTGGTCCAGGAACAGGAAGGCGTCCTCGCCGACCGTGGCGCGGCAGATGTCGGCCATCAGAGGCGAGAACACGAAGTCGTGCAGCGGGGCGCTCCGCTCGGCCCCGAACGGCACGAAGTAGCGGCTGCCCTTGTGGTTGATCCCCAGAGTCGTGACGCCCTGCCGGTCCATCTCCGCGTCCATCTCGTCCATGAAGCGCCGGCACTCGCCGCGCAGGGCCGCGAGGTGGCGGGGCGGGATGACGCTCTCCAGCAGGAAATAGCCCTGCTCCCGATACTGCTGCTTCTGGGCGCCGGTGATCTTAACGGCCTCGGTGGGTGTGGTGGTCATGGGTTTCTCCTCAATTGCGGCTGTGGCGTCGTCCCCTCATCCCCCGGCCCCTTCTCCCCCAGAGGGGCGAAGGGGGGTCGGAACAACCCTCTCCCCGCGAGGGAGAGGGTCGGCGGCTTGCCGACGGGGTGAGGGGGAATCAATACCCCGCGACGATCCTTCCGTCCCGCAGGAATGGCTCGGCGAGGTAGTACGGGCCGCTGCCGTCGGGCTTCAGGATCGGCTCCGCCGAATACTGGGGGAGGAAGATGCGCCGGAATTTGTCCGTGATATTCGGGCCGCTGCGGTGGAAGACCGTGGAGGCGAAGCAGGCGATGCTGCCCGCCGGGGCGACCACCGGCACGCCGGGGTCGTCCCCGAAGTAGCCGATCAGGTCGCCCTTCGCCTCGTCCTTGACGTGCTCCACGCGCTCCCGCGTGCCGGCCCGGTCGTAGGGCAGCATGTAAACGGTGCCGTTTTCCTCGGTCACGTCGTCCAGCATGCACCAGCAGGTCAGGTAGGGCCGGTGGGGCCGGTTGACATATCCGGAGTCCTGGTGCCAGGCGAAGCTCATGCCCTGCTCCGGCCCCTTGACCACGAACTGCTCGAAGGCCAGAAAGGCCGTGTCGCCCAGCAACGCCCGGCAGATGTCGGCCATCACTGGGCTGAACATGAACTCCTTGACTCGCTCGCTCTGATGCCAGGCGGAGAGGAAGTAGCGGCGGCCCTTGAACGACAGCCCCAGGTGGTCCGTGCCGCGCCGGTCCATCTCCTCGTCCTGGAGCCGCATCAGCCGCGCGCATTCCTCGCGCAGCAGGGTCAGGTGTTCGGGCGGGATGACCCGCTCCAGCACAAAGAACCCCGCGTCCTCGTACTGCCGCTTCTGGGCGTCGGTAATTTCTACGGTCTTGGTGAGAGTTGCGCTCACTATTCCCCCCTTGTCAAGAATGAAATCTTGTGTTATCATTTTACTGACGCTTCCGAGATAAGTCTTCTCGTTTCCAGGCAACTTTCTCTCATTTTTTGCCGCCGATGCCTACCGACAAAGATGACCTGGGGCTGCCGGCTGCCCATGATGGCCTCGTCTGGCACTACGCCTTTGCGGGCCTCCGGCACCTGCCGCACCACCACGACGAGCTGGAGATCAATCTAGTGACTCAGGGCAAGGCGGCTTACCTGTTGGGCGACCGCCGCTACGACCTGCGCCGCAACACCCTGGTCTGGCTGTTCCCGGCCCAGGAGCATGTCCTGCTGGACCAGTCGCCCGATCACGGGATGTGGATCGGGGTCTTCACGCCGTCCCTGCTGCACCGCGTCTGCACGACCCCGGAGACGCGGGCGCTGTGCGAGGCCGACCCCGCCGGCTGGTACTGCAAGCCGCTGCCCGAGGAGGACGCCCGGCAGTTGGAGGCGTTGCTGCGGGAGATCGCCGAAGCGCGGGAGGACACGGCCCGCCACAATGCCGGCCTGGGCTACGCCGTGCTCTCCGCCTGGGCGGCCTACGGCCGGGCGGGCGACGCGCCGGGCGGCGCGGACGTGCATCCGGCGGTGGAGTGCGCCGTGCGTCTGCTGCGCGGGGCCGACGCCCCGGAGACGCTGGCCGCGCTGGCGCTTCGGGTGGGCCTGAGCGCGTCGCGCCTCTCCCGCCTGTTCCGGCAGCAGACGGGCGTGTCGCTGGCGGACTTCCGCAACGCACAGCGCCTGGAGCGGTTCCTGCGCCTCTGGGGCCGGGGCCGCCGGCTGTCGGTCCTGGAGGCCGCCCTGGAAGCGGGCTTCGGCTCCTACCCGCAGTTCCACCGCGTCTTCACCCGCCGCATGGGGTGCAGCCCCGCCGAGTACCGGCGGCGGCAGGAGACCTAACCCTGCCGCTTCGCGGCGATCCCTTCCCTGGCAGGGAGGGGACAGGCGGCTTGCCGCCAGGGGTAGGTTCGCACCCGGTCAAGGAATCCGCGTCCCCGACGGCGAACCTTCCCGTATCACTTCCAAGAAGGACATCTCATGCCCAAGCTTCCCATTGCCCTGCAAATGTATACCGTGCGCGACGACACGGCCCGCGACTTCGCCGGCGTCGTGCGCCAGGTCGCCCAGATCGGCTACGCCGGAGTCGAGCTGGCCGGGCGCGGCAGCCTCTCCGTGCGCGAGCTGCGCGACGTGCTGGGCGAGGCCGGCCTGCGCGTCTGCGGCAGCCACATCGGCATTGACCAGATCGAGAACAATCCGGCCCAGGTCGTCGCGGAGAACCTGGAACTCGGCAACACGCGCATCGTCGTGCCCTATCTGAGTGAGGACCGGCGGCGGGGCGCGGACGGCTACAAGAGGACGGCGGAGACTCTGAACGGCCTGGGCGAGACGCTGCGTACCCAGGGCCTGACCCTGTGCTACCACAATCACGCCTTCGAGTTCGAGCCGCTGGAAGGCGGGCAGATCGGCATGGACATCCTGCTGGACAACACCGACCCGATGCTGGTCAAGGCCGAGGTGGACACCTACTGGGTGCTGGTGGGCGGCCAGGACCCCGTCGCCTTCGTCCAGAAGCACAGGGGCCGCGTCCCGCTGATGCACCTCAAGGACCGGGACCGGGCGGACGGCTCGTTCGCCGAGGTCGGCACGGGCGACCTGCCGCTGGACGCCCTGATCGCCGCCGCCCCCGAGGTCGGCACGGAATGGCTGATCGTGGAACAGGACGTCTGCAAGCGCCCGCCGCTGGAGTCGGTCAAAATCTCCTACGACAACCTCAAGGCCAAAGGCTACGCCTGAGCGCGTTTGAAAAAGCAGGATCGCCCCCCGTCCCCCAATTCTGGGGGAGTCAGAAGGGGCAGGGCCGTTGACATCGGATTCCCCCAGAATCGGGGGACGGGGGGCATCATGCCGGAAGCCGCCTTCGCCCTGATCGTGTTCGCCGGGTCGGTGGCGGCCGGCCTGGTCGGCGCATTGACGGGGCTGGGCGGCGGCGTGGTCATCGTGCCGATGCTGACCTTCGCCTTTCACGTGGACTTCCGATACGCCGCGGGGGCCAGCATCATCTCGGTCATCGCCACCTCCAGCGCCGCCGCCTCGGCCTACGTGAAGGAGGGCTACACCAACCTGCGGATCGGGATGTTCCTGGAGATCGCCACGACGCTGGGGGCGCTGGGCGGCGCGCTGCTGGCGGCACACCTGAAGACGGAATGGCTGTCGGCCCTGTTCGGCCTGGTGCTGCTATATTCGGCGGCGTCGTCCGGCCGGTCGCAGGCGCACGACGAGCAGCCGCTGGCCCAGTCGGACCGGCTGGCGCGGCGGCTGCGGCTGCCGGGACGTTTTCCGGGGCCGGAGGGTCATCCGGTACCCTACGGGGTGCGGCGAGTCCCGGCGGGCTTCGCGCTGATGGCCCTGGCCGGCGCGCTGTCGGGCCTGCTCGGCATCGGCTCCGGCGCGTTCAAGGTGCTGGCAATGGACCGGGCGATGGGCATCCCGTTCAAGGTCTCCACCACGACCAGCAACTTCATGATCGGCGTGACGGCGGCGGCCTCGGCGGGCGTCTACTTCGCCAAGGGCTTCATCAACCCGCTGATCGCCGGGCCGGTGATGCTGGGCGTGCTGGCCGGCGCGACGGTCGGCGCGCACTGTTTGGTCCGCTGGCGCACCCCGACTCTGCGCCGCCTGTTCGCCGCTGTCTTGGCCGCCCTGGGCGTGATGATGTTATGGAATGGACTGCACCCGAATCACTAGACTCGTTGGACTCCATGGAGGGCGTGCCGCCCTCGCGCGAGGGCCAGTTGACCGTGCTCATCGCGCGGGTGCTGGGCGCCGGCGTACTCGTCGCGGGCGCGTTGGTCGCGCTCGGCCTCCTTGTGCTGCTGGCGCTGCACCAGGGGGGCCGCGCGAACTACTTTACGGAGTTCCACCCGCGCCCCCAGCCCATCACGCACGGCCTTTTGGGCGTCTTCGAGCGCGACCTGCGCCGACACGCACCGCGCGACCTGATCAACCTGGGCCTGGTGCTGCTGATTCTCACGCCGGTCGTGCGCGTCGCCTTCTCCGTCGTCATCTACCTGTACGAGAACGACCGCCTCTATACCTGGTTCACGATCTTTGTGCTGGTCGTGCTGCTCTACAGTCTCTTAGGGGAAGGCGTTCCCTAGTGGGGAGGGGACGGTTCGTGCTTTCGGGGCGTTAGGCGGCCAGCCGTCCGGCAGGCAGAGCGCCGTGGGAGGCGTTTTCCCAGTCGGCGGCGAAGGTCACACGGTCACGGCCACCTGCCTTGGAGGAGTATAGGGCGCGGTCGGCCGCCGCGATCAGCACCTCCGGCCCGCCGGTGGTGGACGAGGACGCCGCCACGCCGAAGGAAGCGGTGACCGGGCGTCTCACCCCGGCCTGTGCGGCAATGGCCGCGCGGAGCCGCTCCGCCAGGACGGCCGCCGCGTCCGCCCCGGTCTGTGGCAGGATCACCACGAACTCCTCGCCGCCGTACCGCGCCGCCAGATCCTCGTCGCGGCAGTTTTCCTCAAGCACACGGGCGACGGCCTTAAGCACCGTGTCGCCGGCGGGGTGGCCGTAGGCGTCATTGTACCGCTTGAAGTGGTCCACGTCCAGCAACACCAGCGCCAGGGTCCCCCCGGCGGCGGCGCAGCGCGACCATTCGGCCTGTAGGCGTTCGTAAAATGCGCGGTGGTTCTTGAGGCCGGTCAGGCCGTCGGTGGTCGCCAGCCCCTCCAGGCGTGCGTTCGCCGCCGCCAGGGACCGGTTCTTGATCTCCAGTTCCCGGTATGCCTCCTGCAAAAATCGGTACAGCTTGCCGTTTTCCAGAATGGCGAACACCTGGCGCAGTAGCAGCAGGCCGATCAGCAGTGCCGAGCCGAGCCAGACTCCCGACTCCAGCGCCTCGTCCCCGCGCTTCCAGAAGGTGTACGCCAGCAGCGCGCCGACCGCCGGGACGAGCGCGTAGGGACCCAGCGACCGCCACAGGATCGGATTCTGCTCCGCCCACGCCTCCGGCATCGCCTCCCCCGCCGCCCCGGCCCGCGCCAGTGCGCAGCCGCCCGCGCCGACCAGCATATAGCCCAGCGGCCAGCACAGGTCGGACCAGCCCCCGGTGTGATAAGTGTTGTGCAGAGTCTTGTAGGCAAACACCGTGTCCGCGACGATGATGCTCACCAGCCCCAGTGAGATCAGCCTCGTCTCCCGCCGCGCGGAGGAGCCGCTGTGCGCCGCGAGGGCCAGCAGGCAGAACAGCAGCACCAGGTCGGAGAGCGGGTAGGCGGCCCCCAACACCTTGCCCAGCAGAGTCCCGCCGCCCTGCATCAGCGTCGGGCCGAGGACGAAGTACCAGCTGAACGTGACCATGCCGGTCATGGTCATTAGGCCGTCCAACACAACCCGCCCGCGCAGCGCGGGCGCCAGCGGCCTGCGGGGCAGCAGCAGAATGCCCGCCAGCAGGAACGGGTAAGCGCCCAGGTACCCCGCGTCGGCCCAGGAGGGAAAGGGGCAGTCGCGCCGCAGGATAATCTCGTACCAGGTCCAGACCGCCTGGCCGATGCCCCAACTCAGCGTGCCCAGCGCCAGGCAGATCACGGGGAGGCGCGGCCCGTGGGCGCGCCTCCCCCACCCCAGGCACCAGGCGGCGGCCAGCATCGGGCCGGCGGCCTCAAAGACATCGGCGACGCCTTTGAACGCGAATGCCGAGAGGGGCCGCACGATGATCCAGGCGAGAAACAGGAGGTTAAATGCCAGTGCGGCCCACTCCGGCGGCTGGAGGCGCCTCAAGCTCCCGCCGATGGACGCGGTCATGCGGTTACGGCCATATAGCGGATGAATTTCGGCTCTCATGGTGCTGTCGTCATGTCCTCGTCACGCGGCGTACGCACGGGATATTGTTCTATCTTCGGCAAAACGCCCGCAGTTCTCCAACAAAAAGCGGCCCTGCCGTTTGCGGCAGGGCCGTTCCTGAGAGAGCGTCACTCCAAGGGCGGCTCTTCCCCGTCCTCCTCACCGCTCTCGGCGGCATCCAGGTATTCGTCGAAGTCATCCCCCAGATCCTCGCCCATCTCCCGGCCCATCTCTTTTGCCCAGCGGCGCATCGCCTTCGGGTCGTCCATGTCGCCGATCTTGTCCGGGTCGGCCAGGTCGTCCATCAGGTCGTCCTCGCTGCGCCCCCGCGCGAAGCGGGTAATGCGTTTGGTCGCCTGGTCAAAGCCGCAGTGCGGACAGACGTTGGAGTCGGCGGCGGCGGTCATGCCGACCAGCACGGTGAAGCGCTTGCGGCAGTGGTCACAGGTGTATTCGTAGAGTGGCATGGAATCATTATAGCGCAGGAAGGCCGCCTCCGGGAGTGGAAGCGGCCATTCTGCCACTGGGGCGAGACGAAACAATCAGGCGGCGTGGGCACGGCGCTTACGGGCCCGTAGCGTCAGCCCGACCAGCCCTGGTAGGCTCAGGCCCAACAGGGCAAGAGAGGAAGCCTCCGGCACGGCAGTCCCGCCGACGAAGCCGCCGCCGTTCCCCGGCGTCAATCGGATGATGCGGTCCGTCTGCGTCAGCAGCAGGGAGGTGTTCGGGTCCACCGTCACGAAGTCGCCGCGCGAGCCGCCGGAGGCAATCAGTGTCTGCGCGTCCGTCGCCAGGTTGACCTCGTACACCGTGCCGCCGTTGGTGTTCACGAACAGGTTGCCCGTCAAAGTCCCAGTGCCAAGTGCCGAGCCGTCAATGTCACCGGGAATGAAGCCGGAGTCGAACACCTGCGCCCCGGTCGCCGTGCTAAAGCCGAGGACATGACCGTCAAGGGCACCGGCATCTACAGCACCATACAAGATTGAGCCATCGGCCGACAGAGCCAAACCGTCTACTTCGGCGTTGACGAACGGAGTCTTCACCTTGGTGACGGGGTTCACTTTGTAGATGGGGCCGTGGGATGTATTAGAAACATAGAGGCTGTTATTGAACGAATCTGCCAAAATGCCCGTAGCGTATGGGAAGCCGCTGGCGATGACTTGATTAAATGTGCCATCCGAGTTGATCTGTACGACATCCCCAATCCCCTGCTGGGTCATGTAGATGTTGCCGTTCAACTGGGCTAGGCCGAGGGCGTTAGGCTGACTGTAGTTCTTGCCGACCGTCGCTGACGCGGCGCTTTGTCCATCCACATCCGTCGGGAAGAAACGCACATTGCCGGGAAAGTCCGTAACCAGTACTCCCCCGTTGACAAACGTGATGCCGTTGGGACCATTGTTGAAGGCGTTGGGGAAGCCAGTTGCAAAGGTGGAGAGGGAAAAGCCGTCGACGATGCCCGCCGGGGTGAGGGTGAGATCGGCTTGGGCGGGCCGGGCCGCGATGAGAGAGGCGGCCGTGGCGAGCGCTAGCAGGGTGGCCTGAGCCGCTACCGATTTAGCGCGTGGCAGCGCGTGGCAGTGAGAATTGCATGATGTGTTCCCTTTCTACAGAAGATGCCGTTGAGAGAGCCAGACACGCAGGATGGCCCGGACGAATGCCCCGCCCACCGAGATTGCTCCTGCGGGGCAATTCACAAGGCTGGATTCGCCACTGACACCGCCGGGGCTGGGCGACCATGGGAGAACACCCCGGCGGGAGAACATGACCTTGTTGGCCCCACATTTTTGCGGGGAGACATGGTGTACCCGATGCAAGGACTAATGAAACCAGCCCAGGGCTGAAATTTTGACCAGGCAAAAACAGAGGGGGAGCAGCATACTGCACCCCTACCCCGCCCTTCGGGCACCCCGTCCCCCGCAAGCGGGAGAGGGTCTGGTAACTACGGTGCTGTGCCTCCGGTCAAGCGGCAGATGACCCTCGCCACCGGACCCTCTCCCGTTCCGACGGGGGAGGGTAGCCGGCTTGCCGGCGGGTGGGGGCCTTCCTCACTCCGTCAATTCATACCAGACCGTCTTGTATTGGGGGCCGACATCGAAGACGCGGGCGGGGCCCACCTCCTGGGTGCGACGGCCGGTGGCGTCCAGCGCGTAGACGCGCCGGACCTGCATGTGGGGCAGGGTCACGGTGGCGGGGATGCCCTCGGCCATCGTCGGGCCGTGGCCCCACCGGTCGCCGACGCTGGTGCGGGCGGCGTTCCAGCGCATGTCCTGGTTCTCCACCTTGCCCGCCAGCGTCAGCAGCATGTGGCGGGACTGCGCGATTGGTCTGCCGTCCAGCGGCGTCAGGGTCACGGCGACGAAGTTGTTCCCGAACGGCCGGAAGAGGAACTGCGCCTCGTGGGTCGTCACCGTCTGCCCGCCGACGAACCCGACGATGGCGACGGCGTTGGGGCTATCGGCGACGTACCGCGCGCCGGCGGAGGTCTTGACGGTTTTGAGAACGGTGGCCGGATGGGTATTCCCCTGAGTCACTGAGGTGGAGCGGGTCAGGCCAAGGGCCAGCCGGCCGTTGAGGAAGGCGGGGGGCCTGCCGCTGGCCTGCCAGGCGCGGGCCGCGTCCGGGACGCCCTGCGCGAACTTCACCTTCCAGCCCGATGGCCCCGCGCCGAGCACCGACGCGCCGACCGCCGGGGGCATCTCGCCCGCGCGGAAGATCAGGGCGGCGGCGGGGAAGAAGGCCATCTTGGCGGGGTTGGAGCCGACGCCGAAGTAGCCCTGAATCTTGTCGTTGGCCGCTTGGGCGCCGTAAGCGCCGTAGTCAAACAGGTAGATCATGTCCCAGTCCTGAAACGCGGCAAAGCTCGCCAGGACTGGGACCGTCTCCGCCTGATAGTCGTTGGGCGCGGGGTGGTTGTACTCGCTGACGCTGTAGGGCCTGCCGGCGATACGATACGCGGCCAGGTCGCGCAGCGTACCCCCGCCGCCGCTGGCCAGGTCGGCCACCATCGGCGTGTTGGGGATGTTCCAGTCCACGGGGTCCCAGGCGCGATGCGGGAACGACGGGTGCTGCCAGTAGGCGTGGGCGTCGGCGAAGTCGCTGCCCGCCTCGCGGTTAACGGACGACAGCCCGCCGAAGCCCAATTGCGAGTCGATCACGTTGGCGTGGACGTGCAGGTCGTGTTTCAGATAGTCGCGCATCCCGTCGGCGTAGGCGCGCTCGGTGTCGGCCAGGAACAGCAGCCAGTCCTCGTGCTGATTGCGTGTGGTCGAGACGGGCATGTCCACGGTTCGCGCCGCCAGCGACTGGCCCGGCAGCAGGCCCGCGCCCTCCGCACCCGGCCGCACCTGCAAATCCGAAATCCAGACGGTTCCTGTCTTGTCCCCTAGTTGGAAGGCGACGCGCCCGTGCCGGGGAACCGGCTCGTGCGCCGTAAAGACGTAGCGGAACGTCTTCCAGTCCGTCGTGAGGTCGGCGTCGGCGCTGAGGCCGATGTTGTGCCAGTCGGCCTGATCCAGCCCGGCGGCGACGTTCATCGCGCGCGGCGCGTCGGCCTTCGCCCGGAAGGAGACAGTATAGGTCGCGCCGTCCCGAAAATTCAGCCCCGTCTGGTGCGCCTGCACGTGCCAGCCCGTATCATCGATCTGGGTGACAGTGATGATCGCATCGGGAGACCCGCCAGCCTGCGGCTGCGGGGACAGTGCGGCCTCGGACGTGCCCTGGTGTTCAATCGTCCAGGACGCATAGGTGTTGATGGCGGGGCCGGGCGGGGTGACGCCTTTGAGCCAGGCCGCCCGCAGCCGCGCGTCCGTGCCGTACTTCTTGGTCAGCCAGTCGTTCCACAGGCCGACCAATTCGCCCCGGAACGGCTCCGGCAGCGCGTCCAGATCTGACCCGAAGCCCGGCCCCCATGGGTCGCCCATCAGCGAGTTCTCGTTGTTGATCTCCACCACCGCCACGCAGGGGTCACTGGCGTAGGACAGATGGGTGTAGGGGTTCACATGGGTCAGCAGCTGCCGCGCGTACTCTTTTTGCAGGGCGATCATGCGGCGGTCGTAGTTGTCCACGCGCTTGTCATATCCGAAGGGGATTTTCTCCACGCTCGGCGGGAAGCCATCGGCGGCGGAGAACTGGCGGCTGACGTGCAGGTTGATGTTGGCGTAGACGCCGTTCTTCTTGAGCTGGGCGATCAGGTAGTCCAGCTTGTCGAGCTGCGCCGGGCTGATGTGCCGGCGGTCTTTGTACGAGTCGTCCCAGATGTGCTGTGTCGGCCCCCAGTCGACGTTGTCCATGTGGTGCAGGCGCACGAGGTTGACGCCGTACTTGGCGAGGCGCGCGGCCACTTTTTCGGCGTCGGCGTGGTCGGGGAAGGCGGAGCCGGCGGCCAGGTTGACGGCTAAAAAGCGCACACGCTTGCCGATCCCCGACTCGACGAAGTGGCCGCCCCTCGGCACGATGTAGCCGTGCGCCCCGGCGGGCTTGGTGTTCAGGAACGACACGTCCGTCGCCGTCCCCGGCGTCGCGTCGTCCCAGGGGATCACGAACGGGAACATGGATGGGGAAGCAGCGGGGGCGGCGGGCGTCTGCGCCCGGTCAGTACCCGCCAGCGCGAGCGCCAATGCCGCGATGGCAAGTGCGGTCTTTCTCATGGTGAACTTTCTCCTCAGCGTCAGGGCTGAGCTCCGCCAGGGCGCTGTCATCGCCATTATGACACACGCGGCGGAATTCATGATTGACTTCCCCACGCCCCGGTGGTAGAATGAGCAGAAATTTCATCCACTCCGTCTGCGTCAGGGGATGCTCCTATGACCTCACCCAATGGCGGGTCCCAGCCGGCCGAGTCGCCGCGGCTGCCGGCGGCGCACAAGTATGACAGTGCCCTGGGCCGCCTGCGCCACATCCTGTTCGGGCGCGCGCTGGCGACCTCGCAGGCCGGGCACATCAAGCTGCCCGTCTTCCTCGCCCTGCCCATCTTCTCCAGCGACGCACTCTCGTCCAACGCCTACGCGACCGAGGCGATCCTGGGCGTGCTGCTGGCGACCGCGGCGGCGACGGGCGGACTGCACTTCGTCATCCCCATCGCTATCAGCATCTGTCTGCTGCTGATCACCGTGTCGGCCTCCTACATGCAGATCATCCACGCCTACCCGGACGGCGGCGGGGCCTACCCGGTGACACGCGATAACCTGGGTACGCTGGCCTCGCTAGTCGCGGCGGCGTCGCTGCTGGTGGACTACGTGCTGACCGTGGCGACCTCAGTGGCGTCGGGCGTGGCCGCCGTCATCACCGCCGTGCCCACCCTGCACGAGCACCTGGTGATGATGTGCTATGCCGGCATCCTGCTCATCATGCTGCTGAATCTGCGCGGCGTCCGCGAGGCCGGGTGGGCCTTCGCGGGGCCGTCTTACGTGTTCATCGGCTCCATCCTCGCCACCATCGCGGCGGGCCTGATCGGCATGGCGACCCACGCCCCCCGCGTCTCCGAGGCCGTGCAGGCCGGCCAGAGCTTCCAGGCCGCGGCGGCGGGACTGGGGACGGTCGGCCTGTACGCCGTCCTGCGCGCCTTCTCGATGGGCTGCACCGCCTTGACCGGCGTGGAGGCCATCTCCAACACGACGCCGCTCTTCAAGGAGCCGCACGCCCAGAACGCTGTCAAGACCACCGGGATCATGGCCTTTCTGGCCGTGGTCATGTTCTTCGGCCTGTCCTACCTGACCGTGCAGTTCGGCGTCCACGAGCACCTGAACCAGGACGCCGAGGACTACCGGAGCCTGGTCGGGCAGATCGCCGACACGGCCTGGGCGGGGCCGCTGCACTGGATGTTTTGGGTGGTGCAGTTCTCCACGGCGCTGATCCTGGTGATCGCCGCCAACGCCGCCTTCGCCGGTTTCCCACAACTCGGCTCCATGCTGGCGCGGGACAACTTCCTGCCCCGCCAGCTCGCCAACGTCGGCGACCGGCTCTCCTACTCCAACGGCATCGTCGTCCTCGCCGCCGCCGCCTGCGGACTGATCTACATCTTCAAGGGCATCGTGGACGACCTGCTCTCGCTGTACGCCATCGGCGTCTTCACCTCATTCACGCTGGCGCAGATCGGCATGGTGCTCCGCTGGCGGCGCACCCGCGAGCGCGGCTGGCAGGGCAGCATGGCGATCAACGGCCTGGGCGCTCTGGCGACGGGGGCGGTGACGGGCATCATCGCTGTGTCCAAATTCGCCGACGGCCAGAAGATCAGCGACTACTTCCACACGCCGGCCTTTCACATCGGCGCGCACCATTTCCACCGGATGTACCCCCACTACGGCGCGTGGCTCGTGATCGTGCTGGTGCCGCTGATGGTGGCGACGTTCCTGAAGATTCACCGGCACTACGCGGAGATGCGCCGGGAGTTGTCATTGGACCAGCCGCTGCCCGCCACGCCGGCGCGCAACGTGGTGCTGGTGCTGGTGCCGCGCCTGCACCGGGGCATCATTGACGCGCTCAACTACGCCCGCCTGGTCAGCGCCGATGTGCGCGCCATCTACATCGAGACCAACCCGGACGCCACGCCCGGTCTCAAGCGCGACTGGGAGCATTGGGCCGGCACTATCCCGCTGGTCATCATGGAGTCGCCCTTCCGCTCGCTGATCGGCCCCCTGATGCGCTACATTGACGCCGTGCAGCGCGAGCGCACCGACGACGTCATCACCATCGTCCTCCCGGAGTTGGTCTCGCGCAAGTGGTGGCACCAGCTCCTGCACAACCAGGCGGGCCCCCTGATCCGCTTCGCCCTCGCCCACCGCCGTGACGTCATCGTCACCAACGTCCGCTACTTCCTGGAACACTGACCCCCCACCGCACAATCGCCCCCCAAGCATGGAGGAAAACAGGCTTGCGGCGCGTATTGGACATCGGGAGTGGCACACACTCCCACCCGCCGCAGGGCGGCTCAAGCTTGGCCTGCGGGGGGATTCTTCGGCCTGTATGTGAGGAAACTTATGGGCGTCAGCCTTTACCCTGTCCTGGAACATGAGGTCGCCGGATACGATGCTACGGCTGTGGTCGGGAAGGCATTCGCCCATGCGGTATACAATTGGCCCATACCCGCACTGGTGGCGCTTGGTGACTTCTTCAGCGTCAGCCCGGAGGAAGTCGCATCGCTGGCGGGCTACTACCTGCCAGGGGACGAAGATGCGGAGGAGGGCGAAGGCGGGGCGGCGGGACGAAAGCCAGCCCCACCCGACTTTCAACCGCCCGCCGAAGCGTGGTACGAGCCGACGGCAGGGTTGAACGCGGTGCGCGAGGCGCTGAGGGCATTGCGCGAGGCTCCCGCGTCCGTTACAGCAGGACTGAACACGCGGAAGAATCGGGTCGAGTGGGTCATCAGCGACCTGGAGGCAGTTGAGCGGGTGCTGCTGCTCGCCCAGGAGCAAGAGGTGCGTTTCCACTTCGCAATGGACATCTAGCACCTCCCTATCAAGAAAGAGGAAGACCATGAAACACCGCACATCGCGTTTTTCGTTGGCTGCCCTCCTCGCGCTGGGCGGGGTGGCCGGATTGTTGATCGGGACGGGGCTGCCGCGCACGCAGGCCCAGTCGTCCGGCACGGCGATCTCGGCGGACCCGATTCTGGCGGCGCGGCTGCAACGCTTGGAAAGTCGGGTCAATGCGCTGGAGTCAGACGTCCGGGAACTCAAGACGCGCCCGGTGAGCATCATCACGCCCGGCAACGGCTTGGGCGGCAATGGCTTCGGCCCCGGCCTCCAACAGCCCACGCAGCCACAGCAACCGCAGTGGAAGATCGTGCCCGTGACCAAGTAGCCACCGAATAAATTCGCCGCTCCGGGCGAGGACGCCGAGTCTCCGCCTACGCGGAGACGTTTCTGGTGTCCGCGAAGGCGGACAATCGGCCGAAGGCCATCAGCGGCGAATTCATTCGCTGACTTGTTCATTCGCTGACGGCCTTTTAAGGAGAACGCATGGCAGAATTTAATGGCCTGGGCCTGCACCTGGGCAACCTGTCCCGCGTGTCGCCCGCCCAAACACGGTCCATCTCGCCGGAGAATTTCACGGGGGAGAAGGGCGGGGGCGGCAGGGCGACCGAGGGGACCGGGGCGGGCTGCGCCCGCGATCTCGGCGTCGGCTGGAAGATATCCCCCTCCATCCGCATCGCGCCGGGGGAGGCGCGCACGCTGGCGGACATCGCCGGGCCGGGGGCGATCCAGCAGGTCTGGATGACGCCGAGCGGGCACTGGCGCCACGCGATCCTGCGCGTCTACTGGGACGACCAGGAGCAGCCCTCGGTGGAGTGCCCGGTGGGCGACTTCTTCGCCTGCGGCTGGGGCCGGTACGCCCAGGTGTCGTCGCTGGCGGTCTGCGTCAACCCCGGCAGCGCCTTCAACTGCTACTGGGAGATGCCGTTCCGTCGCCGGTGCCGCATCACGCTCACCAACATCGCCGATGACGCGGTGACCCTCTACTACCAGATCAACTATACCTTGACGGAGGTTCCCGAGGACGCTGCCTACTTCCACGCCCAGTTCCGGCGGGTCAACCCGCTGCCCTACAAGCACGTCTACACCCTGCTGGACGGGGTGCGGGGGCAGGGTCAGTACGTGGGAACCTACATGGCGTGGGGGGTCAACAACTCCGGCTGGTGGGGCGAGGGCGAGATCAAATTCTACCTGGACGGCGACGGCGAGTTCCCCACGATCTGCGGCACCGGGACCGAAGATTACTTTTGCGGCTCGTACAACTTCGACGTGGGCCGGGAGAACGGCGGCTACCGGGAGTTCACGACGCCCTACGCCGGGCTGCCGCAGGTGCTGCGCCCGGACGGCCTGTACGCCTCGCAGACGCGGTTCGGGCTGTACCGCTGGCACGTCATGGACCCGGTGCGCTTCCGGCAGGATCTGCGGGTGACGATCCAGGCCCTGGGGTGGCGCTCCGGGGGCCGCTACCTGCCGCTGCAGGACGATATCGCCTCGGTGGCATTCTGGTACCAGACGCTGCCGACCGCCCCGTTCCCGCCGCTGCCGGACCGGGACTGCCTGGAGGTTATCTGAGTTCGGCACAAAATTGGCCTCCGGTGTGGTATAATCAATTATCCCACACACAAAGGAGGTACATAGATTTGGATCATAGTTTACAGGGCGGTGGCGAAGGCTGAGCTTTTTTAGCCTTCGGGTCGGCCTCTCCTTCGGGTGACGTTGTCGCCTGCGGGTCATGAATGGCGCGCCTTTGCCATCTGCCCACCCTGAAGCCTGAAGATGCAGGGCCTCGGCCCTGCCGAAACAGCACAACAGCGAGGCGTTTCGCGTCGCCGCCGTGAGGCGGAGCGCGTATAGCCTCGCTGTTTCCACGTCTCCCGCCGCTTTTTACAAAAAACGCTTGACTTTTCCGGGCACTTGTGTTAAAGTAGGGACGCGCTACGCTCTCCTGCACAGCAATTCTGTTTTTCAGTCCAAAACCGTCGGATCCAACTTAGATCACATTCGCCTGGAGACGTCCCCATGAAAATTTCGGCACGTGGCTTTTCACCCAAAGCGGTCGCGCTGGCCGCCGCCCTCGGCCTCTGGCTGACCGGCGCGCACCGCGGCGATGCCGCCCCCTCCCCGGTGGTGGCCGACGACGGCCCCCTCGTCACTTTGCTCACTCCGGCCCCCCACGCCACCTTCAGCGGCGTCAAGCCCGTGGAGATCTCCGCCTTCTACAAGGGCACTGCCAACAACGGCATCGTCGGCCTGGAGCTTTACATCGACGGCGTCAAGGCCAACTCCAAGACGCTGGACGCGCCGGAGGCCAAAGGCATCGTCTCGTTCCTGGTGGACGCCTCGCTACTGACGCCCGGCCCGCACCGGGTCGTGGTCCGCGCCACCGCCGCCGACGCCGAGGTGCGCTCCGCCAAGGGCATGTTCGTCTACGCCGCCGGCAGCGACGGGGCAGACACGCTGAGCCGGCCCGCGCCGCCTGTCGCATCGCCGGAGGACAACGTCCCGGCCGGCGCGGCCCCCGAGATGCGCCTGCTCACCCCCTCCCCGAACAGCCACGTCCAGGGCACGGTGCAGATCCAGGTCGGCGCCTCGGATGCGGGCGGCAAGACGCCCTACGTCTCCATCTTCATTGACGGCGAGTTCAAGACGCTGGTGAACTACCGCCCGTTCGAGTACGTGTGGGACACCAGCGCCGTGCCCAACGGCTGGCACACCATCGCCGTCACCGAGACGTTCGACGGGGACGCCCAGGCCGCCGCGCACCTGAAGCCGATCCGCGTTTTCGTCAACAACCCCGGCGGCGCGACCGCCATCCGCCACGACCTGCAGGACATCAAGCCCATGCCGGTCCGGCCCGCCCCGGCGAAGGCGGTCCCGGCCCGCAAGACCGCCGTTGCGCGCCCCCAGGCTCGACGGCCCCACGGTGAGGCGCTGCAAGCCGCCCCGGTGCTGGCCTCGCGACACCAGAAATCGGCCTCCCTCCCAATGGCGGAGGAAGCCCTTTCCTGGGACGGTCTGACCCTGCCCACGGAGCAGCGGGGCCTCTCCGATCCCTTCCTGCCGAACCTGCGCGCGTCCGAGCCGGCCACCTCGAAGGACGGCACCCAGCAGGCGCCGCCGCTGTCCGGCTTTAAGTCCCGGACGACCAAGTCGGTCACGGCCGCCGTGTCGCCGCGCGGCAAGCAGGGCCATCCGGCTGCGCGCCTGGCGAAAGCCGGGCCGCTGGGCGAGAGCGGCCTCTCGTCGCCCTTCCTGTCCGCGCCCGCCCTGCCCGCCGCCGCGCCGCGCTCGACGCGGCTGGCCCTGCCCATGCCGCGCCTTCAGGTTCACCTGCCGCAACTGTCCCTGCGCGCCCCGGCGGTCAGGCCGCACCTCGCCCTGGAGTCCGCCCTATTGCGAAGCGCCGGCCAGAGGCAGGTGCTGTTCAACAGCGTGAAACTCCCCCTGGAACGGCCCCTCGCCGCCCGGCAGAGCGTGCTGTTCGGCCCGCTGCGCCAGATATTCGAGCACGGCGGCGGATCGCTGCAGTGGAACGCCCGCACCGGCGTCGTCCGCGCCCAGAGCCATGCCCGGGACATCCACCTGACCATCGGCGACAAGCACGCCCTCGTCAACGCCCACAAGGTCACACTCGACGGCGCGCCCTACCTGAATTCGGGCCGCACCATGATCCCGGTCTCGTTCCTCTCCACGGCGATGGACGCCACCGTGCAGTACGACCCCGTCACGGGCCACCTGCGGATCACGAGCAACCACTGACGCCGCATCCCGTCACAGAAAAACCCCGCGCCCGGGAGCGCGGGGTTTTCTTTCGGCCTATGCCGCCGAAGTCGCGGCTTCGCTCTTGGCCTCGGCTTTGGGCGTCTCCGGCTTGGCCTCGGACTTTGGTTCTGACTTTGACTCGGTCTTGCTCTGGGACGCGCCGCCCGCCTCCGGCGTGGCGTCGGACTTCTCGGCTTTTGCCTCGGATTTGCGGGCGTAGTCATTGACGTAGAATCCGGAGCCTTTGAAGGCGATCCCGACCGGATAGACTCGCTTACGTAAGGCCCCGCCGCAGGACTCGCAGGTCGTCAGCGGGTCGTCCTTGATGCTCTGGAACACTTCAAACTGGCTGTCGCACGACAAGCACTCATAGCCATACGTCGGCATACTCTCTCCCTCGCTGCTAAGTGTGAAAATTTCCGCCTTATTATAACCGATTCTGCCGGAAGGGAAGTTCCCCGCCATGTCCCAGGAGATTCGCCGCGAGTCGCAAGCGCTGGAAAATCTAATCACGGAGGCCATCGCGCCGCAGATGGCGGACATTGACGCGCTGGACACGCAGGCCCGGCTGCGCCTCATCAACCAGGAGGACGCCAAGGTCGCCGCCGCCGTCGGCCAGGAGATTCCCCAGATCGCCCGCGCGGTCCACCGGGCCGCCCATTCGCTGCGCGCCGGGGGACGCCTGATCTACGTCGGCGCGGGCACGAGCGGGCGGCTGGGCGTCCTGGACGCCGTGGAGTGCCCCCCGACCTTCGGCGTCCCGCCGGAGTGGGTGCAGGGTCTTCTGGCCGGCGGGCGCGACGCCATGTTCCGGGCCGTGGAGGGCGCGGAGGACGACCCCGCCCTCGGCGTGGCGGCCATCATTGACGCCGACGTGAACGAGAACGACACGGTGGTCGGCATCTCCGCGTCGGGCCGCGCCCCCTTCGTGGTGGGCGCCCTGCGGCAGGCGCGGAAGCGGAACGCCGCGACCGTCTCGCTCGCCAACAACCGCCCGTCCGAGATCGAGACCCTGGCCGACATCGCCATCGCCCCCCTCGTCGGTCCGGAGGTGCTGGCCGGCTCGACCCGCCTCAAGAGCGGCACGGCCCAGAAGATGGTGCTGAACATGATCTCCACCGGCACGATGATGGAGATCGGCAAGACCTACGGCAACCTGATGGTGGACGTGCGGGCGACCAACGCCAAGCTGCGCGCCCGCGCCGTCCGCATCGTCTGCCAGGTGACGGGGGCGACGCCGGAGCAGGCCGAGGCCGCGCTGGCGCAGTGCGGCGGCTCGGCCAAGGTCGCCATCGTCCACCTGGAGACGGGCCGCGCCCCCGACGAGTCCCGCCGCCTGCTCGCCCAGACCGGCGGCTTCCTGCGCAAAGCCCTGGGGATCGCCGCCGAGCGGTGACGCCCCGCTCAGCGGCCGGCCTTCAGTGCCGTCCTGTCCAGGATGGCGAAGACGCCGCCGATGACGGGGCGGGCGACGAAGCCGACCTGCTGGCCGCTCACGGTGTCGTACCAGTCCGTGAACGCGCCCCGGAAGCGGGACGTGTCGGCGAACTTGTAGATGGCATCCACAAACGCCTGCCGCAGCGCCCCGTCGTCCGTCGAGGCCGCCGTCCACAGCTCCCAGTCCGTCTTGGTGTACGTGTGCCGGTTGTCCAGCGGGACGCCGAACTCGTTCAGGCGGGTCATGTAGAATTTCGCCTCCTCCTGCAAGACGGACTGGGGGACGAGGTCCAGGCCCAGCACCTTGTCGGGGAAGGCGTTGTACTTCAGGCTCCAGGCATTGTTCGGATCCAAGCTGACGCCCTGCAGAGTCGCCGTGTGGCCGCCGCCGGAGGAGTCGGCGGCGGTGGCGCCGGTCCCCTCATCGAACGTCCAGTAGGCGGCGGGAGACTGCGGGCCGGGCTGGACGACCGATGGCGGGGCCGAACCCGCTTCCGGCAGCGCCGTGCCGCCGTCTCGGGCGACCGCCAGGATGTCCGCAGCAGGCAGGGCCGCCTGATAGAGTCGCACGTCGTCAATGGAGGCGTTGGCGAAGGCCGCGGGGTTGCCCCCGAAGAGGCCCCGGCCGATGGCGGTGTGACCGCCCGCATGGAACACGGTCTTGCAGGGCACCGTCTGCTGGAGTTGGCCGTTGACGTACAGCGAGAGCGTCCCGGCGTCGGCGTCGTAGACGCCCGCGAGGTGATACCAGGTGCCGGCGGCGGCCGCATCGTTGGAGTTGGCGGAGGAGAGTTGTCCCGGCTCGGCGTCGTCGCGGGCCGGCGCGGACAGGGCGAACCTGCCGGTGCCGCCGCGCAGCCCGAGGAAGAAGCCGCTGATCTTGCTGCCGTCAATGCTCACGAAGGTCTGGAAGCCGTTGGTGCTGCCCGGCCGGACCCAGGCGGCGACCGTGTAGCTGCGGGTCGTGTCCACGACCGGCGCGGGCACCTCGGCGTCGCCCGCGCCGCGCAGGCGGAGCGCGTGCGGGCCGACGATGCCCCGGGTCCAGGCGGAGGTCTGCGCCGTGTCCGGCTCAACGTATTGCAGGGTCAGGTGTGGCCCCGTCTTGGACTGGGCGATCTGCGCCCACTTGGCAATCATGTCGCGGGAGGCAGCGGTGTAGCGGGCCGCATCGTCCTTGTTGCCGGCGTAGCCGGCGATCTGGCCCATCGCGCCGACGCCGAGGATGCCCTTGAGGGCGAGGTTGACGCTGTGGGCAATGAAGCCGGTGAAGTCGTCGGTCTGGTTCTGGCTGGCCGGGTCCAGGCCGTTCTCGACTTCGTAGTCCGCCCACTGCTTGAGGATTTTGTAGTGCTGCTTGGCATAGGCCTGGGCGTCGGCCTTGGGCGCGTAGCGCAGGTAGGCGGCGGCCATGATGAGCATGTTGGCCGACTCTTCGACCGGCATGTCCTCCTCCCGGCCATCGTTGTGTCCGGCGGCGTTGGGATAGGACGCGCCGATGTCGTGCTCGGCGAAGGGTTTGGGCCAGCCGCCGGTCTCGGCGTAGGCCAGCAGTGGGTCGAGTTGGAGGCGCAATAAATACGGGTTGGCGTACAGGAAGACGGGAAAGGCGGGGTAGACGACGTCCACCGTGGAGATATTGCCGTCGCTGCTGATCTCCTTCATGAACATCCACGGCCGCTCACTCGTGCCGACCAGTTCCGTCGCCCCGAACGCCTGGCGCAAGGCCAGCGCGCACAGGGCGGCGTACTTGGGCCCGCCGGCGCGGGTGGCGTCGGCGGTGACGCGCCTGTCCAGCCGGTCAGCCGTCTTCAGCGCGTTGTCGGCATCGTCATAGAAGAATGACAGCATCTGCGGCCAGTCCGGCCAGTAGGAGCGCCACAGCGGCGGCGCGGGCTGGCCCAGGTAACTGACCGAGGGATCCCGAACTTGGCCCAGCGCCAGCACGACCGGCTTTCCGGCCCGCTTTCCGATCCGGCCCAGGTCGAAGTTGAAGCCGAAGACGGGCGAGCGGTCGTTGATGGCGCGGGGCCGATTTTGATCCACCGAGTTGTCCAGGCGCCCCTGCGTGGCCGCCGCGGCGCGCACATCGGCCTCCGGCCCCGCCTGGGCGGTCACGCCCGGCCCGGACGCGGTGGCGAACACCGCCTGCCCCCAGGTCGGGTAATCACGGTTCTCGCCCAGCACCCTGGGTTCGGCCGGCTCGACAGTGAAGGCCGTCAGCGGCTCCTTGCCGCCGGTGATCTTGTCGCTGCGCCACGTGATGAGCGTCTTCTCGTCGTTGTGCGCCCACTGGCCGGAGATGTCGAAGTAGAGGCTGACGGCGTGCGGCCTGCCGTCGGCGCTGCGCGCCCCGGCGAGGATGTAGCCGAAGGGGACGGACTGCCGGCGCAAGTCGTCCGGCTCAACCGGCGAGAGGAAGTTCAATGAGACGGTGACGCCGCCAGCCTGCAGCTCGTAACGCGACTGCGTGGGCGTCACCGTCAGCGAGGTCTGAGTCATGGGCGAACCGACATTTTCGGGCGCTCCCAGGAAGACATAGGGGGTGCCGTCAATGCGGGCGATGCCGGTCATGCTTCGGGGCGCGCCCGTCCAGAAGGCGGGCCAGTGGCCCGGCAGGGCGTCGGCGGGCTGCCAGACGCTGACATACGGCTGGCGCACGATCAGCGGCGTCGCCGGAGGCCGAACGGGCGTCATCTTCCCGCCGGACGGCGTGGGCGTCTGCGCCGGGGTCGCGGGGGCGGCGAACACGAGTGCGACGAACACGAGGATCAGCGAATGAATTCGCCGCCGGGTGGCCCTCGGCCGAATGTCCGCCTTCGCGGACAGGAAAGAGTGAGGCATGGCTTGCTCCTTAACCAGACATTAGCGTGTCGTCTTCGTGCGGAAAACGGCGATCTCGGACAGGCTGGCGTTCTGCGTGCCGGGCTTGACGCCGGTGACGGTGAACTTCAGCCAGGTGATGGTCTTGGGCGGGAAGGCCAGAGTCAGGCCGCGCGCGGCGTCGTCGGGCAGCGCGCCGACGGAGAGGGTCGTGCCGTCGCTGAAGGTGAGGGTGCCACTTGTGACCTGGTCGTCCAGATTGGGCCGGTCATAGAGAACGATCCGGTCCACGGTCTGCGGCGCATCCCAGTCCAGCCGCAGCCACGCGCCCTCGTTCTGGCCGGCGGACCATTCGTTGCTCTTATCGCCGGGATAGCCTCCCACGATGCCATCTACGGCCCCCTGCGGCGCGTAGCCGCCCTCGGAGCCGCTAGCCGTCGCCTTGGCCTTGAGCGCCACGTTGTCATCACTGAGCAGACTGCCGGACGGCTGCCGGAATTCCTGCCCACGGAATCGGAAGGAGACGCTCGCCCTTTGCCGGGGGTCGCCGATGTTGAGGCCCTCCTGGCCCGATTGGACCAGCGCCACCCCGCCGGAGAGCAGTGTCGGCGGGCCATCCAGCAGGCCCGTAGGCGCGTAGAAGTAATCGCGTGAGGCGTTGCCGTAGAGGTACGGCTCCTCGTTATGATGCACCAGCCCCACCCCGGCGGCGGCCAGCAGCTCGTTCTGCTCCGCCGAGTCTTCGGTCTGCGAGAGGGCGGCGGTCAACATGGCCTTGACGCCCTGGCCCGTCACGGGCCGCCCCAGGACGCCAGCCATGCGGCGGGCAACGGCGCGCTGATGCAGCACGGCGGCAACCGCCGGAGCGACCTGGACAACCACCGTCGCGGGGCGAGTGATGGGACCGGCGGGAAGCGTGATGCGATTGACGAAGTTCGCCGCGTCATCGGTGACGGTGACAGGTTTCCCATCCGCTGTCGCCCTAGACGCGCGCCCGGTGTCGGGCAGTTCCACAATAATGCTGCGTTGCGAAGGCTGGCCCGCATAGCGGCCCCTCGCCGCGCCAACCATCACGGTAACGGTGTTGCCATGCCGGACGTAGGAGAGCGGCGTGGTGGCGAGCTGGCCGCGCTGGTAGGCCGTCGTCTGCCCGTCATCTTCGTAGAGCGTGAAGCGGCCCGTTTGGCCCTCGGGGCCGGGGTAGCAGCGCACGACCAGGCGCGTCAGGGGCGTGGTCGCCATGCGCGGGGTGTAGGGCTGCATGGGGATCGGGACGCCGCCCCGCACGTACAGCGGGAACTCGTTGATGTTCGCCGAGACCAGTTGCTCGGTGTTGCCGTTGCTGGCATAACGCTCGCCGGTGAAGTAATTGTACCATTCGCCCGGTGGGAACCAGACGGTCTGATGCGAGACACGGCCCGGCCCGACGCCGGGCGTAACGATGGGCGCGGCCAGGAGGTCATCGCCAAACAGATACTCCTGGGCGTTGTGGTACGGCTGCTCCCAGCGCGGATAGTCAATGTAGAGGGGCCGATCCAGCGGGACGGTGTTTTGAGTCGTCTCCCAGGCGCTGGAGTAGATGTAGGGGAACAGCACATCGCGCAGGTGGAAGGAGACACGCATGGAGTCCGTGGCCCAGCGGGGATACAGCCAGGGGCGGCGGTCCATGTTCGGGTCGCGGGTGGAGTGCGAGCGCAGGACGGGACTGGTCGCGCCGAACTGCACCCAGCGCGTGTAGGACTCCTCGTTGCGGCCCCGGTTGTGGCCGCCGATGTCGTGCGACCAGAAGAAGCAGCCGACGTTGCCCGCCGTGCTGGTGAAGGGGACCTCAAAGGCCAGCATCCGCCAGCTCGTGCTGGCGTCGCCGCTGAAGTGGATCGGGTGCCGGTGGTCGCCCCACCCCGCCCAGCGGGAGAACGAGAGGCCGCGCATCCCGCCCCGCCCGGTGCGGTCATAAAGCAGGGTGTTGAGCCAGAACAAATTCGTCAGGTCGGGGACGGAGCGCGTGTACGGGTACTGCTGCCAGTCCAGCCACCAGAAGTCCACGCCGTCTTTTTCCAACGGGGCGAAAACATCTTGGAACAGCGTGTCCATATATTTTTTGCTGCCGGCGTCAAAGGGCAAGGTCCGCTCGGTGGCCGGGTCCGCGCCCCTGTCGCGCATGAAGGCGGCGTACTGGTCCTCCTGCGGACCGACGCCGTCGGCGGGGTGCAGGTTCAGGGTGACGTGCAGCCCCTGCCGGTGATCCCATTGAAGCAATTGCTCGGCGTCGGGCAGCAATTTGCGGTTCCAGGACCAGCCGGTCCAGCCTTCTCGGTGCCAGTCCATGTCCATGACCATGTTATCAAGTGGGAAATCGTGCTGCTGGTACTCCTGGACGATCTGGCGGTAGTCAGCGCTGGTGTAGGGCCAGTAGCGCGAGTACCAGGCCCCCAGGGCGTATCGGCGGGGCAGCGGGACGGGGCCGCCGATGGCGGCCAAAGACTTCAGCGCCGCCTTGTAGTCGTCGCCGTAGCCGAACAGGTACCAGTCCGTGCCGGCGGTTTGCGGCCGTGACTCCACCCAGTCGCGCGTCAGCAGGGGCGTGCGCGAGTCGTCCAGCAGGAACCAGCCATCGCGCGAGAGCAGGCCCTGGCCCAAGTCCTCCGGCCCGTCCGCGCCGTCCAGGGTGCGGAGGGTGCCGCCCAGGTTGCCGGGGTTGGCCGCGCCCGGCGTCCAGCGCGCTATCACGCTGCCGTTATGAATGGCGGCCTGAAGGTTTGCGGGGGAGAATGGCCGGCCGTCGGGCCCGTAGCTCAGGCGGATGACGCCGGTGTCAATGACCGTTACCCCGCCAGCCGATCTAAGCCGGAAGGCGTTGAGGCGCGCCCGGCGGTCGGCGGCGAACAGGGAAGGGTTGTCCACGAATTTGCCGCTTGGCGCGTATTCCATGCGGACGCAGTGCGGCGTGATGACGGTGAAGCGGGCATGGCCGACCACAACCGGGTTCGGCGAGGCGATAGCCGGGAGCGGCAACAGGGCCAGGACAGACAGCAAGCCGAACAGGCGACGGAGAAGAGAAACGTTGCTCATGGTGAGAGTTATTGCGGCCTCGCAGGAGAAGCATCCCGATAGCGGACGTGGCGGAATTCGGCGCTGCACAGGTGCGCCCGGACGCCGATCTGCCCGCGCCGGAAGAAACTGTCGTTGACGACGAGCCGGGGCGTCGGCGCATCGCCCGCGTAGACTCGCAGCACGCTGCCTTTCGCCACGACCTTGACGTGAAGCCAGGTATTCAGTGCCACGGCCATCGGCACGCTTGCCAGTGGGACATAATCATCGGCGCTCCGGCTGAGAAACAGGCGGCCATCGGAGTCCAGGCCGATGTAGTAGCCGAACATGGCGTCCGGCCCCGTGTCGTCCGCGTTGGTGACGCGCAGCAGCAGGCCGGCGTTGCCCGCCGAGGTCAGCATCACGTCGGCCTCCAACGTGCCATCGGCCCAGAATTCGCTCCCGGTGAGCGCCTTGCCGGTGGCGCCGGCGTTCTGCAGAAGGTACGCACCGTCTGCAAAGGCGTAACGGCCCCCGTAGCGCGCCCAGCCGGAATCGCTTCCGGCGGCGAAGTCGTCCGAGTAGGCGGCCGGCCACGGGCGGCGGGGAAGGACGCGGCCCCAGCGGATCTCGACGCCATGCCGGGTGGTCATCGCGGCGATCTCGTCCGGCCCCGTCTGGCAGAGGGCGGGCCAGGTGTAGACCTGGCCGTAGTCCCAGGCCGGCGGCGCGGCCCGCAGCCAGGTCGCGCCGAAGTCGTCGCTGTACGAAATCTGGTTGGAGCAGGAGCTGGCGACGAGCCGCCCGTCCTTCAGCGACGTTACGCACGGCCCGGCGTGCTGGCCGGGAACGGGAACCCCGATGCCCGGCGGCCAGTGAACGCCGTCACGCGACGTTTTCTCGTACACGTCGGCGTTCCCGACCCCGACGACTTCGTAGACGGCGATGTACTGGCCGTTGGTCATCCGGGTCACGACCGGCATCCCCGGACGCTGCCCGCCCCCGCCGATCTGCGCCGCCAGCCGAACCTCCGGCCCCCAGGTCTTCCCGCCGTCCGAGGAAACCTTTTCCGAGCAGACCTGGCTGTAGGCGGGATTCTCGACCGAGTGCTTCTCGTTGGCGTAGGCGACGGCGATGCGGCCATCGGGCAGCAGGAAAAAGTGCGGCTCCCACAGTCCCTGGCTGGGCCGGTTGCCGTTGACGGGGCTGTCGCTCGTGTCAACCTGGCTCAGAAATGTCCAGGTCTTCCCGCCGTCCGCGCTCCGATAGACGGGCAGGTGGTAGGACCTGCCGTTGACCACCGAGCGGCAGGTCAGCAGGATGGCCCCGCCGGGCAGTGGAATGACCTCGCCGTTGTCCAGATTACGCCCGGCCTCGGCGACGGTGGCGAGGGGCGTCCAGGTGCGGGCGTTGTCCGCGCTGATCTCCAGTTGCAGGACGCTGTTCGGGCGGGGGTAGAGGTTGTTGACGCAGAGCCAGCGGCCGTCGGTGAGGCGAGTCATGCGCCCCCACCCCGCGTCGGCCACATGGGTCTTCTCGCCCCAGACGAACGGCCCCGCCGGATCGGCGGGGGCAGGAGACGCTGCCGGTCCAAGCAGGAGGGCGACAACAAGCAGAGACGGGAAAAGCTTCATCGCGTAGAGTTATTATCCTCGCTTTATGCCAACATCGGCCTCGCGACGGCGTCAGCGGGAGAGGGAAATCTTGGCCCGGGCGTGCGGCCCCGCGTTCCGCATCAGAAACGTGATCTGCACCCGCCCCGACCAGTGCCGGGGGGCGAAGTCCGCCGGGGCGATCTGGAAGCGGGCCAGATCGGGAACGCGGACAACACGTTCGGGCGGGCGATGCGTCCCCCACGGCATCGGCGACGGTCGGCGTGGGGCATACAGGTCAGCGCCGCCCTGACACGGGCCATGGAACAGGATGCCCTTGACGTAAGCGCCGTCGGCCTCGTAATCCATCCGCAGGCCCAGCAGGCTGTCCCCGTCAATGCGGCGCAGCGGGCCGCCCATCTCGGTGGAGACGGTCAGAGCGGGCGGGAGGCCAGCCGCGACGACGCCGACGGCGGCCGTTCCCTGCTGTTCCTGCGCCATGCCCAACCGGGCGATCCACGTCCGGCGGTCGAAGTCGGCGTAGCAGGCCTTGGTCCGATCCGGGGAGTAGTGCAGAACGCGCACGACCGTGGCGACTGGATTGGGAGTCAGTTCGGAGAGGCCCGTCTCGTCATTGGCCTCCAGAAAGACCACGCCCTCGTTCGGGAGAGGTCCCGACCAGGCCAGGTCGTGGGTCGGGACATCCGCGTGCGCCTCCACGGGAGACAGCCGCTCCTGGGCAGGATCGTCTCCCCAACTCGCATGGGCCGCGTCAATGCGGAACACCTGGAAGCGGCCACGGGCGAAGGGGAGATGGGCCAGCACGACCGACAGCATCCGGTCCTGGCCGGAGCGGTTCCAGAGCGCCAGAGACGCCCGGTGGCCGTCCGTTGAGGCCAGGCCCTCGACTCCGTCGGGGCCGGTGATCGAGACCCGCCGGCGGTCCACCGGCATTCGGGCGTAAAGGCTATAAGCGTTGAACACGGCCTTGCGGTGTCCGTCCCGGCTCACCATGCCGGACCAGTTGCCGCCGCCCGTGTCCATGAACTGCGCCCAGTTCACCTCCGTCAGATACGGCTGCGAGAGGAAGTATCGGTAGTCGTGCAGCAGGGCGGAGGCCAGGCCGAACCGATCCTGCCGCCCGCCCGGGGGGTAGTCAATGGGATAGGAATTGTACTCGTCCAGGTGCATCGCCGTGGCGGCCAGCTCCGGGTGGCGGTCCAGGCGGTCACGGAGGCTGGTGAGGACCCCGGCGATGTCCGGCTCCCGGTAGGGAACGCCGGGGTAGAAGTGAAAGGAGAAGTAGTCCAGCGGCAAGCGCTGCCGGGTCACGAAGTCCAGGAAGGGGTCCACCCAGTCGTCGCTGAATGCGAGCGCCGGGCCGCCGATGGCGGCATCCGGGTCGGCGGCGCGGATGCCGCGCGCGCCCTGCCGGTACATCTCCAGGTAGTCTGCCTCCGTGCCATGAAAGAAGTCGCCGTTGTCCGGCTCATTGTAAATTTCGTGGGAGAGAGGCGGACGGCTTGCGCGGTAGCGGCGGGCGAACACGCCGAGGACGTGTCCCCAGGCCGGAAGATCGGTGGGAACATCGCGGTAGCGGCCAGGGCGCTTTTGCAGAGGGTCGGGAACGTAGCAGTAGGACCACTGGGGCCGGACGTCGTGGGCGCTGAGGAGCGCCGCGATCTCGTCCATCTCGCCGAAGTGATACTGCGGGTCAGCCGCCGTCCCCGCCACGGGCGGCGCGGCCCACCCGGCCCAGGGGGTCCCCCATGCCAAGTCAATCCGCAGTGACTCCGGGCGGACCTCGTCCAGCAGGGGGGCGTCCCGCCGGTAGTGCGCGACGGGTACGACCCCGGAGTTGTAGACGCCGAACTTGTCCTTGACCAGCGGGTAGTCCGCGGGGGCGGCGAAGTCGGCGGCGACGGCGACCGAATCAGCCATGAGGGGGGCCGCACCTCCCAGGACGAGGGCGGCGAAAAACGTCCGGACGAGCCGCCGGCCCACGGAGAATTGTGTCATCCCCGTCTACGCCTTCACCTTGCGGGCGGAGCGGCGCTTGATGACCTCGTCGGTGATGACGCCGAGCAGGATCACGGCCCCGACGACGGCGAAGTTGAGCGAGGAGGGGATGCCCAGCAGGTTGACCAGGTTCTGCAGCACTTGCAGCAAGGCCGTGCCGATGAGGATGCCGATGATGCTTCCCTCGCCGCCGCGCAGGCTGCACCCGCCCAAGACCGCCGCCGCGATGCCGTACAGCTCGTAGGAGTTGCCGTGCGAGCTGGGGGAGATGGAGTTGGTGTAGAAGGCCAGCAGCAGCCCCGTGATGCCGGCCAGCGCGCCGGAGACGACGTAGGCGCTGGCGATGACGCGCTGCGAGTTGATGCCGGAGTAGCGCGCGGCCTCCTCGTTGCGCCCGACGGCGTACAGGTAGCGCCCGTAGATGGACCGATGCAGGACGATCCACATGATGACGGCGATCACGATCATCACGATGAACGGCGCGGGGACGCCCAGGAGCTTCCCGGTCGCCAGGTTCATCAGCCCCTCGAAGCCCTCGCCGCTCCCGAAGCCCTTGGTCTGATCATTGGCGATAAACCGGGCCAGGCCGCGGTAGAACAGCAGGCCGCAGAGGGTGACGATGAACGGCTGCAAGGGAACGCGCGTGATGAGCAGGCCGTGGAACAGTCCCAGGCCCATTGTCACGGCCAGACAGGCGATCACGGCCAGCAGGGCGGGCCAATGGCTCTCGTCCAGCATCATCGCCGCCAGCACGCCCTCCAGCGCGAAGACGGAGCCGACGGACAGATCAATGCCGCCGGTGATGATGACGATGCCCGCGCCGATGCTGAAGATGCCATAGATGCCGACCAGGCGGGCCAGATCCTGCAAGTTATACACGCCGAAGAACTGCGGGTTACGAATGCCGGTGAAGAGGCACAACACGACCAGCAGGCCGAAGATGCCCAATTCCTTGCGCGCATTGCCGAGCGGCAGCCGCCGCGTCTCCGGGCCGGGCAGGCGCGGCGTGTTCTGCCCCTTCTCCCCCTGGCTCGTCTCTTGATTGATCATCTGGTTCCCTTTCCCGCGCCGCCGACGGCGAGCTGCATGATGGACTCTTCACTTGCCTCCTGGCGGGACAGGAAGCCGCTGATGCGGCCCTCGTGCATGACCGCGACCCGGTCGCTCAGGTTGAGCACTTCCTCCATGTCGCTGCTGATCATCAGGAGGGCGACGCCCTCCTTGGCCAGCCCGCGCATCAGGTCATAGATCTCGGCCTTGGCGCCGACGTCAATGCCGCGCGTCGGCTCATCAAAGATCAGCACCTTCGGCCCCAGCGACAGCCACTTGGCGAGTACGACCTTCTGCTGGTTGCCGCCGGAGAGGTTGCGGACCAGGAAGTCGGTTGTGGGGGCCTTGACGCGCAGCGACCGGCTGGCCGCCTCCGCCCCCCGCTCCTCCGCGCCCCGCCGGATCAGGCCCACCGACGCATAGCGGCCCAGGGCGGGCAGCGTGATGTTGTCGCGGATGGACATGTCCACGATCACGCCGGAGCGGCGGCGGTCCTCCGGGGCCAGGTAGATGCCGTGCCGGATGGCGTCCTGGGCCGAGCGGACAGTCAGCGCCTGCCCGTCCAGCGTCAGCGCCCCGCCCAGCGGCGCGTCCACGCCGAAGATGGCCTGCGCCACCTCCGACCGGCCCGCGCCGACCAGCCCGGCCATGCCCAGAATCTCGCCGCCATGGATGTCGAAGCTCACCTCGCGGTCGGGATAGCGGCGGGTGCGCAGGCCACGCACGGAGAGGCGCACGGCACGGCCGGCCTCGGGGGGCGCGGCCTGGAACTTCTCCAGGTCCCGCCCGACCATCAGCTTGACCATGCGCTCGTGGGTGATCTCCTCTTTGGACAGCCCGCCCGCGTTCTTGCCGTCGCGCAGGCCGACGACGCGGTCCGCCAGCGTCTTGACCTCGCCCAGCCGGTGCGAGATGTAGACGATGCTGACGCCGTGCGCGCGCAGGTCCTGCACCACATGGATCAGCCGCTCGGTCTCGGCCAGCGTCAGGCTGGAGGTCGGCTCGTCCATGATTAGAATCTGCGCGTTGAGCGACAGCGCCTTGGCGATCTCCACCATCTGCTGCTGGGCGAGGGAGAGCCGGTCCAGCGGCGTGTCCGCCGCGATGCCCAGGCCCAGCCGGTCCAGGTACGGCTGGGCCTCTTCCCGCATCCGGGCGCGGTCCACCAGGCGCAGCGGGCCGCCCGTGAGCGGCTCGCGCCCCAGGAAGACGTTGCCCGCCGCGTCCAAGTTGTCCAGCACGTTCAGCTCCTGGTGGATGAAGCTGACGCCGGCCTTGATGGCGTCGGAGACGCCGCGAATCACGGTCGGCTGGCCGTTGATCCGTATCTCGCCCGCATCGGGCTGGTGGACGCCGCCGAGAATCTTCATCAGGGTGCTCTTGCCGGCCCCGTTCTCGCCGATCAGCGCGACCACCTCGCCGCGCCCCACCTCCAGGCTGACGTTCTGGAGGGCCTGGACGCCGGCGAAGCGCTTGCTAATGCCCTGCATCTCCAGCACAGGCACCGTCTGGGCCATCAGCCGCCTCCCAGTTTCTTGTTGTAGTCCGCCAGGTAGGTGTCCAGGTTGCCCTTCTTGATGGCCTGGGTCGGGACAATCATCATCTTGTTGGTGGGTATGCCCTTCTTGTCGCCCTTGGCGAGCTGGTTCAGGAGAGTGACGGACTTGTAGCCGAACGTGTACGGGTCCTGGACGACGGTGGCATAGATCGCGCCGGCCTTGATGCCGTCCATCGTGCCCTGCTCCTGATCGAAGGAGACGATCTGGACCTTACCGGCCTTGCCGGCTTCCTTCACGGCATTGTAGATCTGCGGCCCGTTGTAGCTCCAGATGCCGACCAGGCAGGCGAGATCGGGGTACTTGACCAGGGCGTCGGAGGCATTGGCCTTGGCGCGGGCGTGGTCGGTATCGTCGGTGCGGACGTCAATGATCTGGTACTTGGAGTCGCTCTTCAGGGCGTCCCGGATGCCCTGGATGCGGTCCTTGGCGTTCTGGGCGTCGCTCTTGCCGACGAACAGCATGATCTTGCCGCCGTTCGGGATGGCCTCCTTGATCAGCCCGCCCGCCATCAGCCCGGCGGCGTGGTTGTCGGTGCCGATGTAGCAGAGGCGGTTGGAGTTGGCGGCGTCGCTGTCCGAGGTGATCAGGGGGACCTTGGCGGCCCAGGTGTTGATGTCGTTGGTCTCGTTGGTCGGGTCCACCGGGCTGATGGCGATGCCCTGGACGCCCTTGGCAATCAGGTCGTCCACGTCGCGCTTCTGGGTGGCAGCGGTGCCATCGTCAGGCATGATGAACTGGGGCGTCGGGATGTGCAGATCGCTGGCCGCCTTATCCACGCCCTTGTGGCAGATGGTCCAGTAATCGGACGGGTTGTTGGTCACGAACGCCAGCATGGCCTGGCCGCCGCCCCCGCCGCCGGACTTGGCGCTGTCGGGCACATTCGTGGTCGGAACGCCCTGGGTATTGGCCGGGTTATTCTCGTTGTCGTTGTGGCAGCCCGCCAGCAGCAGGCCGGCGAGCGCCAGGGGGAGCAGGGCGGCTTGAGGTTTAAAGTTCATCGTGTTCTCCTTTGAGGTGTCGGGGGTATCGCAGAACGATTGCCGGGGCCATGTTCGCCTTTCTCGTATGATTTTCCTGCTAGATCGGATAAGTCCGGTAGCCGGGGATGTTCAGCGCCAGGAACAGCAGGGTCCACAGCGAGGAAATGACGATGTCGCCGACGACCAGGCCGACGAAGAACGGCAGGGCGGCGCGGTAGGAGCGCAGGCCGCCGTAGCGCAGGATCAGCGCCTTGCAGGCCCATCCGATCATCACAGGGAAGCACAGCCAGTCCATCGTGAACGTGTTGGCGACCAGGTAGCCGATGGGGTGCAGCGGCCACCAGACGAAGCGCGCGCGCATCAGCACCAGCAGCCAGGTGATCAGCACGCCGACGCCCCCCGCCCAGAAGCGCGGCACGTCGGTCGGCTGAGTGGCGTTGTTGATCCAGCCCTGCAGCCCGTCGAAGGCCGAGCGGCCCACGTCCGAGTACCAGTGGTTGACCCGGGCCGACGTGGCCCCGTAGGTGTAGAAGATGTGCAGACAGGACAGCCACGAGCCGATCAGGGCGGACACCGTCGCCAGCCCCAGCGCCAGGGACAGCCCCCGCAGGCTAATTCCGCTGTTGCGGGCGTACTTCATGGCGTCCATCTGGTTGGGCATCATGTGGCTGCGGTAGTCCTGCTCGAACCACTGGAAGCGGGAGAGCGCCGTCAGGTCCTGCGTGTTGTAGTGGCTGAACCCGCCGAAGTCCAGCAGGACGCCGTGGGCGACGAAGGGGGGCGCGAACACCCAGGGCAGGCCCGCCTCGGCGCGGATGCGGGTGTAGGTGACCAGGAACAGCAGGTACACCGCGAAGAAGAGCAGGGCGACGTGCCAGGCCATCCCCATCGCCACGGCGAAGCCGACCAGCAGCACCGAGGTCAGGGCCAGCCCGATGTACGCCGTGCGGTAGGAGAGCGGCTCGTCCCGGTCGTCCAATCCCCGCCCGGTGAGGGCCTTGCGCAGGGCGGCGGTCAGGTGGCGGCGCGAGGCGTACAGCGACAGCAGCGCCAGTCCCAGCCACGCGCCCGTCGCCTGCTCCCATAAGTACGGCACGCGGGCCGTGGCCGGCGGGGCGCCGGGGTCGTGGAAGCCGTAGGCCGTCGCAAAGAGCAGCTCGGCCTTGCACAGAAAATAGAAGAACCAGCACGAGAAGCTGATCTCCGTCGGGAGCAGGAACGTCAGCCCGATGGCGATCGGGTAGAACGCCAGGGAGAAGTAGCCCAGCGAGTTCCACGGCGGCTGGGTCAGGTACTGCATGATGTTGAGCACGTCGTCCGGCTTGATGTGGAAGAACGGCATCGTCGGGAAGAACGTGAAGTGCAGCGAGTTGATGGACTCGATGACGACCGGCACGGCGATGCCGAGGTGGAACATCCGGTTGTGCCAGAACGGGACGTCGTCGCGCGTGATCTCCAGGGGAATCTGGGCGATGGGGAAGATCAGCTTCTCCTCGTCCATCCAGGAGCGGCGCAGCAGGGTGTTGACGCAGTAGCCCCAGAACAGCATGACAAGCAGGAAGGCGGACCAGAACAGGATCGGCATCGCCCAGACCTGCAGGTGGTTCGGCGTGAAGAACTGGCTCTGGCCCTCGTAGAACGACGTCACGGACTCTTTATCCGTGACGTTGACGAAGGGCTTCAGGAAGCGGAACCAGTTCGCCCAGTGGTTCTCCGGCGTCCCGAAGTAGGTCGGGGCCGGCATGGTGCAGGCGAGGAACGGGATGAAGCCGCCGCCGGCCAGGCCGACGGTGGTGGCGAGCATCCCGTAGACCGTCAGCAGTTCGCCGCGCGCCAGCGCCCGGCGCGGCGCGTAGCGCCCCAGCGCCCCATTCAGCCCCATCAGGACGATCAGGGGGAAGAAGGCCGCCGCCATGAGAGACATCATGGTCAGGTCGGTGGAGTTGGCGCGGATCTGGGTGTAGGCGACCCAGTAGCAGGAGGCGGGGGCGAGCAGGATGCCCAGGATCACCGCCCGCGCCGTCACCCCGCGCGGATGGGCCTCCATCCCGCCGAGCGGCGCGGCGACGGATGACTCGGACGACTCGGTGGTGGAAGTTGTGTTCATCGGCCAGCTAGTCCTGTCAGAGAAATGCCCTTGATGATGTGCTTTTGAAACAGCAGGAACGCGATTGTGACAGGGATGGCCGCCAGCGCGGCGGCGGCCATCATCTGGCCGTACTCGGTGCTGTAGTGGCCCTGGAAGATGGTGATGCCGATGGGCAGCGTCCGCATCTCCAGGCTGCCGGTGTAGATCAGCGGCCCCTCAAAGGCGTTCCACGTCGCCATGAACGTGAAGATGCCCAGGGTCGCCAGCGCGGGCTTGGAGAGCGGCAGGATCACGTGCCGGAAGACGCCGAGCGGGCCGCATCCATCCAGCCGGGCCGCCTCCTCCAGCTCCACGGGGATCGTCATGAAGAACTGCCGCAGCAGGAAGACCCCGAACGCGCCCGCGCCCGCCGGGACGATCAGCGCCCAGTAGGTGTCGAACCAGTGCAGGCCGCGGATGAGCAGGTAGGTCGGAATCAGCAGCACCTGCCCCGGCACCAGCATGGTCGCCACCAAGACCGCGAAGACCTTGTCGCGCGCCCGCCAGCGCAGGCGCGAATAGGCAAACGCGGCCAGGGAATCCACCGTCAGCACCAGCAGAGTCACCGCCAGCGAGATGAGCAGGCTGTTGCCCGTCCAGCGCCAGACGGGGAATTCCTCCACGTTGGTCAGCACCGTCGCAAAATTGAGCAGCGTGACAGGGTGGGGCCACCAGCGCAGCGCGCCCAGGCCGTTGACGATGTCCTCCGGTGTCTTCAGCGCCGTGGACAGCATCCACAGCAGCGGCGCGAGAAACAGGCAGGCGAGAACGAGCATGGGCAGATGCAGCCCGATCTGGGTCCGGCGCAGGAATTTCATGAGGCCTCCCGATCTCTGAGCAGGCGGAATTGGGCCGCCGTGAGCAGCAGCACGATGGCGAACAGCAGGTAGGCGACGGCGGTGCCGTAGCCGATCTCGTACTCGCTGAAGCCCTGCTGGTACATGTATAATACCAGCGTCAGCCCGGCGCGGTGCGGCCCGGCGGCGCCCCCGAAGAGCACGTAGGACTGCCCGAAGATCTGGAACGCCCCCAGCACCGAGAACACCAGGCAGAACAGGGTCGTGGGCCTCAGCAGGGGCCAGGTGATGGCCCAGAACCGCTGCCAGCCGTTCGCCCCGTCAATCGTCGCCGCCTCATAATAGTCCGGCGGGATGTTGTTGATCCCGGCCAGATACAAAATCATGTTGCCGCCCGCGCCCCACCAGATGGACATCAGGGCGATGGACGGCATGACCAGGCGCGGGTCGTTCAGCCACGGGATCGGCTGGAACGGCGGCAGCGGCAGGCCGAGTTGCCGCAGGCCGTCCACCGCCGCCTGTAGGTACAGGTTGAGCAGCCCGACCTGCGTGTTGTAGAGCCACTGCCAGAGCACGGCCACCACGGCGATGGAGATGATGACCGGCAGGTAGAAGGCGACCTTGTAGAACGTCGCCAGCGCCCGCACCCCGGAGAGGCCCAGCGCGAGCAGCAGCGAGACGAGGTTCCCCAGCGGCACGACCAGGACGACGAAATAGACCGTGTTGCGCAGCGCCAGCCAGAAGATGTCGTCGGATAGGGCCGCGCCGTAGTTGCCCAGCCCGATGAACGGGTGGGTCTTCGCCAGCACGTGCCACCGGTGCAGGGAGATGAAGAAGCCGTACAGCGTCGGGATGAGCAGGAACACGGCGAACAGGACCAGGTGCGGCAGGGCGAACAGCCAGCCGCTCCAGCCGTCGTCGCGGCGGCGGACGATGAGGGACTTCGCGCCGGTCGGGGCGGCGATGGGTTTGGTGATGGTACTCATGGGCGGCTCAAGAGTTGGTCAATGCGGCGGTCGGCGTCGCGCATGGCGTGCTCCGGCGTGTCCAGTTGGTTCAGGCAGTCGTCAATCGCCGGGTCCACGAACTGGTTCAGCGCGTTCGCCTGCGGAATCTGCGGGTCGTAGATGACGGAGGGCAGTTCCCTGGCGAACTGCGCCTGGACCGCCGTTTCCCGGCTCGTCTGGAACTGCGGCGAACGCTCCACGGACAGCCGGGCCGGCACCTGACCGCCGATGCCCCACTGCAGGCTGTCGTCGGACAGGAATCGCATCAGGCGCCACGCGGCCCGCGCGCGCTCCGGCGCGAGCCCTACGGGCTGGCAGAGCAGGTGCGATCCGCCCCACACGCCCTGACGCGGGCCGAACTGCGGCGCCGGCGCCCCCGAGAACTTCAGTCCCGGCTCCTCCTGGAGCGAGTGCAGCATGTAGATGCCCTCCATCGCCATGGCGGCCCGGCCCTGCCGGAACAACAGCCAGGGGTCCACGCCCTCCGGCTTCGGCGCGATCCGATACCGGTAGATCAGGTCGCACATCAGGTGCGTGGCCTGCAGGCAGGCCGGGGACTCCATGGCGCCCTCCTTGCCGTCGGGCGTGACGATGTCGCCGCCGAACTGATGCGCGAAGGTCAGCCAGTTGCTGTGCTCGTTGGTGAAGACAAGCCCGTACTGATCGGGACGCCCCCGGCCGGCCGTCTCTTTGGTCAGCTTCTTCGCGTCCGCCAGGAACTCGGCCAGGTTCGTCGGCGGCTTCGCCCGGCCCCGCGCGTCCACGATGCCGGCCTCCTGAAAGAGCTTGGTGTTGTAATACAGGCCGAGGGGGTGCGTGTCCAGGGGCAGCGCGTACTGGGCGCCCCCATAAAAAGACTCATGCCAGGGGACGGGGGCGAAGTCCGACGCCCGCAGGGGCCTCCTGTCGCTTGCGTACAGGTCGGTCAGCGGGCGGAGCGTGTGGAACGAGGCGAACTCCGGGAAGCGCGCGGCCTGGAGG
The DNA here is from genome assembly GCA_019239955.1 of Armatimonadota bacterium. Classification (GTDB taxonomy): domain Bacteria; phylum Armatimonadota; class Armatimonadia; order Armatimonadales; family Capsulimonadaceae; genus JAFAZD01. Next base: position 5,126 of record JAFAZD010000303.1, on the reverse strand, counting down.
ATGAAGACGTCGGGCGTGCCGCCGTAGGCCATCGAGAGGGTGAGCTTGTCATAGTAGGTGCCCCAGGGGATGATCTGCATCCGCACGTCAATGTCGGGGTTCTCCTTCTGGAACTGGTTCACCATCTTGGTCATGGTCACGCCGTCCGGCCCGGTGAAGCCGTTCCAGAAGTCAATGACGATATGGCCCGCGGCGTCGCGCTCCACGGCCCGCGAGCCGGGGCGCTGGCCGCAGCCGCCGGCCAGCGCCAGCCAGACGACGGCGGCCGCGGTCAGCAGCGCGCGCAGAAGACGCCGGGTTGTCCTCAGGGTTGACATAATGGGCCGATTGCGACCATTATACCCCATTGTGGGGCCGGGCATTCTAACCCAGCGGGCCGCGCAGGCGGACGACGCCTCCAGGCGGCAGCGGGACACGGACGCGCGGGCCGTCCGCCTGCACGGTCGCCGGCTTCGAGAGGCGCACGACATCGGGGCGGGCGAACGTGTTGTGGGCATGGATGTCGTCCGCCGCCAGCGTGACGACCTCCAGCGTCTCCAGCCTCGCCTGCCGGACCTCCAGTTCCAGCTCGACCGCCTGCGTCGGGTGGGAGTTGACGGCGGTGACGCACAGCTTCCCGTCGCGCACCGACGCCGACCCCTGCACGGCGCGCAGCGCGAAGGGCCGCTTGTCCAGGTAGCAGGCGCGGCACTGGTCGCGGGCCGCACCGCCGTCGCTGACCGTCTCCGCCTCGGAGATGAGGCGCACGGCCCGCGCGCCCTTGTGCGGGCGGTACAGGTCGAAGACGTGGTAGGTCGGCGTCTTGAGGCACCTGTCCTCCTCCACCAGCAGCAGGGATTGCAGGACGTTGATGAGCTGGGCGACGTTCGCCATGTACAGCTTGTCGGCGTGGTTGTGGAACACGTCCAGCGTCAGCGCCGCCACGCAGGCATCGCGGACCGTGTTCTGCTGATAGAGGCCGCCCCTCGGCTTGCCCGGCTCCACGGGATGCCACGCGCCCCACTCGTCAAAGATCAGGCCGATCTTGCGCTCCGGGTCGAACTCGTCCATGACGGCGCGGTGCCCGATGACCATGCCCTCCATCGCGGCGGCCTTGGCGAGCAGCTCCAGCCACTGCGCCTCCGTGTACTCCGTCGCCGTGCCGGCCGTGCCGCAGTAGTAGTGGGCGGCGAAGCCCTTCATCAGTCTGCGCCGGCCGGGCCCCAGGGTCTCGAGGACGCGCCGGGTCCATCTCCAGTCCGGACCGTTCGGGCCGCAGGCGATGCCGTCCAGCGGCGTGCCGGAGTACGGGAAGACGAAGGTGCGGAAGCGGGCGAAGGCGGCGGCGTACTCTTCCGGGCTCATGTTGCCGCCGCAGCCCCAGTTCTCGTTGCCGACGCCCCAGTGCTGGACGTGGAACGGCTCGGCCGCGCCGTTGGCCCGGCGCTCCCCGGCCAGGGTCGAGTTGCCGGCGAAGTTGCAGTACTCGATCCAGTCCCGCATCTCCTCCGGCGCGGAGGAGCCGATGTTGGCGGCGAAGTACGGCTCCGCCCCGAGGGCGCGGCAGAATGCGACGAACTCGTGTGTCCCGAACTGGTTCGCCTCCTCGGCCATGCCCCAGTGGACGTTGATCCGCATCGGGCGCTTCTCGCGCGGCCCGATGCCGTCGCGCCAATGATAGGTGTCCGCGAAGCAGCCGCCGGGCCAGCGCAGCACGGGGATCTCCAGCGGCCTCAGGGCGTCCACGACGTCGTTGCGGATGCCGCCGGTGTTGGGGATCGGGCTGTCCTCCCCGACCCAGACGCCGGGGTAGACCAGCTCGCCGAGGTGCTCGGCGAAGTGGCCGTGCAGGTAGGGGTTGATCGTCCCGATCGGCTCCTGCGGCAGAACGAGGACGCGCTGCGTGGTGTCCATGAAGACTCCTGGGCAACCGGTTCCTGACCAATCGGAACCAATTGCAAAGATTGGTATGAGGTGGTATTATACAAAGGGAGCCGTGCGCTGTCAAGAGGGCGCAATGGGGAATGACGAACATCGAGACAGTCTCCGAGCACCAGGACACCGAACAGGCCGTCCGGCAGCTGGCGCGGCAGATGGCGGGCCGGCGGCTGCCGAGCGAGCGCGACCTGGCGGCACGGCTGCACGTCTCCCGGCCCCGCCTGCGCGCGGTGCTGGCCGACCTGCGCGCGGAGGGCCTGATCGAGCCGCGTCCGGGCAGCGGCACCTACGCCGTCGCGCCGGACGGCCATTCCCTGCGCCGCGTCGCGCTGTTGATTGACGAGGGCCTCAAGCTGGGGGACGACCCGTTCTTCTCGCACCTGCTGGAGTGCCTGCTGACGGCCTTGCAGGCGGCCGGGGCGCGCTGCCTGATCGAGCGCGTGGACGGCCGGGGCGGCCCGCCCACGCTGGAGGACGGCGCGCTGACGCTGGGCCTGGCGGGGCGCTCTCTCATCGAGAGGCAGCGGCCCGACGACCCGCCGATGGTCGGCCTGCTGCTGCCGCCGGAGACCCCACCGGGCCGCCGCGCCAGCGTCTTCGGGCTGGAAGACCGGGCCGCCGGCCGGGCCGCCGGCGAGTCCCTGCTGGCGCGTGGGTGCCGCGACATCGTCTTCGTGGGACGCCGCGACATCCCCGCCTCCCGTGAGCGCTGGGCGGGCGTGGCCGAGGCGGTCATGGCCCAGGGGGCGCGCCCGCACTTTCGGGACTCCCCCCTGAACTATTCCGCCGGCCTGGCACTGGGCCGCGGGCTGCCCCTGCCGGGCGGCGACGGGCCGCTCGGCGTGGTCGCCGCCAACGACTGGCTGGCCGTCGGCCTGCACGCGGGCCTGCTCCGGCACGAGTCCCCCCGCGCGCACGACATCCCTCTGGTCAGCTTCGACGGCCTGCCGCTCGCCGCCGACCCGGCGCTCGGCATCCGCTCGCTCGCCGTTCCCATCGAGGCCATCGCCGAGGACGCCGTCGCCGAGCTGCGCCGCCTGGGCCGTTCCCCGGCCTCCGTGGGCCGCGCCGTCTTCTACCCGCTCCACTGGACCCCGTGAACAGCACCGAGGCATATCTATGGCACTGAACGTCGGCTGGACGAACCACCTGCTTTCCACCCGGTCCGTGCTCCGGGCCACCATCGCCAAGATAGAGCGCATCGCGGCGGCCGGCCAGTCGCCCAGCGGGTCGGCGGGGACGCCGCTGACGCCGCTCCCGGAGGCCGAGTGGCACCGTCTGCGCCAGGGGCTGGACGCGCTTCTGGCGGAGGCCGACGCCCTCGTGGCGGCCCTCGCGCCGGAGGAGGCCGCCCGCAGCGCGCAGATTCAGCCGGTGGAGGCGACGCGCTACCACCTGTCCCTGCTGCTGCGCGAGCTCGACCAGAACGTGCTGGCGGACCTGGAACCCAAGCGCGGCGCGCGGTACGGCCGATTGGCCCTTGAGGACGAGGCCCACCTCGCCGACGCGCTGGCCCGGATGCGGCGGCGGGTGCGCGAATTGCAGGACGGCCAGGACAGGAAGCCGGGATGAGAGGACCCGGGGCCAAGCCCCCAGGCTAATCGGAGAGAACCCCCTTCGGAGCTGGGAAAGGCTCCTCTTTAGCCGCGAAGCGGGTTCGGTCCGCTTAGCCTGGCCGTTCAGGGCCAGGTTCCGTTTCTTGCCCTTGTTTCTTGCCCTTGTTGGAGAACACAATGAAGCCCTTCGCCTTTTCGCTCGGCCTGCTGCTCACGCTGGGCAATGCCGCCCAAGCCGCGTCGCCCCCGCCGATCCCGTCTTTGAAGACCGTCATCCCGACCGCCGTGCAGCCGTTTGATCTGGCCCAGGTGCGCCTGTCAGATGGCCCGGAGCGGGCCGAGCAACAGGCCGACCGGCGCTACCTGCACGCCCTGGACGCCGACCGCCTGCTGTACAACTTCCGCAAGAACGCCGGCCTGCCCGCTCCCGGCAGGCCGCTGGGCGGCTGGGAGGCCCCCGATTGCGAGGTGCGCGGCCACTTCGTCGGCCACTATCTCTCCGCCTGCGCCCTGATGTCCCGCAGCGCCGGAGACAAAGAGTTGAAGGCCAAGGGGGATTACATCGTCGCGGAACTCGCCAAATGTCAGCGGGCGCTCGGCGGCAAATATCTCTCCGCCTTCCCGACCTCCTTCTTTGACCGCCTCGAAGCCGGCCGGCCGGTCTGGGCGCCCTACTACACGATCCATAAGATCATGGCCGGGCTGGTGGACATGTACCAGTACTGCGGCAACACGCAGGCCCTGCAAGTCGCCGAGAACATGGCCGACTACTTCCAGCGGCGCACGGCCCGGCTGACCGACGTGCAGTTCGACGCCATGATGCGTAACGAGTTCGGCGGCATGGCGAACGTGCTGTACGACCTCTACGCCGCTCGCCGCCGCCCCGCCGACCTGGCCCTGGCGCATCGGTTCGACCAGGCCTCCTTCCTCGGCCCCCTCGCCCTGCGCCACGACGACCTGACCGGCATCCATGCCAACACGCACCTGCCCAAGATTCTCGGCGCGGCCCGGCGCTACGAATTGCTGGAGGACCCGGACTACCACACCGTTGTCGCCTACTTCTGGGACCGCGTGGCGAATCACCGCTCCTACGCCACAGGCGGCAGCAACCGGGGCGAATACTGGGGCGACCCCGACGACCTGGCGCACACGCTGGTCGGCAACAACCAGGAGACCTGCACGACCTACAACATCCTGAAGGTCACGCGCCACCTCATTCGCTGGACCGCCGATCCACGCTACGCGGACTTCTACGAGCGCGCCTACTTCAACGGCATCCTGCCCGCCCAGGACCCGCAGACCGGCATGATGATCTACTACCTGCCGCTGGCGGCGGGCAACGTCAAGAATTGGGGCACGCCAAACGACAGTTTCTGGTGCTGCTACGGCACGGGCGTCGAGTCCTTCGCCAAGCTGAACGACAGCATCTACTTCCACGACGCCGACGGGCTCTATGTCAACCTGTACGTCCCCTCCGAGGTCAATTGGCCGCAGAAGGGCGTGCGCCTCACCCAGCGGACGCGCTTTCCGGAGGAGCCGGGTTCCACGTTTGTCGTCCACGCCGCCCGCCCTACCCAGATAACGCTACACCTGCACGTCCCGTACTGGGCCGTCGGCTACCGGGTGTCCGTGAACGGCAAACCCCTCGCCGTC
>JAFAZD010000290.1 GCA_019239955.1 Armatimonadota bacterium | reverse complement strand
GTCGCCGGCACGGGCGACGGCACCCTCGCCGTGCCCCAGGCCCCCGGCGGCGGCGACAGCCAAATCTGGCATTTGGATGCGGTGGACGACACCACGTACACGCTGACCAACAAGGCGACGGGCAAGCTGCTGGACGTGTACGCCCGCGCCACAGACCCCGGTGCACGAGTCGTCCAGTGGCAATCCAACGGCGGCGCCAACCAACTCTGGGAGTTCCAATGAAACCTCTTCTCTTCGCTGGCCTCGTCCTCGCCAGTTTGCTCGCCGCGCCCCTCCACGCCGCGCCGGCGGCCACAGCGCCCTCGGTTGACCCGCACGCGGGCGAGACCCCGGCGCAGCGCGACAAGCGGATGCGCTGGTGGCGCGAGGCGCGCTTCGGCATGTTCATCCACTGGGGCCTCTACGCGCAGCTCGGCGGCACCTGGGGCGGCCGGCAGACCGGGGGGGCCGGCGAGTGGATCATGCACGACCTGAAGATCCCCGTCGCCGACTACGACGCCCAGGCCCGGCAGTTTGACCCGGAGCAGTTCCGCGCGGACGAGTGGGTGCGCGTCGCCAGGGACGCGGGCATGAAGTACATCGTGATGACGGCCAAGCATCATGAGGGCTTCGCCATGTTCCACACCGGTACCGACGGCTACAACATCTCCGACGCCACCCCGTTCCGCCGCGACCCCATCGCCGAGATGGCCGCCGCCTGCCGCAAGCAGGGCCTCAAGTTCGGCGTCTACTACTCGCAGGCCCAGGACTGGCACCACCCCGGCGGCGCGGCCTACGGCGGCCACTGGGACAATGCCCAGGACGGCGACCTGCACGAGTACGTCCGCACCATCGCCGCGCCCCAGGTGCGCGAGCTGCTGACCAAGTACCATCCGGCGGTGCTCTGGTGGGACACGCCGGTGGAGATGTCCCCGCTGGACATCCGGGAACTCACGGCGGCCTTCCCGCAGGATCCCGGCATGATCGCCAACAACCGCCTGGGCAACGGCGTCCCCGGCGACACCGAGACGCCGGAGCAGTTCATCCCCGCCACCGGCTATCCGGGTCGGGACTGGGAGACCTGCATGACCATCAACGACACCTGGGGCTACAAGTCGTTTGATACCAACTTCAAGTCGGGCCCGACCCTGATCCGCAATCTCATAGACATCGCCTCCAAGGGCGGCAACTACCTGCTCAACGTCGGCCCCGACGGCCGGGGCGTCATCCCCGCCGGGGAGGTGGAGCGGCTGCGCGAGATGGGGGCGTGGATGAAGGTCAACCATGAGGCGATCTACGGAACCAGCGCGAGTCCCTTCAAGCACCTGCCGTTTGATGGGCGCGTCACGCGCAAGGGCGACACGCTGTACCTGCACGTCTTCGCCTGGCCCGACTCCGGGCTGACGCTGCCGGGGCTGGCGACGCCAGCGCGCGACGCCAAGGCGCTGGCAACGGGGCAGAGGCTGACGGCGGGGCGGGCGGGGGACGGTTCGCTGACCATCAGCAAACCCGATAAAATAGACCCCGTCGCCACCGTGGTCGCCCTGCGCCTCGCAGGCCCACCCGTCGTCGAGCCGGCCGCCATCGCCCCTCAATCGGACGGGAGCTATCAACTGACGGCGGAGGACGCCGACGTTCACGGCGGCACGGCCAAGCTGGAGTCCAGCGGCGGAGGGAGCGACATCGGCTACTGGACCGACGCCAAGGACACGGTCAGCTGGACGCTGTCCGTCCCGGCGGCGCGGGCCGGGGAATACCGGGCGACGCTGGAGTATGCCTGCGAGCCGGGCAGCGAGGGCAGCACGCTCGCCTTGCAGGTGGACGATGGGAATTCCGGCGTGACGGGGACGGTGGCGAAGACGGCGGGCTGGGGCGACTATCAGACGGCGGCACTGGGCGGGGCGCTGACGCTCCCGGCGGGCGCGCACGTGCTGCGGGTCGTGCCGACCGCCAAGCCGGGCCTCGCCGTGATGAACCTGCGCCGCATCACGCTCATCCCCATCGCCGGGAGCCGATAGGGCACGGATCAAAGAGGAGGACGCTCATCATGCGTAACTTCGGTTTTGTAGGAGTCGCGGCGTTGCTGACGCTGGCGCTGGCTGGCTGCGGCCACAACAACAGCGCGGGCGAGGAGCAGACGGTCACGACCCAGGGCAGTGGAGCGCCCGCCGGTGGCGGCAAGACGCTCCAGATCGCGGTCATCCCCAAGGGCACGTCCCACGACTACTGGAAGTCCATCCACGCCGGGGCCAACAAGGCCCAGCAGGACCTTGCGAAGCAGGGGACCCAGATCAACGTCATCTGGAAGGGCACGGAGAGCGAGGGCGACCGCAACGGGCAGGTCAACATCGTCGAGACCTTCGTGACCCAGCACGTCGCCGGCATCGTCCTCGCGCCGCTGGACAGCCAGGCGCTCGTGACGCCGGTGCAGGACGCCGCGGCCCACAAGATTCCGGTCGTCATCATCGACTCGGCCCTGGGCGGCGGCGACTACGTCTCGTTCTGCGCCACGGACAACGAGAAGGGCGGGGAGCTGGCCGGCGAGCGGCTGGCGCAGCTCCTGGGCGGCAAGGGACGAGTCATCCTGCTGCCCTATCAGCAGGGGTCGGCCAGCACCGAGGGACGCGAGAAGGGCTTCCTGACCGTGATGAAGAAGTACCCCGGCATCACCGTGCTCTCCCAGAACCAGTACGGCGGCCCGACCTCGGACACGGCCCAGACGGCGGCCCAGACGCTGCTCACCCGTTTCGGCTCCCAGGTGGACGGCGTCTTCGCGTCCAACGAGAGCAACACGCGCGGCATGCGGCTGGCGCTCCAGGACAAGGGCCTGCTCAAGAAGGTCAAGTTCGTCGGCTTCGACGCCAGCCCCGATCTGGTGCAGGCGCTGAAGGACGGCGAACTGCAAGGGCTGGTCGTGCAGAATCCGTTCAAGATGGGGTACATCGGGGTCACGACCCTGGTGGACGCGATCCAGGGCAAAAAGGTCCCCAAGGCCGTTGACACCGGCGTGGCGCTCATCACGCCCGACACGATCAGCGACCCGAAGTACCAGGACTATTTGAATCCGCCCATCAACCAGTATCTCCGATAGGCCGACGGGAGCGGCAGCGATCATGAGTGCAAGCACGACGGCCGGCCCGCGCGCCGACCAGGAGAACCCGCAGTCGCAAGGCTCCGGCCGCCGCCTGCTGACCGTGCTCGGCCCGTTCATTGGCCTGGCGCTGGTCATCCTCCTTTTCTCGATCCCGCCGCAGATACGGCCCACGTTCCTGAGCCTGGACAACTTCCGGGACGTGGCGACCCAGACCGTGATCGTGGCCCTGGGCGCGCTGGGGATGACCCTGATCATCATCAGCGGCGGCATTGACCTGTCCGTCGGCTCCGTGCTGGCCCTGACCAGCGTGGTGGCCGCGCTGGTGCTGGACGGCGGGATCCCCGACGTCACGCCCGCCGCGCCGGTCCACCCGCCCGTCCTGGCCCTCCTCGCCGCCGTGCTGGCGGGCGGGCTGGTCGGCGTCCTCAACGGCTCGCTGATCACCGGCCTGAAGGTGACGCCGTTCATCGTGACGCTGGGGACGCTGGGGATCGCGCGCGGCGTGGCGAGCTGGCTGGCGCGTGAAACGGCGGTCAACGCGCCCGGGGCTTGGCTGCGGGATTTGGCCGCGACGTCGCCCCACCCGCAGTGGCTGCTGGTCTCGCCCGGCGTCTGGATCGCGCTGGCGCTGGCGGTCCTCACCGCCGTCATCCTGCGCGCCACGACCCTGGGCCGGTACATCTTCGCCATCGGCGGCAACGAGACGGCTGCCCGCCTGTCGGGGCTGCGCGTGGACGCCCTCAAGGTCGCCATTTACGGGGTCGCGGGCCTGTTCTTCGGGCTGGGCGGCGTCCTCCAATACGGGCGTCTGGGGCAGGGGGACCCCACGGTGGACATCGGGCGGGAACTGGACGTGATCGCCGCCGTCGTCATCGGCGGGGCCAGCCTGTCCGGGGGCGAAGGCTCGGTGCTCGGCTCGGTCGTCGGCGCGTTGATCATGTCGGTGCTCCGCAACGGCTCGCAGCAGATGGGCTGGCCGGCCTACGTGCAGCAGATCATCATCGGCGTCGTCATCATCGCCGCCGTCGCCCTGGACCGCCTGCGCCACGCCGCCCCCGACGCCAAATAAGGTGGCTTACATACGGCCACGGCGGGGTAAGATAGGACGGAATTCGAGCAACGCAGACCGCGAAAGGGACTCATGACATGCAGTATCGCCAACTGGGCAAGAGCAAGATCGAGATCAGCGCCATCATCTTCGGCGGCTGGCAGGCGGGCAAGAGCGGCTGGACGAACATCAACGACGACGACACGGTTGCCGCCCACCGCGCCGCGCTGGACGCCGGCATCACGACGTTCGATACCGCCGAGGCCTACGGCGAGGGCTACAGCGAGCGCATCCTCGCCAAAGCCGTCGGCGACCGGCGCGACCGGATCGTGATCGCCACCAAAGTTGCCCCGCACAACCTGCGCCCCGACCGTGTGAGGGAGGCGTGCGAGCGTTCGCTCAAGAACCTCGGCACGGATCGGATTGATCTCTATCAGGTTCACTGGCCGGCGGGCACGTTCGGCAGCGAGGTCGTGCCGATTGAGGAAACGATAGGCGCGCTGAACCAGCTCAAGGAGCAGGGCAAGATACGCGCCATCGGCGTCTCCAACTTCAGCCGCGCCCAGATCGCCGAGGCGTCCCAGTACGGGCGCGTGGACAGCCTCCAGCCGCCCTACTCCCTGTTCTGGCGTCAGATCGAGCAGGACGCCGCCCCCTACTGCGAGCAGAACAAGATCAGCATCATCGCCTATTCGCCGCTGGCGCAGGGCCTGCTGACCGGCAAGTTCGGGCGCGGGCATAAGTTCGAGGAGGGCGACAACCGGGGGGCCAACCGGCTGTTCCAGGGCGAGACCTACGAGCGCGCGCAGAACGCGCTGGATCGGCTGCGCCCGATCGCGGACAAGTACGGCGTGACCCTCGGCAACCTCGCGCTGGCCTGGCTGATCGCTCAACCCCAGACCAGCGCCATCGTCGGCGCGCGCAACGCCGAGCAGGCGAAGGAGAACGCCGTCGCGGGCGACGTGGAGATCGACGAGGAGGACCTGGAGGCCATTGACGAGATCGGCCACACCGTCACGGACCGCCTGGACAACAACCCCAACATGTGGAGCTGGGGTTAGGGCGCGGCGGTGTAGGGGCATGGCGCGCCATGTCCCTACCACACTATCCACGAAACACCTATGCGACTTTCCGAAATCGGGGGCGAATTCGGGTTCATCGAGCGGATGCGTGGCCCCCACGCGGCGGCGAAGGGCGGCGGGCTGGCCGTGCCGGTGGGGGATGACGCCGCCGTGCTGGACGCCCCGGCGGGGCGGCAGGTGGTCGTCACGACCGACATGCTTGTCGAGGATGTCCACTTCCGGCGCGAGTGGAGCGACCCGTACTCCATCGGCTGGAAGGCGGCGGCGGTCAACCTGTCCGACATCGCGGCGATGGGGGCGGAGCCGACCTTTGCCTTCCTGTCGCTGGGGCTGACCGAGCAGGACACGGTGGAGAGCCTGGACCGGCTCTACGACGGCTTCTCCGACTGCCTGCACCGCTACGGGGCGCGCCTGGCGGGCGGCGACACGAACGCCTCCCCGCACGGTCTGATCGTCAGCGTGACGCAATTGGGGACGGTCGAGGCGGGGCGGGCACTGACCCGGAGCGGGGCGCGCGTCGGCGACGCCCTGCTGGTGACGGGGACGCTGGGCGACGCGGCGGGCGGGCTGCTGCTGCTGACCCAACACGGGCCGGCACGCGCGGAGAAGATCAGCCGCGACCTGATCGGCGCGCACCGGCGGCCCCACCCGCGCGTCCCGGCGGCCCGCGCGGCGGCGGCGACCGGCAACGTTCGCGCGGCGATGGACCTCAGCGACGGCCTGGCCGGCGACCTGCCCAAGCTGTGCGCCGCGTCGGGCGTCGGCGCGCGGATCGAGGTGAGCAAACTGCCCGTCAGCGACGCCTTGCGGCAGGCGGCGAAGGATTTGGGAAAGGATCCGGCGGCGCTGGCGCTGTCCGGAGGAGAGGACTACGAGCTGCTGCTGTCCGTCGCCCCGGCGGACGTGGAGGCCGTGCGGACCGCGATGGACGCCGTCGGAGTCCCGTCCGCCGTCATCGGCGAGGTCACGCGGGCCGGCCTGCATGTCGTCGCGCCGGACGGCTCCGAGACTGACCTGTCCGCCGAGGACCACGGCTGGGACCACTTCGCCCCATGACATCGCGGGTCTTTCACACGCGGGGCGCCGACGAGACACGCGCGCTGGCCGCCCGCCTGGGCCGCGAGCTGCGCGCGGGCGACCTACTCTGCCTGGTCGGTGATCTTGGCGCGGGCAAGACCACCTTCACGCAGGGCCTGGCGCGGGGCCTGGGCCTGCCCCCCGACGAGCCGATCAACTCTCCCACCTTCACCCTGATTGCCGAGCATCCGGGGGGCCGCGTCCCCCTGTACCACTTCGATATGTACCGCCTGCCCGACTCCTCCGGCCTCGCCGACCTCGCCTTCGACGAGTACCTGGAGGCGGACGGTGTCGTCGTCATCGAGTGGGCCGACCGCATCGCCGACGTCCTCCCCGCCGACCGTCTGGACATCACATTGACTGCCGCCGATGCACCCGACGCCCGCGAGATCACCCTCACTCCACGAGGCGTGCGAGCTGGACAGATTATAGAGGGGCTGTGATGATGCTTGAGCAAGTCCATCCTGCACCTGATCTGGCTCGGCTGATCCGTGACTACGAAGGTCGCGGCGGCGTTTTGATGTTTGCATTCTTCTCAGACGACTTCCCGCGCCTGCCGGAACCTGAGCTTCATCGGGAAGCGGCCATCGCTACGTTACAGGCTTTCGCGGAGCGGAACGAGCGGTATTTCGCCCAGGAGGCGGTCGTTCAAGCGTTCATCAACGCGGGACTGGACCCGGAAACTCATTTTCGGGTGACGACGCAGCCGGAAAAGGCGCAAGGTCGGGAGATCACCATTGCTGAGTTCGTTGGGCCGCTTTACGAGGTTGGCAGTCATCGCCTGCTCCTGCGTGGGAGGACGCGCAACCATCTCAACCACTACTTTTTCGCGGGCGAGCCGGAAAGCCCAGGCACGGTCCGCGAAATCCCCGGTGGGATGACTGGATACGGATATGCCTATGCCTTCACGGAGCCACCGTACAACCTGCGCGGCACCAGCGAGGAGATCAACACTCTGTTCCTATCCATGAACGTCCAACTGTTCCAGGACTTTGAGGAGGCGGTGACGTTCTACGAGTGGTCCACGGACTGGTCCACCTACTTTGATGCGGGCCACGAGTGGTGGGGTGCGTTCCTATGGACGGTTCACAACACGAAGACGAATTTGATTCTCGGCATTGGGGCCTCCACCACGGATTGAAGCGGCGTTATGACCTTTCTGGCGATGGACACGAGCGGCGACCATGCGGTGCTGGCGCTGGCGGACGAGGGCGCGGGCGGGGCGCTGCGGGCGGCCCGCGTGTTCCACGGACGGCGCTCCCTGTCTCGGCGGCTGCTGGGCGAGGTGGACGGGCTGCTGGTGGGCGAGGGGATGACGCTGGCGGACGTGTCGGCGCTGGCGGTCGGCCTCGGGCCGGGGTCGTTCACGGGCGTCCGGGTGGGAGTGACGACGGCGAAGACGCTGGCGCAGGTCACGGGCAAGCCGTTGGTCGGCGTCCCGACGCTGAATGCTTATGCCGAGGCATGGGGTCAAGACGTACCCACACTGGTGGTTATCCTGCCCTCCCGGCGTGGGGAGGCATACGCGGCGGTGTACCGGGCGGCGGAGCCTCTCCCGGAGCCGTTCGCCGAGAGCGTCGAGGCGATGGAGCGGCGGCTGAAGGCGATGGTGGAGGCGGGGGAGCAAGTCGCCTGCTGCGGCGCGATTGACCTTCTGGCGGAGCGGCCCGGCCTGTCGCGGTCGCAGCCCCACGTCCCGCCGGAGGGCCTGGCGCGGGCGGCGGCGGGGCGGCTGAACAACGGCCTGACGGACGACCCGCTGGCGCTCGTACCCCTGTACGTCGTGCCGCCGGCCATCAGTACGCCCAAGAATGCCTTTCCTGCTCCCCAATTATTGGGAGCCGGGGAGCCGGTCCCATGACGGACGCGCCGGGGCGGTACCTGTCCTTCGACGCCGTTGCGGAGGATTACGACCGGACGCGGGTAATCCCGCCGGCCATCCTGGACGACGTGGTGCGGGCCTGCGCGCGGGAGGCACGGCTGTCCAGAGGCGGCCTGTTTCTTGATGCGGGCGTCGGGACAGGACGCTTCGCGGCCCCCCTGGCGCATCTGCATCCGGGGCGGGTGGTCGGCCTGGACATCTCGACGGCGATGATGGCCCAGGCGTCGGAGAAGGCGCCGCCGGGAGGTCTGTCGCTCATCGCCGGGGACTTGCAGCGGCTGCCGCTGCGCGGGGGCGTCTTCGCCGGGGCGCTGATCGTCCACATCCTGCATCTGGTGGAGCGATGGCGACTGGTGCTGGACGAGCTGCAGCGCGTACTCGTCCCAAAAACCGGCGTGCTGCTGCTGGGGGGCGATCAGGGCGGGCGCTCGGCGCTGGTGGATCTCTATTTCGAGCGGGCGCGGGCGCGGGGCGTGCTGGGGCACAGCCTGGGCACGCCGGGGCTGACGCAGGCGCTGGCCTACTTACGCCGAGACGCCCGGGCGCGTGTCGAGATGCTGTCCCTGCCCTACCTGAAGTGGAAAAGGGCGGTCCCGGTCGCGGAGACGCTGGCGGCGTTGGAGCGGCGGACGTACTCGCAGATCTGGGACGTGCCGGACTCGGCGCATCAGGCGCTGTTGGCCGAGACGCAGGAGTACGCGCGGCGGACGCTGGGCGGCCTGAACGCCGCCGAGACGTTGGACACGCGGTTCATACTGTACGCGGCGCGGTGGCCGTAGGCGGCTCCCGCCCCGGCCTCCGGGGATCGCCCTTGCATTTCAACCCGGTTGCCGCTATAATAATCCCATGCCTTTGATCCCGGCGGTGGGCCGCAAGTCCCCCCAGATGCGGGCGCTGGTGGCGGCGCTGTACGTCGTGCTCGCGCTGGGGGCGGTCACCATGGTGTACCCATTCCTGATCATGCTGGGCGCGTCAGTGACGTCGCAGTACGATCAGGACAAGTACGACATCCTCCCGCTTTACCTGCGCTCGGACCGGGCATTGTTCGGCAAATACGTGGAGGACAAGTTCGGCGGCGACTTCGGCAGGATCAACGCGGCCTACGGGACGAGCTTCGCCAAGTGGGGGGACATTGTCCCTCCCCCATCAAACGCTGCCGCGACGGCGCGCGCCTGGAATGACTTCGTGGCAAATCTCCCGGCGCGCTACAAGACCGCCGGATTCGGCGGCGACGCGGCCTCGTACAGCCCCAGCCCGCTGCTGGACCGCTACCGTGACTTTCTGCAGGCCAAGTTCCACGGCGACATCCGCGCCCTGGACCGGGCGTACACGCAGGAGGACGAGTCGTTCGGGACCGTCTTCCCGCCGTTCGAGCAGCCGACCAGGCATACGTGGACGCCCGACAACTCCCCCAAGAGCCGCGACTGGGCCGAGTTCCAGAGGACGCTGCCGCCCCACTTCTTTTCCGTCAATGGGGCGGCCCCGATCTATCAGCAGTGGCTCAAGGAGGAGGCGTATCCGACCCTCGCCGCCTTGAACGAGGCGTGGGGGACGAACTTCCAAGGCTACGGTGACATCCGCCTGGCCGCACGGGCCGAAGGGAATGCCGCGAGGCGCAAGGACTGGGAAACGTTCGTCCGCGCTAAGCTGCCGTTCCGGTACGTCCATGTGGACCCGGCGGCCCTGCCGGCGTATCAGGCGTTCCTGCGAAAACGGTACAAGAACGACATCGCCGATTACAACGGCAAGTACGGGGCGCATCTGGCGTCATTAAGTCAGGCGGCGCTGCCCGATCCCGATGCCGTACCCGCCGCCGGGCCGCCGCTGCTGGACTGGCTGGGGTTTCTCCAGGTCGCGCCGCCGACCGCCCTCTCGGCGGACACGCCGGAGACCCGCTGGGGCGGCCCGCTGGGGCCGGCGGCGCAGCAGGCCGACTGGTCCTATGTCCAGGCCAATTCTGGGCGGCTCCGGTGGGACTTTGTGGGGCGCAACTACCGGCTGGTCACGCAGTACATGCTGCTGCACGGGCGGGCCGTGTTCAACACGTTCGTGTACTGCACGCTGGCGATTCTGACCACGCTGATCGTCAACCCGCTGTGCGCCTACGCGCTGTCGCGCTACAGCCTGTCCTACGGCAACTCGGTGCTGCTGTTCCTGCTGGCGACGATGGCCTTTCCGGGG
>JAFAZD010000198.1 GCA_019239955.1 Armatimonadota bacterium | reverse complement strand
CGTTCTTGAGGTTGTGCCCCCGCGCGCCCCTGATCTCCAATGACTTGCCGTTGGGGGGGCGGCGGGCGGCGGGGACCTCGATCTTCTCCCGGCCAGCCAGGAAGCGGCCCGTGATGCTGTCCGGGTTGGACATGATCGCCTCCGGCGTGCCCTGGGCGACGACCTGGCCGCCGTGCTCGCCCGCGCCGGGGCCAATGTCCACGATCCAGTCGGCGGCGGCCATGGTCTCCTCGTCGTGCTCGACCACGATGATGGTGTTGCCCAGGGCGCGCAGGCGCATCAGGGTCTCGATCAGGCGCGTGTTGTCGCGCTGGTGCAGGCCGATGCTCGGCTCGTCCAAGATATAAAGGACGCCGGTGAGGCCGGAGCCGATCTGTGAGGCGAGCCGGATGCGCTGGGCCTCGCCGCCGGCCAGGGTCGCCGCCGCCCGGTCCAGCGTCAGATACCCGAGGCCGACGTTCAGGAGGAAGCCAAGGCGGGTCTGAATCTCACGCACGATCTGGCGGCCGATGAGCTGCTGGCGCTGTGTCAGCTTCAATGTATCGAACCAGCAATGGGCTTTCTCAATGCTCAGGGCGCACAATTGGCTGATGTTGATGCCGCCGAGCAGAACGGCAAGGGCTTCGGGCTTGAGGCGCTTGCCGTGGCAGACGGGGCAGGGCTTGTCCGACTGGAACTGGGCCAGCCACTCCTTGACGCCCTCCGAGTCGGTCTCGTTCAGGCGCTTCTGCAGCATCCCGACGATGCCGGCGTAGTCCGACGTGAACTGCCGGTTCCGGCCCCACTTGTTGCGGAACGTCACCGTGACCGTGCCCCTGACGCCGTGCATCAGGGCGTCGTACTGCTCCTGGCTGAGTTGTTCCACCGGCGCGTGTGGGCTGAAGTGGAACCGCTCGGCGACGCCGCGGAACAGTCCCAGCGCCCATTCGTTGGTGCTGCCGGTGGACGCGGCGACGTAGGGCAGGATCGCGCCGTCCTCAATGCTCTTGGCCTTGTCCGGGATGATGAGTTCCGGGTCGAACTCGGTCTTGACGCCGAGGCCATGACATTCGGGGCAGGCCCCGTAGGGGGAGTTGAACGAGAACAGGCGCGGCTCGATCTCCTCGAAGTTGAAGGCGGAGTCGGTCGCCGCGAAGCTCTCGGTGAATTCCAGCGGCTCGCCGCCGATCACGTCCACGACGACCTGCCCCTTGCCCCACTTCACCGCCGTCTCAAAGGAGTCCGCCAGGCGCTTCTCCAGGCCCGACGCCTTGATGACTAGGCGATCAATGACGATCTCAATCGTGTGCTGCTTGTAACGTTCCAGCGCCGGAATTTCGTCGGAGGACAGGTCATAGACGGCGCCGTCGATCCGCGCCCGCGCAAAGCCTTCGGAGCGGATCTCGTCAATCTCCTTCTTGTACTCACCCTTGCGCCCGCGCACGACGGGGGCCAGGACCTGGATGCGAGTCCCCTCCGATAGTTCCAGCGTCCGGTCCACCATCTGCTCGACCGTCTGCTTGGTCAGCGGCTGGCCCGTCACCGGGTCGTGCGGCACGCCGACGCGGGCGAACAGCAGGCGCAGGTAGTCGTAGATCTCGGTGACGGTGCCGACGGTGGAGCGGGGGTTTTTCGAGGTGGATTTTTGGTCAATGGAGACGGCGGGGGACAGCCCCTCGATGTGGTCCACGTCCGGCTTGTCCATCTGGCCCAAAAATTGGCGGGCGTAGGCCGACAGGGACTCGACGTACCGCCGCTGCCCCTCGGCGTAGATGGTGTCAAAGGCGAGCGAAGACTTGCCGGATCCGGACAGCCCGGTGATGACCACCAGCTTGTCGCGCGGGATGTCCAGCGAGATGTCCTTGAGGTTGTTCTGCCGCGCCCCTTGTATCCGAATGAAATCCGCCATGCATTGCGCCCCCACAAGAGAAAAACGGCCACAAGTCTGTGCCCGTTCGATAAAACAAATGTTCCCCTCAGTGTACCACAAGAACGCGGACGGAATCAAGCAAGTCTACGGCGCAAACACCTCCGCAACCGGAACGGCCAGCGCCGGGAAGACGCGCGAGGCCGCCGTCTGCGTGTCGTCACACACGGCCACGGACTGGCTCCCCACCGGCGTCAGCCGCAGCACCTCCACCGTCCGCGCGTCTGGCCGCACGACCCAGCATTCATCCACGCCGATGGCGCAATAGTCTTTGATCTTGTCATGGAGCATCTGCTGCGTCTCGCTGTCTGAGACGATCTCCACCACCAACTCCGGCGCGACGGGCAGCGGCCCGCGGCGGAGGATACCACCGCCCTGAGCCAGCCGCGCCAGGCTGATGAGCAGCACGTCCGGCTGCCGCGTCTGCACCTTGGGGACACGGCGAATCAACACGTCAAACGGCGTGGATACGGTCTTTGCCGCCCCGCTGCGGCGGGCGAATTGGCGGAACAAGTCGCCAATGTTGCCGGAGATCGTCTGATGATCCCAGGATGCACCGGGCATGAAAATCCTCACTCCGTTGATGATGTCATACCGCCCCTCCACCTGCGGCTCCGCCATGTACGCCTCATACGTCAGCGGCGCGGCGGGGGCGTCAACCACAGTTGCCATCAAGTCCCTCCAGTCAGCGTGAATGGTCACTAGCGCAGTTGTGGGGATGTTTGCCGGCCGTACGCCGGTTTCCTGCCTGGTTTGGCGGAGTGGTACAATCAACGGCATGAGCGATCTTGAGGCGAGCAGAGAGGCCCTGATCCCGCAAATCCTCCGTGCGAAAACCCTGCCGGAAGCGGCAGAGCGGGCCTGGCTTTTTTGACGCAGGACCGGGTTGACACGGCGACCGCGTGAAAAACAGGCACCGGCGTCGGCGAATTTGGGCGAAGTTGTGGTATGCTGTATCCCGGCATTTCCATGAAGCAGAAATACGTTCCGATACTCCTCACACTTGGCGCGTTCCTCGCAGGGGGCCCGGCGGCGCAGGCGCGGCGCCACCACCACCGGCACCATCACGCGGCGGCCTCGCCGCGCTACTCCTGGGAGGGCGATCAGCCGGACATGTCGCCCGTGCTGGTGCAGCCCTACGTGCTGCCGGCGGATACGGACCCGGAGCGGGCCAATTTCCTGCGCAAGATGCACCTGGAGGACGGGATGTTCGTCAAGAGCGCCCGCCGCATCACCCGCCGCGACGTCGGCTCGCGCGACCTGTTCATCCTGGACATCACGCAGTCGCTGGAAGGCGGGTTTGACTCAGTCAATCTCTACGACCGGGGGGTGCTGTCCTGGGGGATCATGCAGTGGACGGCGCGGACGGGCAGTCTGGCGCAGGCGCTGGTCTTCATCAAGCGGCGGCTGTGGGCGACGAAGCGCAGGCGGCTGTGGGACAAGGTGTTCGTGGCGAACGGCCTGGACGCCGACCCGGACGGGCTGATCGTCTACGGCAAGCGGCTGGCGACGCCGCAGGACGTGCGGCGGGCCTTCCGGGGCACGATGCAGATCGGCAAGTACGACCCGAAGCTGATGACGCACTGGGCGACGGTGATGGCGCGGGCCGGGCGGCAGCCGGCGGTCGCCGCGCTGGAGGTGGAGTACGCCGGGCATGTCGTGGACGCGGTGCTGAAGAAGCGTCTGGCGGGCCTGCCCTACCACGCGCCGGGCCGGGCCGGCCTGACGGTCGCCGATCTGGCGGCCAATGATCCCTATGCGGAGGCATTGGTGTTCGCCCTGTGGACCAACAATCCGCGCCACGCGAACTCCTACGTGGAGGACGCCGCGCGGGCGGCACGGGGCGTGTCGGACAGCGACGACCCCGCGCTCTGGAAGCCCGGCGCGTTCAGCAACGCCCTGCTGCGCCTCTGCCACGGGTCGCGCTTCGGCAACTGGCGCACACGGGCGGCGCTGATCGAGGCCCGCGCTGAGGCCGTGCGCGGCACGGACGTGTCCGGGCTGACGCCGTTCGAGCGGCAGTACCAGACGGTGCTGGCGGCGCGCAAGGCCAAGCGGGCTTTGGAGATGGCGAATCAGGGCGGCGGCAAGTCGCAGATGAGGAAGGCCGGGAAGACGCGCCTGGCGAAGAAGCCCAGCAGTCAGTAAAGAAGCGCCCCCGCCAAACGGCGGGGGCGCTTCCATTGACTATGCCCGGATGTCCACCGGGCCCATGCGGCGCAGTTTCTTGAGGGCGCGCAGCTCGATCTGGCGGACGCGCTCGCGGGTGACGGCGAAGCGCTGGCCGACCTCCTCGAGGGTGTGCGCGTAGCCGTCGTCGAGGCCGAAGCGCATCCGCACCACGTCGCGCTCGCGCTGCGTCAGCTTGTCCAGCACGGTGTCGAGCTGCTCGCGGCGGATCAGGTTGACGGCGGCGTCCGAGGGGGACTGGCCCTGGTTGCTCTGGATGAAGTCGGCCAACTGGGCCGAGTCCTTCTCGCCCACCGGCGTCTCCAGCGACAGCGGCTCGGAGGCGATCCGCATGATCTCGTTGACGCGCTCGACCGGGACATCCATCTCGCGCGCCAGCTCCTCCTGGGTCGGCTCGCGGGAGAGCTGCTGGCGCAGCAGGCCCGATGTGCGGACCAGCTTGTGGATGGTCTCAGCGACGTACACCGGGATGCGGATGGTGCGACCCTGGTTGATGACGGCTCGCGCGATGGCGCGGCGGATCCACCAGGTCGCGTAAGTGCTGAACCGGTAGCCCTTGGTGTAGTCGAACTTCTCCACCGCGCGGATCAGGCCGATATTGCCCTCCTGGATGAGATCAGCGAGGCTGATGCCGGGGACGGAGTAGCGGCGCGCGATGGAGACCACCAGACGCAGGTTGGCCTCGGTGAGAATGTCCTTGGCGCGCTGGTCGCCCTCGGCGACGCGGCGGGCCAGGTCGATCTCCTCCTCGGCGCTCAGGAGCTTGGTGTTCTTGGTCTTGCGCATCCACATCTGGAGCGACTCGTCGCGCGGGTTCTCCTCGACGGGCGCGTAGGCGGCCTCCTGCGGCTCATCCTCCGGCGAGAGAGTCTCCGCCTCGGTCTCCACATCTTCTTCGCCCGTGGCGGCGTCCAGGAGCGGCGCGGCGACGTCATCGTCCCCGCCGGCGGCAAGCGCCAAAAACCGGACAGCATCCGGATCATCCAGCGCACCGCCGACCGTCAGCGATTCCTCTTTATCCGCGTACGTGGTCTGGCTGCGGCGGTCCTCCGGCACGTCAATGCCGCGCGGCGATGCGGCCGTATTGGGCTTGTCCATCAATCCCGTGCTGCTCCCCATGAGTCTCCCCTTTGTGATCATCACTACACCAAAACTTGAATATATGATTAAAACAAGAGTCACCATCACGCGGTTCCTTGCGGTGGCCGCGCGAGACAAATCTATTCGACATCCTCCCCGCATTATCCTACGTAAGAAGGCCCTTCATTGTCTCAAATATTTCGGAAAATTGCTGTAATGCTGATTACGTTTTATATAAATTTTTTTCGTGCGAATACGGCCGCTCTTCGGGTCATACCCAAAAAGCGTGTCGCTCAACCGAGGGATGACAGGGATCTATTTCAGGGACGTCTGGCTCTGGAGCCAGCGGACGAAGAGGTCCACCAGCGCGGAGTCCCACTGGCGGCCCGAGCCGGCCTGGAGGGTGGCGACGGCCCGGGCGGGGGAGAGGGCAGGGCGGTAAGGGCGCAGGGAGGTCATGGCGTCGTAGGCGTCCGCGATGGCGACGATGCGCGCGCCGAGGGGGATCTGGTTGCCCGCGAGACCATCGGGGTAGCCGCTGCCGTCCACACGCTCGTGGTGGTGGCGGATGATGGGCAGCAGGGTGGCGGTGGTCCGCAGGGGCGAGACGATCTGTTCGCCGAGCACGGGATGATGCTGCATCGAGCGGCACTCGCCCTCGTCCAGCGCACCCGGCTTGTTGAGCAGGGAGTGGGGGAGGCCAAGCTTGCCGATGTCGCGCAGCATGGTGGCGTGGCGGAGGCTGCGGAGGTCCTCGTCGCTCAGCCCGGCCTCGGCGCCCAGCGCGGCGGCGTAGGTGGCCACCCGCGCGGCGCCGGCGGTCCCTGCTTCGCCCCCCTCGCGCGCCTCCACGGCGCGGCTCAGGGAGTAAATGACGTCCTCGACCTCATCGAGCTGATCGTTGAGGGCCTTGATGCGAATCAAGGAGCGGACACGGGCGAGCAGTTCCACGCGGTTGAAGGGTTTAGCGAGGAAGTCATCGGCCCCGGCTTCGAGTCCGCGCGTGCGGTCGCCCTGGGAGGCGGCCGCGCCGGTGACGAGCACAACGGGAATGCGGCGGGTGCGCGTCTCGGATTTGAGGGCGCGGCAGACGGCGAAGCCGTCGCCGGCCGGGCCGTCGGGCAGAACGGCGTTGAGGAGTAGCAGGTCGGGCCGCTTCCGGCGGACGGCGTCCAGGGCGCCGGGGCCGTCGGCGGCGGTGAGCACCTCGTAGCGGTCGTCCTGGCGCAGCACGGCGTCCATCAGGGTGCGGCTCATCAGCTCGTTGTCCACCACGAGTACGCACGGCCGGGTTGTCAGGAATTCGGGCATAATCTCCTGAAGGAATTATCGGAGGCATGTCCGGCCCTCATTACCTGCCAAGAAAAACAGCCGGGCCGGCCTGGGAACCGCCTCCGGCTCGGGCGAAGCCTCGTCACCTCCCCCGAAGTGGGCAGGGGAGGGGTGTCGGAGGCGGGTTCGTTCCGGCAAATTCCACGTATTCCATATATTCCCGGATGCGGTGGACGGAGGCCCCCGCGGTGCGCAGGCTCAGGTGCTGAAGGCGGACGACCCGGCAGGCATGTTCCAGAAAGCCACAGAATGGTACAATGGTGAAATCGGCCGGTCGGGCGTCGCCTTCGACCCCGCCCACGTCGAGATCGCCCTCGCCGGCACCACCGTCTACCGCGACGGGATGCCCACCGTCTGGACCTGCGACTTCATCTACGACTACGTCAAGATCAACGCCGAGTACCACACATGATGAAGTGCCACATCTATGCCGACGGCGGGTTGATCGGTTGGGCGAAGTTCGTCCACTTTGATCCAGGCATGGGGGTGTCCACTGGGCCTTTCGTGCCGAATGAGGACTACGCAAAGTTTCAGCCGATCTTCCGCGATACCACGCTCCGGTACGGCAGTGTTGGGGAAGCCCGCTCGGAAGCGGGCATAGAATCTTGGCGGAAGGCCCAAGCGTTCAATCTCACGGCCCGAACAGTGGCTGGAGAGACATTGGAGCCTCAAGGCGGCATTACCATTTTCGACTACTCGGAAGAGTTGGAAGACGATGCCATGGAAGTCCATTTGCTTGGCCTGCCGCGCGAGACATCCGAAAAGTATTTCCAAGAGGCAATTGGGGCGTACTACCAATACGGCGGGAACAGAATGAACCACAGCGAAAAGAGTGAGGCGCGTTCAAAGACAGGAGGGCATTGACTGGGTGACGCCCATTGAAGCCCGCTTGCCCGCAAAACTGCCGGGACTGCGTAGGGGCGTGGCGCGCCATGCCCCTGCATGAGGCCATGCCTTCCGAGCCAAGGATCACTGAGGAGCCAAACTGCCTCCTCGCCCCAGCGGAGGAGCCAGGGCCGTCCGGCAGCCGCGCCGGAATCGCCCTGGCCCTGCTCACCATCTACCTGGTCTGGGGTTCCACCTACCTGGCGATGCGGATTGCCCTGGGCGGTCTGCCGCCGTTTCTGATGGCGGGCGTTCGGTTCGTCATTGCCGGGGTGCTACTGTTGATGGTGCTGCGCCTGCGGGGCGATCCGATGCCGACGCCCCGGCAGTGGGGCGGGGCGGCCCTGGTCGGGCTGCTGCTGCTGGGCGGGGGCAACGGCGGGGTGGTGTTCGCCGAGCAGTGGGTCACGTCGGGCATGGCCGCCCTCGGCGTGGCGACCGCGCCGCTCTGGGCCGCCCTGCTGGCCGGACTATGGGGCGAGTGGCCGGTGCGCCGGGAATGGCTGGGGCTGGCGCTGGGCATTGCCGGGGTCGTCCTGCTCAACCTGGACGGTGGCCTGCGCGCCAGCCCCCTCGGCGCGGCGGCGCTGCTGCTGTCGTCGGTGTGCTGGGCGCTGGGCACGGTCTGGAGCCGCCGCCTGCCCCTGCCGGCGGGCATGATGGCCTCGGCGGCGCAGATGCTCTGCGGCGGTGTCATTCTGCTCCTGATGAGCTTGTTGCATGGGGAGCACCCGCACGGCCTCCCGACAGGCCGGCCCCTGGGGGCGCTGGTCTATCTGATCTTCGGCGCGCTGGCCGGCTTCAGCGCCTATGTCTATCTCTTGCCGCGCGTGCGGCCCGCGCTGGCGACCAGCAACAGCTACGTCAACCCGCTCGTCGCCGTCTGGCTGGGCGCGTTGCTGCTGGGCGAGCGCGTCACGCCGCCGGCCGTGCTGGCGCTGCTGCTGATTTTGGGCGGCGTCGCCCTGACCGTCCTGGCGAAGCCGTCGCAAAGGGGAAAATGACGAAACGGACTAACATCAGTTCGGGAACGCCCTGGGAGCCGGTCGTCGGCTACTCCCGTGCCGTGCGCGTCGGCAGTGTCGTCCACGTCTCCGGCACCACGGCGACCGACGCTCAGGGCAACACCGTCGGCCTCGGCGATCCCTATGTCCAGACGGCCCAAGCCATCAAGAACATCCAGGCGGCACTGGAGCAGGTGGGGGCGCGGCTGGAGGATGTAGTCCGCACCCGAATGTACGTCACGGACATCGCCGGCTGGGAGCAGATCGGGCGCGCCCACGGCGAGTTCTTCGCCACTATCCGCCCGGCCACCAGCATGGTGGAAGTCCGCCGCCTGATCGCCCCCGAGTTGCTGGTCGAGATCGAGGCCGAGGCGATCGTAGGGGAGAATAGGCCATGACCCAGAATATCTACGATGCGGTTTGCCATGGAAGTCTACAACCCGTCGCTGCGCGATCCGGTGCTGCGCTTCCCGATCGGGCAGTACCCGAACCCTGACACGGGTGAGACGGTCACGGTGACGGAGAGCGTCGTTTATGATGCTGCTGCACAGGTCAACGACGCGACGTGGTACTATCAGTGCGAGAACGGGAACAAGCCACGCATGACAAGCATTGACCTGCGTGTGATCTTCCCTCAGGAACTGGACGCGCTGCTGCACTACAACAGCTTCATCATCGAGTCAAAGTATGGTGACTTTGACGAAACGAACTTCGACTCATCGTCACAGCGGCAAATCCTCGTCTGCCGGTTACGGAGGTAGCGTCATGGCCGTACAACTGAAACCACAGCCTGTTGTCAGTGAGGACAAGCCGCTCCCGGCAACTCCCGTCACCTACGAGGGGTTCCTGGACTGGGCCGACGAAGACACCTACGCCGAGTGGGTGGACGGAGAGATTGAGATCATGAGTCCTGCCAGCCTGCCGCACCAAGACCTATCAGGTTTCTTGCATCGCCTCTTGGCCCAATACGCCGAGGATCGGAGCGCCGGAAAGGTGCTGGCGGCCCCATTTCAGATGAAACTCGCTAAGGTGCGGCGTGGCCGGGAGCCAGATCTGCTCTTCATTACGAGCGCCAATCTGGCACGACTGCGGCATAACTTCCTGGACGGCCCCGCCGACCTTGCGGTTGAAATCGTCTCACCGGAGAGCGCGCTGCGCGACCGCGGCGCGAAATACGGTGAATATGAGGCGGGGGGCGTCCGCGAGTATTGGATACTGGACTCGGAAACGCAACGGGCCGACTTCTTCGTGCTGGACCCGGCGGGACGTTACCAGCGGGCGCAGCCCGACTCCGGCGGCATCTACCGCAGCGCCATTCTGCCCAGCCTCTGGATCAACGTCGGCTGGCTCTGGCAGGACCCGCTGCCGCCGGTGCGACAAATCCTGCGCGAATGGGAGCAGACACAACCATGAACCAAGCGGAAACACTTATCCAGGCCCTGCCCTACATCAAGGAGTACGCTGGCAAGACCATCGTGATCAAGTACGGCGGGCACGCTATGCTTGATGAGAGCCTCAAGGCCGCGACCATGCAGGACGTGACACTGATGCGCTACGTCGGCCTCAACCCGATTTTGGTCCACGGCGGCGGGCCGGAGATCAGCGAGGCCATGCAGCGCATGGGCAAGGAGCCGCAGTTCGTCGGCGGCCTGCGCGTCACCGACGAGGAGACCATGGAGATCGTCGAGATGGTGCTGACCGGCAAGACCAACAAGAACATCGTCGCCCACCTCAACGCCCAGGGCGGGCAGGCGGTCGGTCTGTCCGGCAAGGACGGCAGCTTGATTCAGGCCACCAAAGAGACGACCAAGGGGGACTTGGGCTTCGTCGGGCGTGTCGCCCAGGTCAACCCGGCCATCATCCACACGCTGACGGAGGCCGGCTACATCCCCGTCATCTCCAGCGTCGCCATCGGTGAGGGCGGCGAGAGCTACAACGTCAACGCCGACACCGTCGCCGGGGCGCTCGCCGCGGCCTTGCAGGCCACCAAGCTCATCATGATGACCGACGTGGAGGGCATCTTTCAGGACTTCGCCGACAAGGACAGCCTGATCTCCGAGATGACCGTCTCCGACGCCCGCCAGCTCATCACAGACGGCGTCGTGGAGAGGGGCATGATCCCCAAGGTGGACGCCTGCATCACCGCCGTCGCCAACGGCGTCAAGCGCGCCCACATCCTTGACGGCCGCCTGCCCCACGCCCTGCTCATCGAGATCTTCACCGACCAGGGGCTTGGGACCATGATCAAGTAAGGCCCCCACCCCGGCTCGTTCCTCGCCACCCCTCCCCCTTAGGAAAGGGAGAGGGGCCACTCGCGGGAAGGCTCTGCCTCTGGTCAAGATGCATCCGGGCGGTAGTTACTGGCCCTTCTCCCTTTCCTAGGGGGGAGGGGTGGCGAGGAACGAGCCGGGGTGGGGGCCCCCGGCAAAGGAAACACTGTATCATGCTCGAAACGCGCTACACACTCGACACCGACACCGGCCACATCGCCCCGGCCGTGGACGCCGCGCAGGTCAAAGACTGGGATGATGCCTACGTCATGCATACCTACGCCCGCCTCCCCGTCACCTTCGTCCGGGGCCGGGGCGCGCGGCTGTGGGATGCGGACGGCAAGGAGTATCTGGACTTCCTCGCCGGCATCGCCGTCAATGGGCTGGGGCACTGCCACCCCCGCCACGTCCGCGCGATTCAGGAGCAGGCGGCGACACTCATTCATACGTCCAATCTCTACCACACCGCCCCGCAGGCCGAGCTCGCCGCCAAATTGATGCAGATCAGCGACTTCGACAAGGTCTTCTTCTGCAACTCTGGGGCCGAAGCCAACGAGGCCGCCATCAAGATCGCCCGCAAATATGGCAAGGCGCACGGCGGCGCGGGGAAGTACCGCATCGTCACCGCCGAGCGCTCCTTTCATGGCCGCACCCTCGCCACCGTGACGGCCACCGCCCAGCCCAAGTATCAGGAGCCGTTTGCGCCCCTGGTCCCCGGTTTTTCGTATGTCCCCTACAACGACATCGGCGCTTTGGAGGCCGCCGTCACCGACGAGACCTGCGCCGTGCTGCTGGAACCCATCCAGGGCGAGGGCGGAGTCTACCCGGCCCACAAGCCATTTTTAGAGGCCGCCCGCGCGCTCTGCGACAAACATCAGGCCCTGCTCATCTTTGACGAGGTGCAGTGCGGCATGGGCCGGACGGGGAAGTGGTGGGCCTACCAGCATTTCGGCGTCGTGCCCGATGTGATGACCCTCTCCAAGTCGCTCGGCGGCGGCGTCCCCATCGGCGCGTGCCTGGCGCGGGGCGATGCCGCCGAAACGCTCGTCCCCGGCGACCCCGGCAGCACCTTCGCCGGCAATCCCCTCGCCGCCCGCGCCGCCCTGGCCGTCATCGAGACCATTGAGGAGGAGCACCTGCTCGCCAACGCCCACGCAATGGGCGAGTACCTCGTCCACCGCCTGAGCGAACCCAAACTGCGCCCCAAGATCAAGGACATCCGCGCCGTCGGCCTGATGCTCGGCGTCGAACTGGTTCAGCCCGACGCCAAGCGCGTCGTGCGCGAGGCATTGGAGCGCGGCCTGATCCTGAACGCCATCGGCGACCACATCCTGCGCCTGCTCCCGCCCCTCATCATCACCAAAGAGGACGTGGACGAGGCGATGGACGTACTTTCGGCGGTATTATAGATGTGCCCGCTGTTGCCCAGTCGTACCCGGCCATGATGACCCGGCAATTCAGCCGAGACGCCGCCGGCTCCGTGCCGTGAGTGACCACGCCGTGAACGGCGAGGCTCGGTAGGCCTACGGCCTGTCGTCCTGCGGACGACTTGCGGCGGCGGGTCCGTTCTCTTCCGTCCGCAGGACGGTCGGCGCGAAGCGCCTGTTGAGCCTCGCCGTTCACGGCGTGGAGTGTTTGTCCGCTCGAAAGGAGCAAAATCATGTGGCAACGCTTTACCGAACGCGCCCGCAAGGTGGTCTTCTACGCGCAGGAGGAGGCCGGACGGCTGGGCGAGAACTACGTCTCCACCGAGCACCTGCTGCTGGGCCTGGTGCGCGAGAACGACAGCGTCGCCGCCCGCATCCTCGACCGTATTGGCGTCTCCCTGGGGCGCATCCGCTCCGAGATCGAGCGGCAGGTCTCGCGCGGGGACGGGCGGCTGGGGCAGGACATGCAGCTGACGCCCCGGGCCAAGCGGGTCATTGATCTCGCTTATGATGAGGCGCGCCAGCTCAACAACAACTACATCGGCACGGAGCACCTGCTGCTGGGGCTGATCCGGGAGGGGGAGGGGCTGGCGGGGCGCGTGCTGTCCAAGCTGGGCGTGGACCTGGACCGGACGCGCGCGGAAGTCATAGATTTACAGGCCGGGGACGAGAAAGATAGGGAAAGCCGTTCGCTGCTTCAGCGGGCCATTGCCCCCTTTCAGCGCGGACGAGAACCCAAGCCGGGACACGTCGAGGCAGAGAGTGCTCCCATAGAACGCATCTGTCAGGCGATCATTCAGCAGGCAATCCATGAGAAGGCCGGTGAAGTCCTGATGGAGCCGACCGCCGACAACATCAAAGTCTTCTATCGCATCGGCGGCTTCGCCAATGAGACGATGACGATGCCCAAACACCTTCAGGAAGGGCTTGTCGCGCAGTTCAAGAGCATGTGCGGCCTGAACGCCGCCGAGACGCAGAAGCCGCAGTTGGGAATGGTCCCCTTTCACCATGAGGAAGGGGACTACGTGCTGCGAATCGCCTGTACGCCAACGGAGATGGGGGAGCAGGTGACGGTACGCATTTCAAGCCCCCCAGAGGAAGCGCCCGCCGCCAGCAAACCCTCGCAGCGCATGGCCCCGCCCAAAGGGCCGTCGCCGATAGCCTTCATCCTGGACGAGCACCGGCTGCGGGGGCGGGACATCCTCGGCATTGAGGAACTGACGGCGGAGGAAATCCGTCTCATCCTCAACGTCGCCGCGCGGCTCAAGGCCAACAAGTTTGACGCCACGCAGACGCAGTTCGCGCAGGGGCAGACGCTCGCCCTGCTCTTTGAGAAGCCATCGCTGCGTACCCGCGTCACCTTTGAGGCGGGCATGAACCAGCTCGGCGGCCACGCCATCTACCTGGAAGGGCGGCTGGGCCAGCGCGAGACCGTGCCCGATGTCGCCCGCAATCTGGACCGCTGGCTGGACGGCATCATGGCCCGGACGTTCGACCACGGGACCGTGCGGGAGTTGGCCGAGTACGCCAACGTCCCCGTGATTAACGGCCTGTCCGACCGCGAGCACCCCTGCCAGGCCCTGGCGGACTTCCAGACGCTGGCCGAGCGCAAGGGCGAGCTGGCAGGGTTGAAGCTGGCCTACGTCGGCGACGGCAACAACGTCGCCCAGTCGCTGTTTCTGCTCGCCGCCAAGGCCGGCACGCATTTCACGCTGGCCTGCCCGGTGGGCTACGAGCCGGACCCGCAGCTCTGGCAGACGGCCCTGGACGCGGCGCAGGAGACCGGCGCGACGCTGACCCTCACCCACGACCCCGCCGAGGGCGTCGCCGACGCCGACGCCGTCTACACCGACGTCTGGGCCTCGATGGGCCAGGAGGAGGAGGCCGCCTCGCGCTCCCAGATATTCGCCCCCTTCCAGGTCAACGGCGCGCTGATGCAGAAGGCGAAGCCCGATGCGCTGGTCATGCACTGTCTGCCCGCCCACCGGGGCGAGGAGATCACTGATGACGTGATCGAAAGCCCGCACTCGGTCGTCTTTGACCAGGCCGAGAATCGGCTGCACGCGCAGAAAGCGGTGCTGGCGCTGGTCTTATAGTCCATGCGAGGTTGTGGTTCACGGGAGTCATTCACGCGGCCACTGGTCACGGGGTTGAAACCCCGTGCTGCCAAGTTCAAATGCCCGCCTGCGCGGGCAAAGAGGAAGACTACGGAGGGTCGCATGTCACACGTCCATTGTCGGATGTTCTTTCACTTCGTCTGGTCCACCTGGGACCGGGAGCCGCTATTGACGGATACCATTGAACAGGAGGCGTATGCGCTTATTCACAGCGCCTGCAAGCAGTGCCGCGCCGAAATCCATGCCCTCGGCGGCATCGAGGACCAGGTGCATCTGTTCGTCACCGTGCCACCAACGGTTCTCGTGCCGGACTTCATGCAGTTGGTGAAGGGGATGTCGTCGAAGGCGCTCAACGACGCGCACGGCTCGCCCACATGGTCTTTCAAGTGGCAGGGCGGCTACGGCCTGGACACGGTGAGCCATTCCCATGTCGAGCGTGTCCGCGCCTACATTCAAAACCAAAAGCAGAATCACGCCGAAGGCACGCTCTGGCCCAACTGCGAACTCCCGCCCTTCTTCTGCCCGCGCAGGCGGGCATTTGCCCTGTGAAGCACGGGGTTGAAACCCCGTGAACCAGCATCCCGTGAACCAGCATCCCGTGAACGACGGCACTGAGGAAGAAACCGACTGACCCATGCTGACGCCCGACGCCGAGCTGCGCCACGTCCTGAACGCCGCCCAATGGGAGGCTGACAGGCAGAATATGGACATCGCTGCCCCGCACCTGCTGCTCGGCCTCTTCCACCCGCCGCTCTCCGGGGCGGGCCGTGCCCTGATGGCTCTCGGCGTGCGGCCCAATCGAGAAAAACTGACCGGGGCGCCGACTCCCTCCGGCTGGACGGGGGCCGCCCCGGACGAGACGATCTGGCCGCCGCCCATTACGCAGGCCCCGCCGCCCCCGCCACGGGACATTCATCTGTCGCGCGACGCGGCCGAGGTATTGGCGCTGGCCGAGCGCGAGGCGCGGGCGCGCCGAGAGACGCGCTTGACGCCCGCACATCTGGTCATCGGCCTGCTTGAACACCGCCGGGGAGCCGCCTATCTGCTCCTGCGGATGCACCACATTGATGTCACGAATGCCCGCGTCGCGCTCTACGCATGACGACCGACCCGACAACCTATGACCTCGCTGGCCCCGAAGACGCCCCACCGCTTGTCTTCCTGCACGCCGCCAGCTACACGCGCAAGGTGTGGCTGCCGCAGACGCGGGCCTTGCGGCAGGACTTCCGCGTCCTGGCGCTTGACCTGCCCGCCCACGGCGCATTGGCCGACCGGCCCTTCACCTTCGCCGCCGCCGTCCGTGAGGTCGCCCAAGTTCTGCACGACGTCCTGCCCGGACGGCGCGCCCTGCTGGTCGGCACGTCGCTCGGCGGCTGCGTCGCCATGCAATTCGCCGCCGCCCATCCCGGCAGGGTCGCTGGCCTCGTCCTCTCCGGCTGCACCTTTGACGCGCGTGGGCTGCTCTGTCGCCTCGTCCTCACCGGCGAAGGCATTGTCTTCCCGCGCGGGGCCCAGTCTTTCACCCGCGCCCTGCACCGGGACTTGCACCGGCGCTTCCCCGACCTCGCCGATGAAATCATCGCCGCCGGGACCTACTGGCACGGCGCGGCCCAGGCTGTCCGCGCCATGCGCCGTGTGGATTTTCGCTCTGCGCTCGCCCGCTACCCCGGCCCAGCCCTGATCCTCAATGGCAGGCATGACCGGGTGCATCGCTCCTCGGAGGCCGCGTTCGCCGGCGCCGCCCAGAACGCCCGTGTCCTGACCATCGCTCGGGCCGGTCACATCGCCAGCCTGGATCAGCCAGGCGCCTTCACCGACGCCGTGCGCTATTTCGCAAGCCAAGTCTTTGCCGCCGTTCCCTCCTGCTCCCCCAGAATTGGGGGCCGGGGGGTGATCCTGAAAGGAAATCCTACTCATGCCTAAAACCGTCGTCCTTGTCTACTCCGGGGGCCTGGACACCTCCGTCTGTATCCCGATGATGCGCGAAAACTACGGCTTCGAGCGCATCGTCACCGTCACCGTGGATGTCGGCCAGCCCGACGAGGACGTGAAATCCGCCGAGGACCGCGCCCGCGCCCTGGGCTGCGAGCACTACACCGCCGACGCCAAGCAGGAGTTCATCACCGACTACTGCTGGCCCGCCGTTAAGGCCAACGGCGACTACCAGGGTTACCCGCTCTCCACCGCCATCGCCCGCCCCCTGATTGGTTTGAAGGCCGTCGAGGCGGCGAAACAGGTCGGGGCGGACGCCTTCTGTCACGGCTGCACCGGCAAGGGCAACGATCAGTTCCGCATCGAGTACGTCATGCGCGCCCTGCTCCCCGATACGCCCATCATCGCCCCGATGCGCGAGCACTCCTACACCCGCACCGAGGAGATTCAGTACGCCCAAGAGAAGAACATCCCGATCTCCGTCACCGCCGACAAAATCTGGTCCATTGACGAGAACCTCTGGGGCCGCTCCATTGAGGGCGGTCATTTGGAGGAGCCGAACTACGCCCCGCCGGAGGAGATTTACCAATGGACCAGGGGCATTGACGCCGCCAATCCGACCCCGCAGGCCCTCACCATTGGCTTTGAGCACGGCGTCCCCGTCTCCCTAGATGGCGAGCGGCTGGAACCCCTCGCCCTGGTGCAAAAACTCATGACCATCGCCGGTGACAACGGCGTGGGCCGCGTGGACATCATGGAGGACCGCCTGCTGGGCCTCAAAGTCCGCGAGAACTACGAGTGCCCCGCCAGCACCGTCCTCATCAAAGCCCACGCCGCTTTGGAGGCGCTGGTGGCGACCGCCGCCGAGCGCAAGTTCAAGGCGATGGTGGACCAGCAGTGGGGCGAGTTGGCCTACTACGGCCTCTGGTTCGACCCGCTCAAAGAGGACCTGGAGGCCTTCATCAACCGGATTCAGCGCCGCGTCACGGGGACCGTCACCCTGCGCCTCTTCAAAGGCTCCTGCGTCGTCACGGGCCGCGCCTCCGACTGGGCCTTGTACAACGAAGACCTCGCCTCCTTCGACAGCAAGACCTTCGACCAGTCTCTGAGCGTCGGCAACGTCCAGACCCACGGCATGCAATCCCGCATGTATTGGCAACTGAAGGAGAAGCAGGACAAGGGTTGACAATCTCGCCCTCTGAAGTGGTAGGGGAGCGGCAAGCAGCACCCCTACCACACCATCCGCATGGTGTTCGTCCTATGAGCCGGAAGCAGGAAATCTATCGAGAACTTCTTATGTGGGGCCTGCCCCATGTGAGAAGCATCCTGTTCAACGTGGGTCGCTCGCCCTGGTGGATGTTGTTTTCCAGGAAACGCCATCGGGAAATACGGCTCTGCTACACCATCACAGAGTTTCTACATAATCTCTATGTTTCTATCCTTGATGAAAAGTTTGTCTTCCATGACATCTGGTTCCTGAACGTTCAGGCCAAGAGTTTCTATAACCATGCTTCGTCCGAACCGTGGCTGCAATCTCCTCATGTCTTCAAGTTGATTAGCGAATTGTTCAGCCTCGTGCCGCCGGACAAGAAGCATGAACTCAAATGGCCTGGGCCCAGGACATAGTCAACGCAGGTGCTGTTGATCGAAAAAAGCAGAAACATTCTTCAAACTGAAGTCGTTAGGAAGTTTCGAATGACGTCACCGACGCTTGGACTGGTCGTGTTGCGCGCCGCAGATGTGGATCGAATGCTCGCCTTCTACCATGCGCTTGGCCTGGAGTTCGTGCAGGAGCGGCACGGAAATGGTCCCATCCACTATTCCTGCGACCTCGGCGGCACAATCATAGAAATCTACCCCGGCAAGTCCGGCGTTGCCCCCGACCGGCGCAGCGGCGGCGCGACGATGCTCGGCTTCCAAGTGGTCTCGCTGGACGCCACCCTCGCCGCCGCGTAGGCAGCCGGAGTCGCCGTGCTGACCGCGCCGCAATCCAGCGCGTGGGGCCGCCGCGCCGTCGTCGCCGACCCCGATGGCCGCGCCATTGAACTGACGGAGCCTGCCCCGGCGGAATGAGCCGAACATTGCTGGAACAATTCCAAAAAGCGGAGCCTGCAAGTTACTGGCCCCCCTCCCGGCCATGCGGGGGAGGGGTGGCGAGGGACGAGCCGGGGTGGGGGGCTTCGGGGGCCGAAGGACGGGACGTGGGCCTCCTGTGATCCTCCCCCTCTGCCTCTGCGCCTTCTTGGCCGGGCTGGTGGACGCGGTGGTCGGCGGCGGGGGGCTGATCCAACTGCCTGCCCTGTTTGTCTTCCTGCCCGGCGTCGCCCCGGCGACGGTCTTTGGGACCAACAAACTGTCGTCCATCGCCGGGACGGGGTTTGCGTTGCGGCAGTACGCGCGGCACGTCGCCATTGATGGGCGTGTCGCCGGGCCCGCCGCACTGGCGGCCTTCGCATTCGCGTGGCTGGGCGCGCGGGCCGTCAGCCATGTCCACCCCGGCCACCTGCGCCCGATCATCCTGGCGCTGCTGATCGCCGTCGCCGCCTACACCTTCGCGCGCAAGGACTTCGGGGCGCTGCACGCGCCGCGCCTGGCTGGGCGCAGGCAGTTGGCGGTCGCCCTCCTCACCGGCACGGTCATCGGCTTCTACGACGGCTTCTTCGGGCCGGGCACGGGCAGTTTTCTCATCTTCGCCTTCATCGGCCTGTTCGGGTATGATTTCCTGTCAGCGTCGGCCTCGGCGAAGGTGGTCAACGTGATGACCAACCTGGCGGCGCTGCTGTACTTCGCGGCGACGGGCCAGATTGATTACGCCGTCGCCCTGCCGATGGCGGCCTGCAACGTTCTCGGCGCGCGGGCGGGGACGGCGCTCGCCCTCGCGCGCGGCAGCCGCTTCGTGCGCGCCCTGTTCCTGGTCGTCGCGGCGGCCCTCATCCTGAAGTTCGCCTACGACACCTTCCGACCGTGACCCTCTCCG
>JAFAZD010000147.1 GCA_019239955.1 Armatimonadota bacterium | reverse complement strand
CTGCAGGGCCAGGGTCAGGATGCCCCGCGCCCGCTTGTCGCCCTCGGCCTTGGCCTCCTCCTCGATCTGATGCATCAGGCGGGCGGCGTCCATCCGCGCCTGGCCCTCGACGTCCCTCAGGAGCAGCGTGCGGGCCTCCTCGCTGGAGAGTCCGCCGAGCCGTTCCAGGGTCGCCTTCTGCTGCTCCTTCAGGTCCCATGCCTCCTGCATGTGGTGCTGGGCGGCCCGCTCCTGGATGGCGAGTGCCTCCCGCTGCGCGTCCAGGCTGGACAGCTTCTCGTCCAGCGCGTCTTCCCTCTGTGCCAGTTTTCGCTCTAACCGTTGCAGTTCGCTGCGTTTTTCCTTGACTTCCCGCTCGACCTCGTCGCGGAGGCGGTGAGCCTCATCGCGCGCTTCGAGCAGGAGTTCCTTGCGGCGCGTTTCCGTTTCTCTGGCGAGCCGTGCTCGCTCGGCGTCGATCTCGGCGGATTTCTGTTGCAGCAGGCGGCGCTGCGGCTGAAAATAACCGAAAAAGAGCAGCACTCCCCCAACGACCAGGATGATCGCGGAGAGGATCGCGTATGGCATCGTTCCCCCACCCCCAAACCTTGTAGATTTTTGAGGTTGAGCGGACGGTGTCTCGTGAATTATGACATTAACGACAAAACAACATCAGATTAATGACACGTCTTCCGGGGTTCCGTCTAGTACTGGCTAACTGAGGCTTATGTTTCCGCGCGGGGCGGGATAAATCCTTCCTGTCCGTGAGATTCCATGAGATTATTCCCCAAAATCCGTCTCTTCCTCCCAGGCCGCCTCCGCAGGCATCGGCAGGGCCTCGCGCGTGACCCGCTTGACCGTCTCCCAGCCGAAGCCGCGCCGCTGCAAAAAGCCCATCAGCTTCTGCCGCTCGGCGCGTAGGGCATCGGGGTCGGCGGGGACGTGGCGGACCTTCTTCTGGGCCGCCGCCCGCGCCAGGGCCAACTCATCCTCATCCGACACCTGCTCGACGGCCCCGGCGATCTCGTCCTTGCCGACGCCCTTCTGGAACAGTTCCGTCCGCAGGCGCTGCCGCCCCACGGGCCGGCTCCCGCCGGCGCGGGCGCGTGACTCGACCCACTGGGCGGCGAATTGGGCGTCGTCGAGCAGGTCCAGCCGCCGCAGCTTCTCGATGACCGTGCCGATGACCTCCTCCTCGTACCCCTTCTGCTTCAGCCGGGTCTCGATCTCGCGCGTCGCCCGCGCCCGCGTCTCCAGCAGGCTCAGGGCCGCCTCGGTCGCCCTGTGGACCTCCTCGGCCCCGGCGACCTCGCGCAGCGTGTCGGCGGTCATCTCGCGCCCGACGCGCAGGCCGAGGTCGGCGGCAACGGCCTCCCCCACCCCGATGACGAACTGCCCGTCCACGAAGACGTTGAGCCGCCCCTTGCGCCTCTGGGGTTCTAACGCGGTGATGGTCGGCATCTTTCCTGCTCCCTCAGAAACTCCAGTAATCCTTCCGGCACCAGCCGCGTCCGGCCCGCCGCCAGTTCGTCCGGCGACCGCCAGATGGCGGTGAAGTCCTGGCCGATGCCATGCAGTTCGTCCCGGATCTCGCGCACGATGGCCCGGCAGCCCCGCTCCCCGAACTCGATGCCGCCGCCCAGGGGCCGGCAGAACCAGTCCCGCTTGACGCTGTCGTACCCCTCGCCGACCAGGATGCGCCCCCGGTGCCGGAACAGGCAGATCGCCAGCGGGCGGATGCGTGGCGTACTCTTGGGGTGGCCTTCGGCTGGCCCAGGCAGTAGCACAGGCCGTCGGGGTCGCGCAGCCAGATGACGCGATACGTCGTCCCGTCATGCGTCATGTCCGAGACGGTCTCGGCCACGCCCGCTCCACGGTCCCGCAACTCCCGATGCAGGGCGTCCACGGCGGAGACGCCGATGTAGCAGCTGGCCTGTTCCGGGTCGCCGCCGTTCTGGGCGAGGCGCAGCGTGACCTTGTCCCGCGTCAGGGTCGCCGCCCCGCCTTCCAGCGCCGCCACGCGGAAGCCGATCTTGTCCTGATAGTACGCGATGGCCCGATGGACGTCGGCGACGGGCAGATCGCGCGGGTCCGTATCCCCGATGGGCCAGACCGACTGAAATCGTGCCACTGGTTCCATGCTTTTCTCCTACCCTTTCCGTAAAGCCTCCCAGAGCGCCATGACCTGGCGGCGCGTGTCTTCCAGGCCCACATCCGTCGTGATGACCGTGTGCGCGCGGGCGACCTTCTGCGCGAGGGGCCACTGGGCGGCGGCCACGCGGCGGGCCTCGGTCTCATCGCCGCCCAGCCGCTCGCGCAGGCGGGCCACCTGCGTCTCCGCCGCGCAGGAGACGACGACGATGTGATCGGTGAGCGCTTCCAGGCCAGCCTCAAACAGCAGGGGAATCTCGGCGGCGGCAAGGCCCGTCCCGGACTGATGATGCCATTCGGCGACCTGCGCGGTCAGTGCGGCGATGATGGCCGGGTGAGTCAGCGATTCCAGCCGGCGGCGCGCGTCGGGATCGGCGAAGATGCGGCGGCCCAGGGCGGGACGGTTGATCGCGGGGTCATCGCCGGGGAGGGCGCAGTCGGGGAAGGCGGCGAGGACGGCGCGGGTGGTGTCCGCGCCGGGGGCGAGCAGGTCATGGGCGAGGGCGTCGGCGCTGATGGCGGGCGCGCCGAGGTCGGCGAACATGCGGGTGACGGTGCTTTTGCCGGTGGCGACGCCGCCGGTGATGCCGAGGACAAGCATAAGCAAAAAGCCCCCGCGAGGGGCGGGGGCTTGACGAGTCAGTGACCTAATTGGTCTCTTCCTCGGACTTCTCCGGCTGTTCCGGGGCCGCTTCCTCCGTGGTCTCCTCGGTCACCCCCCGGAGATTGTTGAGCTGCGCGCCCAGGACGTCGGCGAGGCTGGTGCCGAAGGTCTCCTCGCGCTGGCTGGCGCGGAAGTTGCGGTACTCGCGGTAGTCTTCCTCGGACTCGGTGTTGTAGTCGCCGCCGCGGCTGCGTCCGCCGCCCCCGCCGCCTTCGCGCCGACGGCGCTCACGGGGCGGGCCTTCACGGGGGGGACCCTCGCGGGGCGGGGCCGCCGCGCCGAAGTCACGCCCGCCCTCGCGGTCGCGGTCACGGTCACGCCCGCCGCGCCCGCGCCCGCCGCCTTCTGTCTCCGGCACGTAAGGCTCGCGCGGGGCCGTGCTCTCCACGAGGCGCCGGATGGACAGGGTCATCTTGCGCTCGTCCGGGCGAATCTCGATGACGCGGGCCTCCACCTCGTCTCCGGGGTTGACCACGTCGCCGGGCCGGGCGACGCGGCGCTCCGACAACTCGCTGTTGGGGATGATGGCCTCCACCCCCTCGTCCAGCGCGACGAACGCGCCGAAGGGCACCAGGCGGGACACCGCCGCCTTGACGGTGTCGCCCACCTTGTACTTGTCGCCGATCTCAGTCCAGGGGTCCGGCAGAATCTGGCGCAGGCCCAGGCTAATGCGGCCCTGGTCCAGCCGCAGCTTGAGGATCATCACGTCCAATTCCTGGCCGTTTCGGACGACCTCGCTCGGGTGCTTGATGCGCGACCAGGACATCTCGGAGACGTGCAGCAGGCCGTCAATGCCGCCCAGGTCCACGAACGCGCCGTAGTCGGTGACGCGGCGGATGATGCCCCGGCGCACGTCGCCCTCCTTGAGTGAGGCCAGCGTCTCCGTCTTACGGTTCTCCCGCTCCTCCTGGGTCGCCAGCTTGTTGGAGAGGACGACCTTGCGGCGCTCACGGTCCACCTCGATCACCTTGAGCGGGACGCTCTGGCCGACGTACTTGTCCAGGTTCTGGTGCTTGAAGTCGCCCGTGCCGACGTGGGAGGCCGGGACGAAGCCGCGGACGCCCAGGTCCACGACCAGGCCGCCCTTGACCCGCTCCGTCACCATCGCGTGCAGGATGGTCCCCTCGTTCAGGGCCTCGGCGATGCGGTCCCAGGCCTTCTCGAAGTCGGCGCGCTTCTTGGACAGCAGCAGGCTGCCGTCCTCGCTGTCGCGCCCGATCACGACGACCTTGACGGACTCACCGACCTTGACGACGTCCTCGATGCTGTCATACGGCTCGCGCGACAGTTCGTTGGGGCGGATGATGCCCTCGCTCTTAGCACCCACGTCCACCAGAACGCCGTCCTTGTCAATGTGGACGACGGTGCCGACCACGACGTCGCCCTCGGACAGCTCCTTGAACATGCTCTCGAAATCGGACTGGTTGACCGGCTGGCCGGGGCCGGCGGGGGCCGGCGGGGCGGGAGGCGGCGCGGCCGCGCCCTGCGCCGCGCCGTTGGCTTCGACCGCGGGCGTCTCCACCGGCGTCGCGCCGGAATCGTCCATCGGAACAGCCGCTGGCTCGGTCATTTCCATATCTTCAGGTACGGCCGACATAATGATGTAGTGCTCCTCAGCAGTAGGGCACGATTGCCCCAGGATTCGACAGGTTGAATTCGATTTAACTTTGGCAGGACGGGCAGTAAACGGTACCCCGACCAGTCACTTTGATGCGTGTCAGCGGCGTGCCGCACCGGACGCAGGGCTGACCGGCGCGCTCATAGACGCGTGGGGCGTAACGCCCTGTCCGCCCGTCGGCGTCCACATAGTTGTCGCTGGTCGTGCCGCCGTCGCCGGTCGCCTCGGCCAGCACACAGCGGATCTCGCGGTGCAGGCGGCTGGCCTCCACGTCCGTCAGTGACCCTGCGGGGCGCAGCGGGCCGATGCCGGCCCGGAACAGCGACTCATCCGCGTAGATGTTCCCCACGCCGGCGACGACCGTTTGATCGAGCAACGCGGCTTTGACGCTGGTGCGGGCGCGACGGGAGAGGCTTCGCTGAAGGGCCTGCGGCGTCCATTCATCCGAGAATGGCTCCAGGCCCATCGCTTTCAAGGACGGATGTGCGGCCAATTCGGCCTCGGTCATCAGGCGCAGCTCGCCCCAGGTCCACATGTCATGGAAGCGCAGCTCGCTCCCATCCTCCATCTCCAGGGCCACCGCCAGATACTTGCCTTCTTCTAAATCGCGCGGCACGACCAGAAGCTGGCCGCGCATTTTTAAATGTAGCAGTAGATAATACCCACAATCGAGTCGAAAAATCAAGTGTTTCCCGCGCCGCCCGACCGATTCAATGCGCCGCCCGCCCAGCGCGGCGGCGAATGCCTCCGGGTCGACGACGCGCCCCTTGAGCATCTTGGGCACGGGGACCCGGACGCGGGTGACGACTCGCCCGGTCAGGCGGCGCTCCAGCCCGCGCCGCAGGGTCTCGACTTCCGGCAGTTCCGGCAACTTCTTCCGTCTTTCCAGCACAATATTGGTTCGGCAGACATTAGAACAGCAGTCGCGGGCAAGAAGTTCGCCGGAGACAGTCCCGTTTCCTGCTTAATTTTTTGCGGAGTGCGACCCGACACTGAAGTGCCGGGCTAAACTTCCTGGAAAGAAAATCCCTCCGGGACTGAAGAGGTGCGGGCATGGTAAGCCACGCTCCCACCATCCCGCAGAGACATTCATTGCTTCAGAGCAAACCTGTCGTGTGCGTCGGGGCAACGTTGTGTTTGGCCGCTACCTCACTCGCCTACGCCACCGCCTGGGACACGAGACGAGAAGGCCACTCAAAATTGGCATGCAGGCGGGCCAACTATGACCCAATTCGTACAGGTAGGAGTGGCGCGTTTCCCCCGAAGAACCATCCAGACATACCCAGACAGCCGGAATCCCCAGGATCAGAGCCGCCCAGAGCGCGGCGAGCAGCCTCAACCGGACGGGCGGCATCCGGTCCACCGCTGGCGCGATGCCGGCATAGCCGAGGCCGACCAGGAGCGCAGCCATAAAGGCATCAAAGGCAGCCCCGGATATCAAGTGGTACATCAATATGCCCTCCCCGGAGGTCCCAAGCGCCGGTTGCTACGGAGAGTTCGTTTTGGCAAATTTTGCTTTTTCTTTTTCCGCCCTTGCCCGGCCGCCGGAGCGTCCCCTCGATTGTCCCATGACAGCCGACCGGAAGCATCAGCGGGATTGCCGGGAAACAGTGCCGGGTTGGATCGTATCCCCAGCGCACCTCAATGGAAGCCTCCGGCATCGGCGTCGCCGTAACTGCTGATCGCACCGCCGGAGCCAGCAGTGTCCCCACCGATCCCGTCACCTGGCGTGATGCCGCGCCCGTGGCGGAAGTCATAGCCGATAATCTCGGCCCGCAGTTGCCAGTACCCGGCACAGCCGCCGCGCGCCGCCTGGTCCGCCGCGAACCGCTCCGGGGTGCAGTAGAGGACGAGGGCATAGTCCGCCTCGTCCGAAGGCGATCCGTTCTCCTGAATGACCTCCCGCACTCGCTCCAGCGAATAGAATTCAGCTTTCCCGTAGCGCCGGGCAAGCGTCGGCCTCAGTTGGGTGATGTTTCTGCTGATGGAGTTGCGCTTGCGCCGGGCGCGCGGAAAACGGAACAGCCCCATTATGGCATGGACTCCAGCAACCCAAAACTTCGGCGGCCTCTCGGGCCTGCGCTAGAACATAATCACGCTGCGGAGCACGTCGCCGGTGTGCATGGCGTGGAAGGCCTCCTCCACGTCTCCGAGACCGATCTTCTGCGAGACCATCGTGTCCAGGTTGAGCTGCCCTTGCAGGTAGAGCTGGGCCAGCAGGGGGAAGTCGTGCGACGGCAGGGCGTCGCCGCAGTGGCAGACGCGCAGGGCGGCCTTGTTCCAGTAAACGCCGGTCGCCATGTCGCCCAGATTCAGATTCACGGCGTCCTCGGCGGCGGGGAAGCCGATGGTGGTCGCGGTGCCGCCGTAGGAGAGCATCTTGACCGCCTGCTCGGTACACATCGGAATGCCGGTCGCTTCAT
>JAFAZD010000114.1 GCA_019239955.1 Armatimonadota bacterium | reverse complement strand
GGAACCGTGTGGTCCTGCGCGACGGCGAGGAGTCCTGGATGGCCGACCTCGACGATTACCTGACGCCGCAGGCCGTCGCAGCGGCGCTGTCTCAGATTTCCGCCGCACCGACCCTGACCGACTTTCTGCGCGACTTTCGCCAGAAGCAGGGCAAGTAAGCCCTTTTTGCCGACCTCATCCTGAACGGAGGAACGAACCCATGCCCATGACCGACGACGACCGCGCCACCCGCCCGGCGGGTCCCGTGGACCCCCTGCACAAAGAAGGCGACGAGTCCGGCCCGAGCAAGCCGGACGTGCAGCGCCCCGACCGCAGCGACCTGCTCAAGCGTATGAAGCGGGTGGATCCCGACCAGGCCCGCCGCTACCGCCAGCGCAGCGGCCAGTAATTCGCAGCGGCCAGTAATTCATTGCCTCCTGTGAATTCATTGCCTCCTGTGTAGGGGCATGGCATGCCATGCCCCTACAAAATTCCTGGCATCATCCCAGAACCGATACCCTATGCTGAATTTCCCCAAGACCGCCGGCTCCTTTGCTGATGTGTTGGCCGAGTACCAGGCCCCCCTCGGTGATCGGCTTCCGCTGCCCCAGCCTGTCCCGGCCGCACCCGGCGCGCGGGACGTGGACACGCACGGCACCACCGTGATCGCCGTCAAATACAAGGACGGCGTCCTCAACGTCGCCGACCGGCGCGCGACGGCGGGCTTCACGGTCATGTACGACCAGGCCGAGAAGGTCCTCGCCCTCGATGACTACACCCTGATCTCCATCTCTGGCTCCTTCGCCAAGAGCGTGGAGGTCGTGCGCTACCTGCGCCACGCCTTCAAGTATTTCGAGCGCTCCCAGCTCCAGCCC
The DNA here is from genome assembly GCA_019239955.1 of Armatimonadota bacterium. Classification (GTDB taxonomy): domain Bacteria; phylum Armatimonadota; class Armatimonadia; order Armatimonadales; family Capsulimonadaceae; genus JAFAZD01. Next base: position 6,087 of record JAFAZD010000114.1, on the reverse strand, counting down.
ATGAGCATGGAGGGCAAGCTGATGGAGCTGCAGCGCGTCATCGCCAACAACGTCCCGGCGGCCCTGCAGGGCATCGGCGCGTTCATCCCCGTCCTGAGCCTCTTCGACCGGGAGACCAACCAGGGGCGCATCTACTTCTACGACGCCCTCGGCGGCCAGTTCGAGAACGCCGAGTACGGCGCGGCGGGCAGCGGCTCGGCCCCCATCCGGGGCGCGTTCGAGTACATCCTGCGCACCAAGGGCCAGTTCACCGTGATGGACCGCGACACGGCCCTGCGCGAGTCGCTGACCCTGCTGGAGATCGCCGCCGAGCTGGACACCGCCACCGGCGGCTCCGCCAAGTACCTGCCCGCCGCCAAATACATCACCGCCGACGGCATCCGCGACTTCACCGACGATGAAATCCGCGCGGGCTTGGGGCGGTAAGGACCCCCTCACCCTTCCCTCTCCCTCGCTGGGGAGAGGGTGAGGAAAAGCCCATTCTTGCCCCCTTCGCCCCCTGAGGGAGAAGGGCCGGGGATGAGGGCAGCATTGGAGACTGACTTTGCCTTCCTATAGCCCGTATGACTGGAACGAAAGCATCCAGCAGCGCAACGAATACATTGAAGACCGCCTCAAGGACGGCAGCCCCGTCGTCGCCCTCACCTACGACGGCGGCCTGCTGCTGCTGTCCGTGCGCCAGACCCAGCGCAAGGTCTACGAGGTCTACGACCGCATCATGATGAGCGCCATCGGCAACCAGAGCGACGTGGAGTCTATTCGCTCGGCGGCCATTGAAGTCGCTCACGCGGAGGGCTTCTCGCGCTCGGCGGACGACGTGACCATCCAGCGCATGGTCAGCTTCCGCATCTCGCCGGCGATCAAGCGTGTCTACAGTGATCCGTTCGCCCAGCCGGTGGTCTACAAGGGCATCTTCGCCGAATTGGGCCGCACACCCGACCGGGACCACCTGATGACGCTCTCCTACGACGGTGAGTTTACGACGATGCCGCAGATGGCCGTCATCGCCGGCACCGCCTACGCCGAGGACCGGATGCGCGAGCATCTGAAATCCGAGACCGAGAGCGGCAGCATCTCTCTGGACGCCGCCCTGCGCGCCGCCCTCTACGCCTGGGGCGTCGGCATGAAGCACCTGGAGGCCGAGGACCGCGCCGACGCCGACTACTCCACCGAGGGGGAGGGCCAGCGCGACGTGTCCGCCTTTATCAGCGAGCATCTGGGCAACGGCTGGGTCGCGGAAGCCGGCATTCTGGAGCGCGACACGCATCGGGAGAGCCGCTTCCGCCTGCTCTCCGACCGTGAATTGTCGGCGGCGGTGGCGCGGTATCGGTAGGCCCCTCACCCCGGCGCGAGCGCCGGCCCTCTCCCCTGCAAGGGAGAGGGCCGGGGATGAGGGGGTTCCTGGAAAAGCACTATGGACAAACGCATCATTGGGATTGAGACCGAGTTCGGCTGCCTGGTCAACGACGACACGGTCGGCACGGCGGAGATGGTGGTCGAGCAGGTCAAGGACCATGCCTTCTACAAGGACAAGGTCGGCCTGATTGACCTCCACGCCCGCGACTACGCCTTCGAGCCGGCCCGTTGCGGCGGCTTCCTGCGCTCGGGCGGGCGGCTCTACATTGACGCCGTCGGCTCACACATGGAGTACGCCACGCCGGAATGCACCGACTTCGCCGACGTCGTCGCCTACGACAAGGCGGGCCGCGTCATCCTCCAGCGCCTGCTGCGCGAATTAAACCTGCAGGACCAGGTCTCATTTCACTCCAACTCCGTGGATCACTTCGGCGGGCACACGTTCGGCTGCCACGAGAACTACCTGGTCGCCATTGACGACCGATTCTTTTTGGAGGCCCTGTCCTACCTCCTCCCCTTCCTCGTCACCCGGCAGATTTTCGCGGGCGTGGGCCGCGTCGGCGGGCACCGGCTCAACTACAAGAGCCTCAAGAACAACATCATGACCATCTCGGACTACGAGGTGGATTACCAATGGGTCGGCAACTTCTACGGCGTCGAGGTGGACCCGACCATTGACTACCAGTTGTCCCAGCGCGCCGACCACATCGTCAAGACCATCTCCTCCCGCGTCCGCTTCAACCGCGCCATCATCAACCCCAAGTGGGACTCCTACTACAACTACTCCAACCTGCACCGCCTGCACATCTTGTTCGGCGAGTGCAACATGAGCGAGTACGCCACCTTGATGAAGGTCGGCACGACCAGCCTCGTCCTGGACCTGATCGAAGACGGCATCCTGCTGCCCAACGTCGAGCTGCGCGACCCGCTGGACGCCCTCAAGTCCGTCTCGCGCGACCCCAGCTGGAAGTGGATCGTCCGCCGCAAGGGCGGCGACAGCATCAGGGCCGTGGACCTGCAGCGCCTGTACCTGGCCGCCGCCCAGGAGCACTACGCGGGCCGCGACGCCCAGACCGACCGTGTGCTGGCCCAATGGGAGATCTGCCTCGACACGCTGGAGAAGGACCCCTACCTGCTGGCCGACCGGCTGGACTGGGTCGCCAAGCGCAAGATGCTGGAGGACTTCATGGAGGAAGAGCGCGACGTACAGTGGGGAGACGACCTCCTGCACTCGCTCGACCTGGAGTACCACAACGTCAACTCCGAGACCGGCCTGTACTACGGTCTGGAGCAGGCCGGCATGATCCAGCGCGCGACCAGCGACCGCCGCATCTTTGAGGCGACCACCATGCCGCCTGCCAACACGCGCGCGCGCGGCCGGGGCATCGTCATTGACCGCCTGCTGCAAAACCATTCCCGCGACTACGTGATTGACTGGGACCTGATCTACATCAACAAGCGCCTGCACCTGGAGCTCAAGAACCCGTTCCACACCTACGAGGCCGAGGCGTCGGCCTTCGCCAGCGGGCTGTAGGGGCGACCCGGCGGGTCGCCCCTGCAAATTTCTTGACAGACGGGCGCGACTTTGCTATACTGGGGGCGGAGGGCGCAGCCATGCCGTTCGTCACCAATTCATCATCCCATTCCCCATCGCCCGACCCCGAAGAGCCTTACGTCGAGGTGCCCGCTCCCCGCGACTCCCTGGCAGACGCCCTGTTCTGGCGCGAGGTCGAGGCCTTCAACTCGCTCCCGCAGCCGCTCATCGATAATTATTACGGCCAATACGTCGCCGTCTACGAAGGCAACATCGTGGACGCCGACCCCGACGAGGGCGAGCTCGCCCTGCGCTTCTACCGCACCTTCGGCTACGTCCCCGTCTACATCCACAAAGTCGGCACCGAAGACGGCCTTGTGGACGCCGACGACCGGTGAATCATCAAACGATCCCGCAGCCGGTGGGTCTCGCGGAAGACCCCGCCGGCACTCCCGTCAGCGGCGAGATCATGGATGCGCCGGAATGTGTGTTGGGTTTGGCATAACCGATAGCACCGGAAAAGGCATGTCGACCCTTATCGGGACGAAAGGTGACGCCTTCGCTGGTTAATGTGTTGCTCTGAAATATGGCCCTTTATTTGGCTGCCCTGGCCAAGTCGATGGCGAAGTACGATGCGGCTACAACCCGAATACGCGGAAAACATTATCGTGGCGACGATCTATCAGGGCGCTTGGGCTTGGTACGTCACCTACCGCGACGATTGGTTCCTGGACCGGGTGAAGTGGGGCCAAGCCTTCGGGCATGACGCCGAGGAACTGCTCCGGCCAGAGGCTCACAAGGAGCGCTACTGGATACCTATCGTCAATGAACACACCGCTGGCGCATTCCTCAAAGCACTCGAAGTATACCGGGTGGGCTGTGAAGAGTTGGCGCAGATGGTCCGGGAAGAATTTCTGACGGCGCCTGATTGGGATGATGCGGTCTATGATCTGCTGCCGAGTGTCTTGGTCAACTTTGATGAGCGGTGGCTGAAGTCGATCTTCCCGGAGCCGTCAGGGACTTTTGAGATGTTCGTGCCGGATAGATGGCGTGGCGAGTACGTTAGCTTCCTGGGGAACGTGCCGCCCGAGCAACGCTACTGGGTTATTGATGGACGGGACTACTTCGCCGGATCGCCGGCACTCAGGTAGCGAGGTTAAATCTGCTACGTCTGCGAGCGCGCAAGTGGTCTAGCATGTCGTTGTCGTTAATCTGACATAAAGGCAGTTATCGGCGTCAGGGCAGCAGGTACACCTGCGGCTTGTCGGCGTTCCCGCCACTCGCGCCCCAGGCGCACCGCCTCAGCAAAGGTGGGATCGTTGCCGAAGACCCCGGAGAATTGTGCCGCTCAGGCGGTGGCGTACTCCGGGATCAGCGCACGATCCTCAGCGTGGCGGAAGGCAAGCACGATGTCATGCTTGGGGACGCCCGCCGCCTCCAACTCCGCCGCGATGCCATCCTCCGTGCCGTCCTTCTGTATCCAAATCTTCCCGCCAATGATGTCCAGGTGCAGCAGGTTGTGCGCCACGCGCCGGTAGCCCTGCCAGCCGACCGACGTGATTAGGTAGTGGTTTCCGGCACGGTCGAAAATCGGCTCGTTCGTGATGTCCGCGCCCGAATAGCGGCGTTCCGCGTAAGGTCGAAGTACGGCCTCAATGATCTGCCGGTAGCGTTCTAGGGTATCCACTGGCTCCGCGTCCTCCTGCGGCTTGTCGGAGTCCCGCCACTCGCGTCCGAGGCGGACAGCTTCGGCGAGAGTGGAATCAGCGGTTCTGCCGGAAACCGCGTCGGCCCCCCGGGCGATCTGCCTCTGTAATCGCTGGACTTCCTCTTCCAGCAGGGTGACGCGCTTCTCTAACGCTTCTGGCGTGGTCATCTTTTGGTGCCCTCCTGATGCGGAATGAGTTCGTCAGACGACCGTAATCAAGGGTGAGGTCATCCCGTGTTCTTCAGTCCCGCCGCGACGCCGTTGATGGAGAGCAGGACGGCGGCGCGCAGGTCGCGGCGCTGCTGGTGCAGCTCCGCGTCCTCGTCCGGCTCCGATGGGGGGAGGGCGCGGAGGCGGCGCAGCAGCTCCACTTGCAGGTAACTGAGTGGGTCCACGTAGGGGTTACGTAATCGGATGGACTTTTGCAGGACGGGGCTGTTGTCCAGCAACGCCTCCTGGCCGGTGACTTGACACAGCACGGCAACGCACCGGTCGTACTCCTCCCGGATTTTTGCAAACAGACGCTGTCCCATCGCCTGGTCTTTGACCAGGCCGGCATAGCGGGCGGCGATGTCCATGTCCGCCTTCGCCAAGGACATCTGCGCGTTGTCCAGCATCGTCGTGAAGAACGTCCACTCCCGGTACATCGCCTGGATCCGCGTCAGGTGCTCCGGCGACTGCGCCACATACTGCGCCATCGCCACGCCGAGGCCGTACCAACCCGGCAGCGTGTAACGGCTCTGCATCCAGGAGAAGACCCAGGGGATGGCGCGCAGATCCTCAATGCGATCCGAGGCCGTGCGCTTGGGCGGGCGCGAGCCGATGTTGAGCTGGGACAGTTCCCCGATGGGCGTCGTCTCCTGGAAGAAGCGTACAAAGTCGGGGTCATCGTAGACCAGCGCGCGGTACGCCCGGAACGCCGTCTCCGACAGCGCCTCCATCGCCTCCGCCCACTCCTCCGGCAAACCCTCGCCCCACTGAGGGAGAGGGTCGGCGCTCGCGCCGGGGTGAGGGGCGCTCGCCGTCAGCACGGCGTGGACGGTCTGTTCCAGGTTCCGATAGGCGATCTCCTCGTCGAAGTAGCGGGCCGCGATGACCTCTCCCTGCTCCGTGATCTTGATGCGGCCCCGGATGCTGCCCGGAGGCTGGGCCAGGATCGCCTTGTTCGCCGGCCCGCCGCCGCGCCCGACCGCGCCGCCGCGCCCGTGGAACAGGCGCAGGGCGACGCCGTGCCGTTGCGCCACCTCCGTGAGCTGCGCCTGGGCGACGTAGAGTTTCCAGTTGGCCGCCAGGTATCCGCCGTCCTTGTTGCTGTCCGAGTAGCCGACCATGACCTCCTGCCGGTCGCCGCGCGCCGCGACGTTTCGCCGGTAGACAGGGTTCGCGAGCAGCGTGTCCAGGATCCGGGGCGCGTTCTCCAGATCGGCGATGGTCTCGAACAGCGGCACCACGTCCACCGTGGAGTGCAGCCGGCCGTCCTTGTTCCGTA
>JAFAZD010000365.1 GCA_019239955.1 Armatimonadota bacterium | reverse complement strand
CGCTGGCTTCCTGGAACGAAGCGCAGGACCGCCCGAAACTGTACTACGCCATGCTGCTGCTTCTGGAAACAGCGGTCATTGGCGTGTTTGTTTCGCTCGATCTGTTCCTGTTTTATCTGTTCTGGGACGTAGTGCTGATTCCGATGTACTTCATCATCGGAATCTGGGGCGGCGCGAACCGCATCTAGGCCACCCTCAAGTTCTTCCTGTACACGATGGTCGGCTCCATGGTGATGCTGGTCTCCATCATGTACCTGTATTTCGCGTCTGGCGGCGTTACGTTTGACCTGCCTCAGTTGCAGCAGATGGTCGCCAGTGGGTCCATCGTCTTCCACGGCGCGGCGGAGATGCTGCTGTTTGTCGGCTTCTTCCTGGCGTTCGGGATCAAGGCCCCGATGTGGCCGTTCCACACCTGGGTGCCCGACGCTTACGCCGAGGCCCCGACCGGCGGCACGATCATGCTGGTCGCGCTCAAGATGGGCCTGTACGGCTTCATCCGGTTCTGCCTGCCGCTGTTCCCGATCGCCGTCCGCGACGCCGCCCCGGTGATCGTCACTCTGTCGGTGATCGGCGTCATCTACGCGGCCTTGGTGGCGGCGATGCAGACCGATCTGAAGCGCCTGATCGCCTACTCGTCGGTCTCGCACATCGGCGTCATCATGCTGGCGATTTTCGGCCTGAACACCATCGGCATCAGCGGCGCGGTGATCCAGATGGTCAGCCACACGATCACGACGGGGGCGCTGTTCATCATTCTCGGCGGCCTGTACGCGCGGCGTGGGACTTATCGCATCGCCGACTACGGCGGCCTGATGGCCGTGATGCCCGCCTTCACCGCCGTCTTCTTAATCGCCACGCTGTCCTCAGTGGCCCTGCCTACTACGAGCGGCTTCACTGGCGAGTTTCTGATGCTGCTGGGCGCGTTCCAGACCCACCCCTGGGCGGCGAGCTTCGCCACCACGGCGGCGATCTGGTCCGTGGTCTACATGCTCTGGATGTTCCAGCGCGTCATGTACGGCCCATTGGACAAGCCGGAGAACCGGAACCTGCCCGATCTGCAATTCGGGGAGTGGGTCGCGCTGGCTCCGCTGGTGGTTCTCATCTTCGTGCTCGGCGTCGCCGTCACGCCCGTTCTGAAGACTCTGAACCCCAGCGTCTATACAGTCATGGCGCAGATGAAGCCGCTCTATGTCAACCCATTCGCGCAGCCCGCCAACGCCACGACCGCGCAAACTCCTCTCCCTCCCAGGGGAGAGGGGACGGGAGTGAGGGTTTCTCTTGCTTCACAGCCGAAAGGCGCTCACTAAATGATTCCTTCGTTCACACTGAATGATCTCTACACGATCCTGCCGATGCTGGTCGTCATGATCACAGGCATGGCGGCGCTGATGGTGGACCTCGGACTACCCCGCGACCGTAAAAGCCCGGTCGTTGTCGTCTCCTTCATCGGCCTGATGATCTCCGCGTGGGCTGCCGGTTGGCTCTGGGGACAGGAGCGCGCCGGCTTCGGGGGAACCATCGTCGCCGATGACTTCGCCCTGGCCTTCCAGTTCATCCTGCTGATCGTCGCCGCCCTGTCCATCGCGCTGTCCGAGCGGTACGTGCAGACGAAGGGCATCAACTACGGCGAGTACTACGCCCTGATGCTGTTCTCCACCTCCGGCGCCATGCTGATGGCGGCGAGCCGCGAGTTGATCAACATCTTCATCGGCCTGGAAATCCTCTCCATCGCCCTCTACGTCCTCTCCGGCTTCGCCCGCACCGAGGCGCGCTCGGAGGAGGCGGCGATGAAGTATTTCCTGCTCGGCGCGTTCTCATCCGGCTTCTTCCTCTACGGCATCGCCCTGATCTACGGCGGCACGGGTACCACGCGGCTGGACATGCTGACCCGCCTCTCGCCCCCCGAACTGGCCTCGCCCTTCACCGTCGCCGGCTTCGCCCTGCTGATCGTCGGCCTCGGCTTCAAGGCCGCCATCGTGCCGTTCCACTCCTGGACGCCCGACGTGTACGAGGGAGCGCCGACCTCCGTGACCGCCTTCATGTCCGTCGGGGCCAAGGCCGGCGCGTTCGCCGCCTTCATCCGCGTCGTCAGCACCCTGCTGCCGCTCTCACGCGACTACCCGGCCGTCTACGGCGGATTTGCCGACGCGCTGTGGATACTGGCCGTCCTCACCATGATCGTGGGCAACGTCCTCGCGGTCGTTCAGAGCAATATCAAGCGGATGCTGGCCTATTCCAGCATCGCCCACGCCGGCTACATCCTGGTCGGCCTGCTGGCCCAGAACGCCGAGGGGCACGCGGGCGTTCTGTTCTATGTCCTCGCCTACGCCTTCATGAACCTGGGCGCGTTCGGCATCCTGATCCTGCTGGCGCGGCGCGGCGCGGAGCCGGTCACGATGGACGACCTGCAGGGCCTGGCCTACCGCCAGCCCTGGGTGGCGGGCCTGATGGCGGTCTTCATGCTCTCCCTGGGCGGCATCCCACCGACCGTGGGCTTCATGGGCAAGTTCTTCCTGTTCATCGCCGCCGTCCACGCGCAGCAGTATGCGCTGGCCGTGATCGGCTTGGTGGCCAGCGTCATCGGCGTCTTCTACTACCTCAACGTCATTGTCCGTATGTTCTTCCGCCCGGCGCTGCGCGAGTACCCGGCCAACGTCTGGCGTTTCGCCCCCCTCGCGGACGGCGCGATCTGGGTCTCCGCCATCGCCACGCTCGTGCTCGGCATCTACTCGGCCGGGGTGTACAACATCGCCACGACGGGCGCGCTCGCCCTGGAGTCGCCCGCCGCCTCCGCCCCGCTGACGGCATCGGCCCCGGCTCCGGTGAAGCGGGCCAGTGTGCGGTGAGGAGACCTAACCCTGGCCGCAAGCGGCCTGTCCCTTCCCTGGCAGGGAAGGGACCAAGAGGGACGAGGGGCAGGGGTGGGTTGCCTCCGATAAGGAGAACACGTCATGGAAGACAATATCGTGTGCGCCGTCTGGGCACCGGAGAAGCAAGACCTGGCGCGGCAGATGCGCTGCCGGATGACGCCTGCCGAAGCAAAACTCTGGCAGTGCCTGCGTCGGAACCAACTCCTGGGCCTACACTTCCGACGGCAGCAGGTCATCGGCGGCTTCATTGCCGACTTCTACTGCCGCGAAGCGCGCCTTGTCGTTGAGTGCGATGGACAAGTTCATGAAGCGCAAACCTACTATGATGCCGAGCGGGACCGGATCCTGGCGGCGCACAATCTGCGAGTCCTGCGCTTCACCAACGCGCAGGTTGAACGCGACCTAGAAGCGATCCTGGGCAACATTGCCACTGCCGCCCGCGCACACTTAGCAGAGAAGTATCAGCCATAGCCCCTTTTGTCCCTTCCCTGGCAGGGAAGGGACAGGCCGCTTGCGGCCAGGGGTAGGTCCGCTTGCGGCCAGGGTTGGGTCTCTCCTGGGGATAGGTCACCCCGCCGGCGACTTGTGCAGGTGGACCATCTTCCACACGCCGTCCAGCCGCGCGAACACCCGCGTCTCGTTGATCCGGGAGAACTGCGCCGCACCCTCGCCCGCCATCGTCTTGAGCAGCGTGTAGTTGACGACGGCCGTGTCCCCGTAGACCTGGACGCGCGGCGTCAGCAGGTCCAGGCGCGTCGGCGCGCCGTTGCCCCCCGCCCGGATCAAGTCCAGGTGGAACTCCAGGCCGTCAATGCGATAGGGCGCGATGTACCACTCGAACGAGGACATGTCCTCGGCGCAGTGGCGGCGGTGGACCTCCGGGTCCGCCGTATACATGGCGTCCAGCATCTGCCGCGTGATCGTCAACACTTCGTCCGCATCGTTCATAAATAGACCTCCTGTTGCCGGGCAAAATCCCCATAATAATACCATTGTGGTTGCGTCGGCCGTTCTCCCGTGCTATACTATTGGCACTCAAGGAGGTTCGGAACGGATGAGCGGACATCAGTACGTGTGGATCAACGGCGATCTCGTGCCGCAGGAGCGGGCATTCGTGCCCCTCTATGACCACGGGATGCTGTACGGCGACGGCTTGTTTGAGGGCATTCGCGTCTACAATAATCGCGTCTTCAAGCTGGAAGAGCACGTCGCCCGCCTCTATGGCTCGGCGCAGGCCCTCAACATCGTCCTCCCCGCCGCGCCCGCAGCCATCCGCGCCGCCATTCTGGGGACGGCCCGCGCCAACGGACACGCCAACGGCTACATCCGCGTCACCGTCACGCGCGGCACGGGACTGGGGCTGGACCCCAAGCACATCAAGACCCCCGCCAACGTCTACATCTCCTGCGAGCAGCTCTCGCTCTACCCCCAGGAGATGTACGAGACCGGGCTGATCGTCGCCACCGTCTCCACCCGCCTGCCCTCACCGGACGTGATTGACCCGCGCGTGAAATGCACCGGCAAGTACATCAACAACATTCTTGCCAAGGCCGAGGCGAACCGCCAGGGCGCGGGCGAGGGGCTGATGCTGACCCGCGAGGGCTACGTCGGCGAGGCCACGGGCGATAACCTGTTCCTGGTGAAGAACGGTGCGCTGACAACCCCGCCAGCCTCGCTCGGCATCCTGCAGGGCATCACCCGCGACACGGTGATTGACCTGGCGCTGGGCATGGGCCTGAGCGTCACGGAGCCCCTGATCACCCTCTACGATGTCTACAACGCCGATGAGGCGTTCCTCACCGGCACCGCCGCCGAGGTGATCCCCGCCGTCCAGTTTGATGGGCGCACCATCGGCGACGGCAAGCCCGGCCCGATCACCAGGCGATTGATTGCCGCCTTCCGCAAGCACACCCAGACGACCGGCGTGCCGGTGGGGTAGCCGTGTTTTCCGAGTGAGTTCACTCACTCGTCAGCCATCGGAGAACCGGGCCGTTTTCGGGTAAAATGGTGTCAGGGAATCATGGAGCAGGGATTGCCGGATGGGGCGGGCGACCCGGAGGAGGCCTGCCCTGAGTGCGGGCTGACGCGACGCAAGCTATATGCCGAGGGGCAGATGGGGTGCGCCCGCTGCTACCAGGTCTTCGCGGCGGAGGTGGAGCGCGCGCTGCTGGAGATTCATGGCAAATCCATCCACATCGGCAAGGTCTGGGAGGCGCGCGACGGCGGCTGACGGCGGCCCGGCGCTGCCCGCCTGGGCGGGCGAGGTCGGATGGGGGTCCGACGTCGTCCTGTCCACCCGCGCCCGGCTGGCACGCAACCTGGCCGGCCTGCCGTTCCCAGGCCATGCCGGGGAGGACGACCTGAAGACGGTCGCCAAGCAGGTGCTGCCCGTCGCCCGCCACCGGGAAAAGGACTACGCCCCTCTGCGGGCCGTCGAGATCGGCAAGCTGGGCGACGGCGAGAAGACCGCCCTGGTGGACAGCCACCTCATCAGCGTCCAGCACGCCGCCGCCGGCCCCGAACGCTGGGCGCTGGTGGACGACAGGCATACCGTCAGCGTGATGGTCAACGAGGAGGACCACCTGCGCCTCCAGGCCATCCTGCCCGGCTTTCAATTGGATGCCGCCCGGAAGATCGCCGACCGGCTGGACGACCTGTTCGCGTCGCACCTGACCTACGCGGCCCACCCGAAGTACGGCTACCTGACGGCGTCGCTCTCCAACTGCGGCACGGGGATGCGCCTCTCGGTGATGGCGCACCTGCCGGGCCTGACGCTCTCCGGCCGGGCGGAGGAGGCGCTGGCGGCGGCGCGGACGTTGGGCGCGGCGGTGCGCGGCCCCTACGGAGAGCACAGCGCCGCCGCCGGCGACGTTTACCAGATCTCCAACGCCGTCAGCATCGGCAAGTCGGAGCGCAGCCTGAGCGCGTCTCTGAACGCCGTCGTGACCTATCTTCTCACCGAGGAACAGGACGCGCGGGAACTGCTGTGGCGCGGGCGGCGTTCTGAAATAGAGTCCCTTGTGTCCGACGCGCAGGGTCGGCTCAAGGAGGCGGAGCGGCTGTCGGCGGACGAGGCCATGGCCATTCTGTCCAGCCTGCGCCTGGGCGAGCACCTGGGGCTGGGGACCGGCATGACCAGTCGGACTTTCAACGGGCTTCTGGCGTCCCTGCGGATCGGCACGCATCTGGTGGCCGCCCGCAACGCCCAGTCCATCTTCTACGAGGAGACGCGCCGCCCGGCGCTGATCCGCAACAAGCTACGAGAACAACGAACGTTGGACCTGTAACGGACCCCTCCCAGCCTCCCCTTCACAAGGGGAGGGGTAAGAGGGAAGAAACAAGCCTCTTTCATCCCCTCCTTACGAAGGAGGGGCCGGGGGAGGTCCATAGGGACATTCGCGCGACGGTCAGCAACTAGGGGAGAATTAAATAATATGTGGCAGCGATTTACGGAGCGGGCGCGCAAGGTCGTCTTCTACGCCCAGGAGGAGGCCGGACGGCTGGGCGAGAACTACGTCTCCACCGAGCACCTGCTGCTGGGCCTGGTGCGCGAGAACGACAGCGTCGCCGCCCGCATCCTCGACCGGATCGGCGTCTCCCTGGGGCGCATCCGCTCCGAGATCGAGCGGCAGGTCTCGCGCGGGGACGGGCGGCTGGGGCAGGACATGCAGCTGACGCCCCGGGCCAAGCGGGTGATTGACCTGGCGTATGACGAGGCGCGCCAGCTCAACAACAACTACATCGGCACGGAGCACCTGCTGCTGGGGCTGATCCGGGGGGGGGAGGGGCTGGCGGGGCGCGTGCTGTCCAAGCTGGGCGTGGACCTGGACCGCACCCGGCGCGAGGTCATGCACCTCCAGGAAGGCGGCGAGACCGGGACGGCGGCCGGCGCGCAGGCCCGTACTAAGACCCGCACCCCGACCCTGGACGAGTTCGGGCGCGACCTGACCGAACTGGCCCGCAGCGAGAAGCTGGACCCCGTCATCGGCCGCTCCAACGAGATCGAGCGTGTCATCCAGATCATCTCGCGCCGCGTCAAGAACAATCCATGCCTGCTCGGCGAGCCGGGCGTGGGCAAGACCGCCATCGCGGAGGGTCTGGCGCAGCGCATCGCCGTCGGCGACATCCCCGACTTCCTCAAGGACAAGCGTGTGGTCGCGCTGGACCTGGCGGCACTGGTCGCCGGCACCAAGTACCGGGGCGAGTTCGAGGAGCGCATGAAGCGCGTCATGGAGGAGGTCCGCAAGGCCCAGGGCGAGGTCGTCCTCTTCATTGACGAGCTGCACACCCTGGTCGGCGCGGGCGCGGCGGAGGGCGCGATTGATGCCTCCAACATCATGAAGCCGGCCCTGGCGCGCGGGGAGCTCCAGTGTATCGGCGCGACCACGCTGGACGAGTATCGCAAGTACGTCGAGCGCGACGCCGCCCTCCAGCGCCGCTTCCAGGCCATCCAGGTCCGGGAACCGTCAGTGGACGATGCCATCGAGATCCTCAAGGGCCTGCGACCGCGCTACGAGCAGCACCACAAGGTCGAGATCACCAACGACGCCCTGGACGCCGCCGCGCGACTCTCCGACCGCTACATCTCC
>JAFAZD010000286.1 GCA_019239955.1 Armatimonadota bacterium | reverse complement strand
CCTCCGGCGCGCCGGTCATGCCGACCACGTCCGCGCCCCACGACGCGAACAGGCGCACCTCGGCGGGCGTCTCGTAGCGCGGCCCGGACAGGCACAAATACGTCCCGCGCGGGTGCAGGCGGGGGCGCAGGTCGTCATCCGCCTCCCGCAGTAGCGTCTCCCGCAGCGCGGGGTCATACGGTCGGACGAAATCCGTGTGCCGAACGTTCCCCGGCGCGTCAAAGAACGTCACCGCCCCGCCCTGGGTGAAGTCCAGAAAGTCGTCCAGCAGGACGTAATCGCCCGGAGCCAGCACGCGCCGCAGCGAGCCGACGGCGGCGGTGGCGAACACGGCCCGGACGCCCAGGTCCCGCAGGGCGGCGACATTGGCGCGGTGGTTAATCAAATGCGGCGGCAGCCGATGCCCCGGCCCGTGCCGCGCCAGAAAGGCCAACTCGCGCCCGCCGCCGAGGTCGCCGCGCGTCACCAGCGCCGCGCCGTACTCCGTCTCCACCGTCTCCGGCGTCCCCGCGATCAGGCTTTCGCCAAAGCCCGTCCCGCCGATGACGGCGATTCTCATGGCATGCGGGGAATTCATCTGTTGACAAACCTTACCCCGCCGTGATACACTCCCTGCCGGATGGTCACGGCGCGCCCTGCTTCTCATTCTACTCCAAAACCACACGCTTGGCAAGGGGCGGTCGGCGTCCCGCTCCTGCTGCTGGCGCTGACGCTGATTTATTTCTGGCCGCAGATCGGGCAGGGGCGGGCGCTTTACTGGGGCGACATCGGCCTGTATTTCACGCCGATGACCCGATTCCTCCACGACAACCTGTGTGCGGGCCGCCTGCCGCTCTGGAATCCGCTGATTCTGTGCGGCGCGCCGTTCGTCGGCAACCCGCAGACGTGGCCCCTGTACCCCCTCACTGCCCTGCTGCCCATCGTGTCCGCGCCCTATTTTCTGTCACTGACGGTCGCGGTCCATGTCTGGCTCGCCGGGATGGGGACGGCGCTGTTCCTGCGCCGGACGCTGGGCCTGGGCGTCGCCGCCTCCCTCCTCGGCGCGATCACGTTCATGTTCGGGGGCTGGCTGGTGTCCAAGGAGCAGTTCCCGAACATGGTGCAGGCGGCGGCGTACCTGCCCTGGGTGCTGTGGGGCCTGGAACGGCTGCTGGCCCCCCCCGCCCCCGACCCTGGGGGAGCCGGAGAGGGCATTGCATTGGGTGGGGGCACGGCGCGCGGTGCCCCTACCCAGGGGGCGCTCCTCTTCGGCCTGATCCTGGGGTTGCAGTTGCTGGCCGCCCACGCGCAGATCACGCTGCTGACGCTGTACCTTGCCGTCGCCTGGGGCATATTCGTGCTGGCGCGTCGGCGCGTCCCATTCCTGCGCCTCGCCGGGCGGCTGGCGCTGGCGGGACTGGTCGCCGTCGGGTTGTCCGCCGCGCAGGTGCTGCCAACCTTACAGCTGTTCCACGACGGCTGGCGGCAGAACATGTCGTTTCGGATCGTGGACCGATTCTACCTGCCGCTGAATCAGAGCGCCAACTGGGTCCTGCCGACGCTGCACGGGCATCCGTACTTCGGCAACTTCTCGGCGCGGGGCAACTTCTGGGAGACCTGCTGCTACGTCGGCTGGTTGCCGTTCGCTCTGGCGCTCCGGGGGGCAGTCGCGGCCTGCCGGCGCGGCGGCGATGCGCGGGTCCGGTTCTGGGCTGTCGCCTTCCTGGTGGCGTACCTGCTGGCGCTCGGCGGCGGCGCGAGCCACCGGCCCGGCCCCTACTGGCTGGCCTACAAGCTGCTCCCCGGCTTCCACTCGTTCCACGACCCGGCCCGCTGCCTGTTCTGGGCGACGTTCGCCCTCTCGGTGCTCGCCGCGGCGGGGCTGGAGACGCTGCCGGCCCGCGTCCGCCGCCCCGGGCCCGCCATCGCGCTCGTGCTGCTGCTCGCCTTCGCCGACCTCGCCTGGTTCGGGCGGACGATCTATCCCCTGGCCGATCCGGCGACGCTGTTCCCGATGACGCGCACCGTCGCGGCCCTGCGGGGCGACCCGGCGTTTGCGGCGCGCCAGGCGCGCTTCCTCGCCCCGGACTCGCCGCGCGTCTGGCACCAGTTCTCCCCCTGGCGCGCCTACCGGCAGGGCGTCCCCGATTTTCAGGCTCTCTGGACGGACACGCTGACGCCGAACCTGATGATGCCCTATGGCCTGCCGGACGCCTACGGCTATGAGCCGGTGACGCGGCACGACGCGCAGCAGGTGATGGCGGCGATCAACTCGGCCTTCCGCCCCGACGCGCCCGCCGATCAGCGCGCGCGGGCCGCCGCCTGGGCCGGGGCGCTCGGCGTGCGCGCCGTCGCCACCGACCGAGTCCGCGCGCCCGAGGCGACTCTGCCGGGCCTGACGCCGCGGCTGTCCGATCCGTCACTGCCGCCGTTGCGCGGCCACGAGCCGGGGCGCGTCTTCCTGTCGCGGAACGCGCGCTGGCAACCCCGTGCGCGGCTGATGACGGATTTTGTGGCAGTCGGCGGTCAAAAAGCAGGGCTGGCGCGGGTGATGGACGCCCTACAGCATCCCGGAAAGCGTGCTCTGGACCTGGCCCGCACGGTCGTAGTCGCTGGCCCCATTCCCTTTGATCCCACCCCCGCGCCGCCGTCCGGCGCGACGATCACCGAAGACACGCCGGACCGCGTGGCCGTCGCCGCCGACTCGCCGCGCCCGGCGCTGCTGGTGCTGGCGGACACACTGCATCCCGGCTGGCGCGCAACCGTGGACGGTCGCCCCGCGCCGGTGCTCTCCGCCGATGGATGCCTGCGCGCCGTCGCCCTACCGCAGCCGGGGGCGCACCGAGTCGTCTTCCTCTACCGCCCCACGCTGTTTCTCCTCGGCCTCTACGTGACCCTGCTGACACTTTCCGCATCGCTGGGCGCGGCCATCTACGATGGAATATGGAAAAACAGGGAGGAAACCCGGCGCGCACCGCCGAAACACTGCTGAGATTTTATGTGACACCGCCTCAATGCCGAGCGACCCCCTGCACTCATGCTATAAGATACCTCGTGTGACAAAAGGAGTCTTCAGTTGATGCCCATAGCGTTTTCGCGGCGGCTGACGCCTGCCATAACCCTGGCCGCCCTGACCGTGGTGTTGAACGGATGCGCCAATAAGCCTTCTGGCCCATCGGAGCCGTCCTCCCCCGGAGTCGGAACCGGCGGGGGCGGCGCGGGCGGGACGCCGATCATTGTCGGCGAGTATGGCTCGCTGACCGGCCCGCAGTCCACCTTCGGCACGTCCACCGACGCCGGCGTCCAGCTCGCTCTGGCGACCGTCAACAAGGCCGGCGGCGTGAACGGCCACCCCCTCCAGCTCGCCGAGGGCCACTGCCTCAACGACGAAAGCAAGCCGGACACGACCCTGACCGTGATCCAGAAAATGACCACGCAGGACAACCCGACGGCGGTGCTGGGCGAGGTCGCCTCCACCCTCTCGCTGACCGCCGCGCCGGTCTGCGACAAGGCGCAGATTCCGATGATCTCGCCCTCGTCCACCAACCCCAAGGTGACGCAGATCGGCCCCTACATCTTCCGAGTCTGCTTCATTGACCAATTCCAGGGCAAGGCCGAGGCGGAGTTCGCCTTCAACAACCTGAAGGCGAAGCGGGCCGCCATCCTGACCGACCAGAAGAGCGACTACAGCACCGGCCTGACCCAGTTCTTCACGCAGAGCTTCCAGCAACTGGGCGGCCAGGTGGTCTCCGCTCAGATCTACGCGGCGGGCGCGCTGGACTTCCACCCCCAGCTCCAGCAGATCGCGGCGCAGCGGCCCGACGTGCTCTACGTTCCCGGCTACTACACCGACATCGGCCCCATCGCTAAGCAGGCCCGCGAGGTCGGCCTGAAGGCGCCGCTGCTGGGGGGCGACGGCTGGGACTCGCCGGCCCTGGTCAAAGGCGCGGGCGGCCCGGGCGGCGCGCTGGAAGGCAGCTACTTCACCGACCACTACTCCGTCAACAGCACCGACCCGACCGTGCAGCAGTTCGTCAGCGCCTACAAGGCGGCCAACAAAGGCGCCGTGCCCGACGCCCTGGCCGCGCTGGGCTATGACGCGGCGGGCGTCCTGATCGCGGCGATGAAGACGATCCCCGCGCCCCCCGATGGCAACTACGCCTCGGCTTCCTACCGGGCCAAGCTGCGCGACGCCATTGCCGCCACCAAGAGCTACAAGGGCGTGACTGGGACCATTACCATCGGCCCCGACCGCAACGCCGTCAAGCCCGCCTCCGTCCTGAGAATCGTCGGCGACCAATTCCAGTTGGCGGCCACGATCAACCCGTAGGAGACCCACCCCGTCCGGGCAAGCCCGTCCACCCCTCCCGAAGCGGGAGGGGGTGAGTGTGAGGAGGCTGTTGCTTCTGTCTCTTACCCTCGCCCGTTTCGGGGGAGGTGGCGAGCCTCCCCCCAATAAAGCCTCGGCGGGCCGGAGGGGGTTCTTCTGCTGGGGGCCTGAAACCATGCATCAGTTCACTGCACAACTGCTCAACGGCATCCAGCTCGGCAGCGTCTACGCGCTGATCGCGCTGGGCTACACGATGGTCTACGGCGTCCTGAAGCTGATCAACTTCGCGCACGGCGACGTGTACATGGTCGGGGCGTATGCCGGCCTGGGGGCCGCGACCGTGCTGGGCGCGCGCCTGCCCGCGCTGCTGCCGACGGGGGTGGGGGGCGTCCTGATCCTGCTGGCGGCGATGCTGCTCTGCGCCCTGCTGGGGCTGGTCATCGAGCAGGCGGCGTACCGGCCCCTGCGCTCCCGCGCCTGGGTCATGCCGGCCCTGATACTCGGCGGCGCGGCGGCCTACATCGCCTATCACATCGCCACGGACGCCAACCGGACGCCCGCCTCGTCCGTGGCGATCGGCCTGGCCGCCGGGGTCGGCCTGGGCGCGCTGCTGTGGCGGACGCAGCGGCGGCGCGTCCCCGGCGTGTCGTCCCGCCTGACCGCCCTGATCACGGCCATCGGCATCTCGCTGTTTCTGGAAAACTTCGGCAACCTGCCGCAGATCTTCACCCCGGACCCGCAGTTCTACCCGCCGACCCTTTGGCACCCCGCCCACGCGCCCAAGGGGATGGTGATCTTCGCGCTCGCCCTGATCCTGATGGGGCTGCTGACCTTCATCGTCACCCGCACCCGCATCGGCAAGGCGATCCGCGCCGTCTCGTATGACGCCGACGCCGCCGCGCTGATGGGCATCAACACTGACCACGTGATCGCCTTCACCTTCGCCCTGGGCGCGGCGCTGGCGGGCGCGGCGGGCGTGATGGTGTCGTGGCAGGCGGGCACCTCGTTCAACCCCTACGCCGGCATCCTGCCCGGCCTGAAGGCGTTCGTCGCCGCCGTGCTGGGCGGCATCGGCAACATCCCCGGCGCGGCGCTCGGTGGCCTGATCATGGGCGTCGCCGAGACGATGGTGGTCGCCTATGGCCCCTATGCCCATATCCCGGAGGGTTATCAAGACGCCGTCGCGTTCTTCCTGCTGATCCTGATTCTGCTCGTGCGCCCCTCCGGCCTGCTGGGCAGGGTCGCGCCGGAGAAAGTTTGATGCAGCGCATTCCCAGCCCCCTGCGCCTTGTGATCGGCGCGGTCGCCGTTATCCTGGTGCTGCTGGCCCTGAATGCCTGGGTGGAGCGGCCCGTGATGGACCCGGACGCCACGAGCTTCTACGGCATGGACCGCTACAAGGAGACGATCATCGTCTTCTGCGGCATCAACATCATCCTGGCGGTCGCGCTGAACATCGTCAACGGCTTCACCGGGCAGTTCTCGCTGGGGCACATCGGCTTCTTCGCCGTCGGCGCGTATGTCTCCGCCGCGCTCTCCACCTACGGCCACGCGCGCCTGTTCCCGTCCCTGCCGGTGGACGGGCGCCCCATCGGCGTCGCGCAGAGCGCCCTGCCCCTGATCGCCCTGTGTCTGGTCGGCGGCCTCTGCGCCGCCGCCGTCGGCTACGTCGTCGGCCTGCCGTCATTGCGGCTGCGCGGCGACTACCTCGCCATCCTCACCCTGGGCTTCGCTCAGATCATCCAGATCGTCATCCTGAACACCCCGGCGGTGTACGGCTCGACGACGTTCAACAGCATCACGCGCGGCGACACGACCATCTTCATCCCGCACCTGACCGATTTCTTCTGGGTGTACCTGGCCGCCGCCATCGCGCTGTGGGTCTCCTACGGCCTGCGCTTCTCCACGCATGGCCTCGCGTTCCTCGCCGTCCGGGAGGACGAGATCGCGGCGGAGGCGATGGGGATCAACACGACGCGCTACAAGGTGATCGGCTTCGTCCTGAGCGCCTTCTTCACCGGCGTCGCCGGCGCCCTGTTCGCGCAGTACCAGACCTCGCTGTCCAGCGGGCAGTTCTCGTTCATGCGCGGCATTGACGTCGTGGTGATGGTGGTGCTGGGGGGGCTGGGCAGCATCAGCGGCGTCGCCCTGGCCGCCGTGCTGCTGACCATTCTGCCGGAGGCCCTGCGCGCCCTGCCTTCGGGCGAGCAGTACCGGCTGGTGATCTACCCGCTCCTGCTGGTCATCCTGATGCTGACCCGTCCGCAGGGTATTTTCGGGCGTGAGGAGCTGTCCCGCGTCTGGCTGCGCGGCCAGGGAGAGGCGATGCGGGGCTGGTTCCATCGCCGCCCCGCCCCGCCGCCCGCCCTGGCCGCCGGCCCGGACGTGATGCGGACGGCGCGCGACCGGGAGGACACGGAAGTGGAGACGGGCCGGGAGTAGGGGCCGCCCTGCGCGGCTGCCCCCTGGACTGAACCATCCCCTTCCACCGGTTGCTGTCAGAGTGGCTCAGCAGATCATCGAGGACCCCGACGCCCTCGCCGCGCTCCGGCAGGCCTCCCCATAGCCGAAAGCCTGGCCAAACATGACAATCGCCCGCCCCTCGCGCGAGGGGCGGGCTGACATTCCAGCGTTCCAAGAGGCTGCTACGCCTGTGCGCCGCCAATATTGCTCAACCCGGAGTGGAGGCTGTCAAGCCCAACGGGTCGAAATCAACCGGCTGATACGAGACGAAGAAGGGTGCAGGATATGTCTTTTGCCTGCTGTTCATCAATGTCCGCTGTCAATGTTGATCGTCTTGTAGGGTTTCAGAAACTGGCTGAGGGCAGTGGACGTTGCCCCGCCGATAGCCCTGATGCTGAGTGAACTGCCGCCCGTACCCATCATCTCTATCAAGCCGCTTGAGCCGGACGACTTGCTGGATTTGGTCACCTCCTTCAGCAGCGGCTGGCCCTCCGCTGCGTCCACCAGCCAGAGCTTGACCGTCGCGCCCCCCTCTTTCGAGAAGCCTGACAGCAGGTTGAAATGTTTGCCCTCGCGCGTGTCGGTGATCACAAGAAGCGCGACCAGGCGGGCGTTGACGGCCTGGCCAATCTGGTACAGCGTCCCGGATTTGAAGAGCGCGTCCGGGGGCTGATGCGACACGTCCTGAAGGTTGATGTTCATTGCGGTCAGGCTCTTCGTCACCAGCGCGTCGTCTACCAAAGGGAAGCCGCGCTCGCGGAAGCGCATCGCCATTTCCTGCTTGCCCTTGTCATTCTGCCGCACCTTGACATCGGCCCAGTCGCCCTTGGTCTGATTGATCACCAAGAGCGCCACAGGGGTCGCCGCCGGAT
Organism: Armatimonadota bacterium; assembly: GCA_019239955.1. Classification (GTDB taxonomy): domain Bacteria; phylum Armatimonadota; class Armatimonadia; order Armatimonadales; family Capsulimonadaceae; genus JAFAZD01. The sequence goes on along the minus strand of JAFAZD010000286.1, from coordinate 6,296 downwards.
TATACTTGTCCGCCGGGATGATCGGAATCGGCTGCGCTGGGGGCGGAGTCGCCGGAGCCCCCGGAGCCGGTGTGGTGGGCTGTGCCGGGGCAGGTTGCATCGGGGTCTGGGCGCGTAACGTCGAGGAGAGGGCGAGGGCCGCCAGAACGACGCCGCCCAATGAAGCGTAAGTTCGCTTCCTGGTTTTCATGGTCGACATAATGTTTCTCCTGTGTGGCTCGTGATTGTTACTGAAAACTGCTCCATACGGCTAGCCGAATACGGACGGATTGCTCCCCTGTCCTTGCCACGATCCCGATTCGCCGGAGGAGGAGCTCCAACTGCCGCTGCCTTGGATACTTCCCGCTCCTTCGTAAGCGAACATTCCCGTGAATGTGATTGCGAATTGGCCTGCCGCTCCCGAACCGCTGAAACCGATGGTCGTTTGCCCCGCCCCGCCGATGGTTGCGCTCCCGACGAACGGCCCGGCTGAGGTTGCGGCCGTGGCATTCAGAACGCCGTCCGTGCCTACCGTTCCGCTCCATGTGCCGGACTCCGCGCCGCTGTAGGCGCCGGAGTAGTTGCCGGCCCAAATGCTGTTGTTCTTGTCGGAGACGTAGTAGCCATTGGGGCCGGGGCTGTACTGCTGATAGGCATAGGCAGGCGAGTTGCCAAAGGGATTTGCATCGGTCAGTGACGGATTTGTAACGTTGTTCATTTGAGGCAGCAAAACTCCGACGAAGAAGCCGATCGCTGCTCCCGCGGCCACAAGGGCAGCAACCTGGGCGCCTGTGAGAGCTACCCCAGCTCCCGCTAACAGCGTCGCAACCCCCCCTCCTGCGGCTGCACCGGCCAGGATATCCCCGACTGCTTGAAGACCCTGTAGGAACTGCGGACTGGGCGTTAGGTAGTTCTTGATGTTCTGGAGACCATCCGAGAGGCTGCTGTGAGACCCGGTGGCCGCCATCGGGTTAATCGGGAAGGCGGGCGGCGGGTAGGCTGCCCGTGATGCGGGCAGCGGCCCGACTGTTCCCGTGGTTCCGTTGATCTGAACGACGGCCGCCCCGAGCAAGTTGGCCCCGGAGTCGTAGGAGTGAAGCGTACACTGCCCGGCGACATCCCATTGGTAGGTCAGGAATTGGCCGGTGTCCTGATTGATGGACTGGGCGAGTCGGCCCTGCGAGTCGTACAGGAAGCGCACCGCCTTACCCGGATCGCTGGTCCAATGGAGCGACTCCGTTACATTCTGCGCCGTCCCGCTCGAATCTTTGGTCCCCCAAAAGAGGCCGTTGTACTGCTGCAAATTCTGAACCGCAAGTACCGGATAGATGACGGCCCCGACGCTGGCGGCCGCCCGAGGCTTGGCTTTGGAGGACGAGCCGGCAAGGTCCTGGCCGGTGTTGACTCCTACTCCGGTGTTGTTGTTAATCAGGACTAGATTCCCCGCCGCCGGTGCTCCCCCAGAGGGGTTCGGCCCTCCGAAGCTTCCGCCCCCGCCTCCGCAGCCGGTCAGCATACCGCCTCCCGTAGCCGCCAGCAGAAGGCCTCCAGAGAGCTTCAGGAACTCGCGGCGCTCCATCTTTTTCTTGGGATGCTCTGTCATTCTACTCTCCTCTCGTTTTTGACTTGCCGCCGTCAGCCCAAGTCACTGGGCACATCCAGTGTATGGCCGGACGTAGCGGGTGAAGGGCGCTTTTTCCCCGCCCTCACTGCTGGCTTAGTGAAAAGGTTCCGCTCCCGTAGGTCGGGTCGTTGGTGAAGGTGCCGCTGGCGAATATCTTCCCGCCGCTCCCGTTCTGGCCGACGTTGTTGGACGTGAAGGTGGTGCCATCCGCGAACGTGAAGTTGACGCTGGTGTCCGTGTGGTGGCCCGTCAGTTTCTGAGGCGGGAGCGCGAAGTAGTTGGGGGTGAAGGTCCCAGTGAAGTCGCCGCTGGACGTGTCAGTGATGACGGCTGTGCCACTGGTGCCCGAAGCCGAGGCCCCGCCCCCGTTCGGAAGCCGGCTGAGGTAGTAGGTCCCGCTCACGTTTAGTTGGGAGCCGGAGGACGAGCCGCCCCCTCCCCCGCAGCCAGCGAGGATCAGCACTGCAGTTACTGTCATTCCGAGACGGAATCGGTGGACGGTGAGCATGATCGTGTCCTTTCCGTGAGCGAACAAATTGGTGAGACGTGGGTAGTGCTGGGACAGGCCCGATTGCCTGCGGCGGGGGTACTGCGGACGCCGCATCGTCGTGTAAACATGGCTGGCGTACCATTCCCGCCGCGATGATGGAGGAATTCCCCCTCTGCGTCCAACGTTCATTAGCCAAGGCTCACCTCGTCACGTGCCCCTTTTGGGGTATGATCTTGGTGTTCAGCCTGGGTTTCGGCGGCGGCTGTGCCCGTGACCACAGGCGCCGGAAGAGCCTGGTTGAACTCAATGCCCCCAATTGGGTGCAGCTGGCTCATTATATCAGACGGGGTGGTATGCCGAGCAATATGGAAAAACCATACTTTTGCCGGCGAACGGCGGCTCCTGTCGGGGATGTACACGCAAGAACAGGCCATGACGTGAGTTTGACGGCCAGCGATTACTCAGAATGTCTCTCCCAAGCGAGGTGTCGACGTCATGCACTTGATCTGCCACCCGGCCCGCCTTAACGATCTTCCCGCCTGCCTTGCCTGTAGCCGGGACCTGTTCGCCTGCGACCCGCAGGAGCGGGGCCAATTGCTCGATATGTGGCGGGCGCTGTTCCGGAGCAGCGCGGGCGCGTTCTGGGTGTTCGAGGACCTGGACCGCCCAGCCGGGAGAGGCGTCGCCTACTTCTGCCTGATTGTCTTCCTCACGGACTCCTTCGCCGAGTACGTCCGCGCCACCGCCGCGCCCTGCTTCGCCCTCCAGGCCCTACGCCGCTGGCGGGCGGGCGCCCCGCCGTTCCTGGACCTGGACTCGATCCGGCGGGCCAACACCGACGGCGGGCTGGTCATGGCCTGCCTTCAGAGTGGGGCCCCGGAGGAGTACCTGGCCGGCGAGGCGGGCCGGGAGGTGCGCGACCTGATTGCCGAGAGCATGGCGCTCGTCTGCGGCGGATACCGGCTCCGGGAGTTTTTCATCGAGTCCTACTCACCCGCCTCCCAGGCCTGGCAGGAGAACGCCGGCTTCCGCGTCTGCAACGACTATGCCGCCTACTACGCCGCCTGCGACCCGCCGCCGGGGCAGAGGGCCTGCCTGAACGTAGCCACCCGCCAGCAGACGCGCGCGGGCGAGGGAACGGTGGTCGCGTCCGTGTTCAATCACCGCCCGCCGCGCTTCGGCTTCACCGACGGCGAGCAGGAACTGTTGCGGTGGGCGCTGACGGGTCTGACGGACGAGGAGTTGGCCGCCGAACTGAGCCTGGCGGTCATCTCTGTGAGCAAGCGGTGGAGTCGCATCTACGAGCGGGTTCTGGACGTGGCCCCAGGGCTGTTCCCACCGGAGGCGACGGCGGGCGGGCAGAAGCGCGGCCCGGAGAAGCGCCGCCGTTTGCTTCACTACCTGCGGCGTCATCCCGAGGAGTTGCGTCCGGCGATCCTGACGCCCGAGCCTGCGGTGGGGAACCGCCGGAAGGACCGAGGCCGTCCGGCGAACGCGCCTCCCTCCCCGCGCCTGGGGCCGCGCCACAACCTGCCGCCGCAGGGCACTTCCTTCGTGGGGCGGGAGCGGGAGGTCGGGGAGGTGCGGGCGCTGCTGGCTACGCGCCGGCTGCTGACGCTGACGGGCGCGGGCGGGGCCGGCAAGACGCGCCTTGCGCTCCGGACGGCGTCGTCCTTGTTGGAAGAGTTCCCCGGCGGCCTGTGGCTGGTGGAGTTGGCCCCGCTCGCCGACGCCGCCCTGGTGCCCCAGGCCGTCGTTCAGGCGCTGGGCGTGCGAGAGGAGGCGGGGACGCCGCTGTCGCGGACGCTGGCGGCATGGATCGGCGATAACCGCCTGCTGCTCATCCTGGACAACTGCGAGCACCTGACGGACGCCTGCGCCGCGCTGGCCGCCGAGCTGCGCTGTGCCTGCCCGCATCTTCACATCCTCGCCACCTCCCGCGAGCCATTACGAGTGGCGGGCGAGCAGGTCTACCCAGTGCCCGGCCTGTCCCTGCCCGACACCCGCCGGCCCACTACTCCCCAAACTCTTTCCGAGGTTGAGTCGGTGCGCCTGTTCGTTGAGCGGACGCGCCTGGTGCGGCCCGACTTCGCCGTCATGGACGCCAACGCCCCTGCCGTCGCGCAGGTGTGCTGGCGGCTCGACGGCCTCCCGCTCGCCATCGAGATGGCGGCGGCTCGGGTGCGGGCGATGGCCGTAGAAGAGGTGATGGCCGGGCTGGACGACCGGTTCCGTCTGCTGACAGGCGGTTCCCGGTCGGCACCGCCGCGCCATCAGACGCTGCGGGCGCTGATCGACTGGAGCTACGAACTGCTGAACGAGCCGGAGAAGATCCTGCTGCGGCGCCTGTCCGTCTTCGCGGGCGGCTGCATACTGGAGGCGGCGGAGCGCGTGTGCGCCGGGACCGGAGTGGCAGGCTGGGAGGTGCTGGACCTGCTGACGAGTTTGGTGGACAAAAGCCTGGTGATATTTGAGGATCAGTCTTCAGGAACGGGGCGCTATCGGCTGCTGGAGACGGTCAGGCAGTACGGGGCGGAGCGGTTGGAGGAGAGCGGTGAGGCGGAGGAGGTGAGGCGGCGGCATACCTTGTTCTACCTGGCGCTGGCCGAAGAAGCGGCCCCGCACCTGACGGGTTACGACCCCGTGGCGTGGCTCACCCACCTGGACGCAGAGCACGAGAACCTGCGCGCAGCCCTGGAGTGGTGCCTCGGTGACGGAGGTGACACCGAAGCGGCCCTGCGGCTTTGTTCGTCGCTCGTGGAGTTCTGGCACAGGCGCGGCTACCTGACGGAGGCCCGACAGTGGCTGGGGCGGGCGCTGGCGCGACTCACCGACGCGCCGCCCGAGGCGCGGGCGGGGGCACTGTCGGAGGCGGCGCGTGCGGCTTGCGAGCAATCAGACTATCAGGCGGCGCGCGGCCTTTACGAGCAGGCCCTGAGCATTCAGCGTGAGCGGGGAGACGCCCACGGCATTGCGGATAACTCCGACGCCCTGGGCTGGACCCTCTACAATCTTGGCGACTTGGCGGCGGCACGCGCCCTGTTTGAGCAATGCCTGGCGCTCGGGCGAGAGCGTCAAGAGCCGCGCATCGTTCTGCAAGCACTCACCTCGCTCGGCGATTGGGAGGAGGACCGAAACGAACACGCGGCGGCCCGCGCCCTGTACCAGGAGGCCCTTGAGGTCGCAAACGAGTTGGGAGTCGGGCAGGCGACCATCACGGCTCTTAGAGGACTGGCAAGGATCGACTTTAATGACGGCAGGTATGACGAGAGCCGCACGAGAACAGAGGAGGTGTTATTGCGGCAGCGGGCGCTGGGGCACACTGCGGGCGTGGCCGAGTCCCTGCGCGCGCTGGGCGACGTGGCCCGCGCCCAGCGCGACGGCCCCGCCGCCCACGCCTTCTACGAGGAGAGTCGGGCGATCTACCGTGCGCTGGACAATGAGGTGGGCGTCGGGGGGACGCTTAACTCGCAAGGTCTGATGGCGGCCCAGGAGGGCGACTACGCCCGCGCCATCGCCCTTTACGAGCAGTGGCTCGCAATTCACGAGGAGCGGGGCGACCGAGCAGGCGCGGCGTTCGCCCTGGACCACATGGGAGAGTTCGCGCAGGATCGTGGAGACTATCCCGCCGCCCGCCTCTACTTTGAGCGGTGCCTGTCCATCCGCCGAGGGATCGGCCACAGGGGACGGGTGGAGGCTGTCCTACTGTCCCTGGGCCACGCAGCGGAACGCCTGGGCTTCCCCGCAGACGCGCGCCAGCCTTTAACGGAGTGCCTGGGCATATGGCGGGACCTGGGCGATGAGCCGCAAATCAGCCTCGTCCTGGCGAATCTGGGGAATGCGGCCATTGCGGACGGGGACCTGCGGGCTGCGCGCGTCGCCTTCGAGGAGAGTTTGGCGATACGGCGAGGCCTGCCGAAGGAGGGCGACATTGCCTTCTCGCTGACGGACATGGGCAACCTGGCCCTGAGAGAAGGGCGTAGGGAAGAGGCGTCGGACCTCTACCGGCAGGCATTGGCGATCTGGCGAGCGGGAGGAGGCAGGGGCGGGGCGGCCTTCACGATGGCGGGCGTGGCGCGGCTGGCTACCGAGGCGGGACTGGCCGAGCGGGCGGTACGCCTCCTGGGTGCCGTGAACGGCCTCGTCGAAAACGTGTCCGCACGCTGGCCGTTCTACATGCGGGAGGATTATGAGTGCGACATG
>JAFAZD010000243.1 GCA_019239955.1 Armatimonadota bacterium | reverse complement strand
CTGACGAGCGGCGGCGTCTCGGTCGGCGATTTCGACTACGTCAAGGCCGTGTTCGCGGAGCGGGGGACGGTGGACTTCTGGCAGGTCGCCATCCGCCCCGGCAAGCCGCTCGCATTCGGCGAGTGGGGCGAGACGCTATTTTTCGGCCTGCCGGGCAACCCCGTGTCCTCCCTGGTGACGTTCGAGCTGTTCGTGCGCCCCGCCCTGCTCAAGATGCGGGGATTGAGCGAGCTGTCGCGCCCGCTGGTTCAGGCGCAGTTGACGGAGGCCGCGTCGCACGCAATGGGGCGGCGCTCCTACCAGCGCGCCTTCGCCTGGCGCGAGCAGGACACCTGGTTCGCGCACCCGGTCGGCGGCCAGGGGTCGCACCAGATGCGCGCGATGACTCTGGCGAACGCGCTCCTGCTCCTGCCCCATGACCTGCCGGAGATCGCGGCGGGCGAGTTCGCCACGGTGATGCTGCTGTGAGGCAGCCTATCGTCGCTGCCATCCTCGCCGGCGGGCAGAGCCGGCGGATGGGCCGGGACAAGGCCGGGATCGTCTGGCGGGGCGAGACGCTGCTGGTCCGGACGGCGCGCAGCGCTGGGGAGGCGGGCTGTCCCGTCATCGTCGTTGGCCGGGAGCGTCCTGACGATTGGCCTTTGCCCGATGCAGCGTTCGTGCCGGACGCCTTTCCCGATCAAGGGCCGCTCGGCGGCCTGGCGACGGCGCTGGAACGGTCGACAGGCGCGGACGTGCTGGCGCTGGCCTGTGATCTGCCGCTGCTGAATTCCGAGGCGCTGCGCTGGCTGCTGGCCCAGGATCCGCTGGCGCATGGCGTGGCCGTGCGGAACGGGGAAGGGTGGGAGCCGCTGTTTTCGGTGTACGCGCCCGCCGTCCTGCCGCTGATCCACCGGCAGATGGCGACGGGGCGGCGCTCTTTGCAGTCCTTGATTGCCGCCGGGGAGTTCCGGCCCGTTGTCGCCTCGCCGAAGGTCGCAGCGGCGCTGGTCAACGTCAACACGCCGGAGGAGTGGGCGCAGATCGCCCGTAGGCAACCTGGGGCTGAACCCCCAGGCTAAACCCGGCGATGCTGGCAGAACCCCCTTCGGGGCTAAGATGCGGCCTCTCTCCAGCCCCGAAGGGGGTCCCGTCCGTTTAGCCTGGCCGTTCAGAAGGTCTTGAACCCCTGGGGCTTGCCCCAGCGGAGCCGGGGCCGGCTACGGGAGGACCCGCTTCGGGGCTGAGAGACGGGGCGGGAGATGGGTGTTCCCATCCAGCCCCGGACCAGGGACCGCCCACCGCCAAAGCCGGCGCAGGCGGGTACACTCAGGGCCATGGCTACTGCGTCCCGCCCCCGCCTGGTGCGCGGCTGGCACTGCGTCTACGACATGCACTACCACCTCGTCTTCACCGTCAAGTACCGCCGCGCCCTGCTCGACCCGCAGGTCGTCGCCGAGCTGACGCGCATCAGCCGCGAGATCCAGGAGCGCTACGAGTTCCAGATCGAGACCCTGGGCGCGGACAGCGACCACGTGCATCTGCTGTGCGCGGCCCACCCGAAGGTGGCGGCCGGCCAGATCGCGCGCATCTACAAGAGCCTGAGCGCCCGCGAGTTGTTCAAGGCCCTGCCATCGCTGCGCAAGCAGTTGTGGGGCGGCGCGTTCTGGACCAGCAGTTATTTCGCCGCCACGGTCGGCCAGTTCGGCGGCTACGAGAGCGTGCGGCGCTACGTCGAGGAGCAAGGGCACCGGCCGGAGGACTGGAACCTCTGGCTGGAGTTCCCGCCCCCGACAGACGAGTGAAGCCGCGAGGCTTGCCTCGCTGGTCATTCACGGCCAGGTCCGTTGCGCGCCAGGAGAAGCGCCATGGTCCGATGTGCCTGTTTCTGGTGCCTGTGGCTTCTGTCCTGGGGGGCGGCGACGGGTCGGTGCGCCGATGCGCCCGCGCCGCCCAAGGCCGTCACGCTGGCGGACGCGCTGAAGGCGCTGCCGCAGTCACGGCTCCCCGACGGCGCAGTGATCCTGACGGTCGCCCCGCAGGATGTGCGGTTGCCGCAGCCCGTCCTGCCAGCAGACGCCGGGCCTGCCGCCACGCCCGACCTGAGTACGCTGGAGTCCATCTCATCGGCCTATGACCGCTCCCAGCAGGTGTTCGGCCATGTGATGGCGCTCGCCCCGCCGACGATGGTGACGCTGAATACCGACCCGTCCCTGACGGACGTGCCGCTGGCCGACCTGGTGGGCCAGAACCCGTTGTCGTTCCTGCTGGGCACGCTGACCGAGTCCCAACTGCACCAACTGGGCGGGGATGGGCTGGGGATGGCGGACATGACGCCGGATCAGCAGTCCCTCTTCCTCGCCGCCCTGCCCCATCCCTTCCGAATCACACCCGCCGCCGCCACCTTGCCGGCCCTGGACGAGAGCCGGATCAAGGGCTGGACGCCCGCCGACTGGCAGAAGTGGCAGGCGCGGATGGCCCAGGCCCAGAAGGACCGCGAGGCGCAGACGGTGACGTTGCCGGAGCATGACCTGCAAAACGTCCGACTCCGTGCCACCCTGACCGCCGACTACGTGTTCGACGTGCCCGGCCAAGGCGGCTACCTCATCAGCGTCTATCCCGGCGGCATTCCCGGCATCAATGGCGGCGGTCGTTACGCCCTGGATGTCCTGGATCAGACGCCGGGTGATCAGGAAAGCAGGCTCCGCTCCTACATCCGCGCGGAGTTCCCGAACAGCCTCAAGGACGGCGACCTGCGCTGGACGCAGCGGGCGCTGGACGCGGGCGTTCCTCTGGACAACCTCAAGACCGCCGGCGACCTGACGGCGCGGCTCGCGCAGGTCACGGGCCTGGAACTGCACTGTGATCCCCACTTCGCCGGACTGTCGCTGCTGCTCCTGGGCGACACGTCCCACCCCCACCCCGCCGATGAAGTCATGCAGGCGCTGACCCTGTGCGTCTGCGGCGCCTGGCGGCAGGTCGGCCCGATCTACGTCCTGACCGACGACGTGCAGGGGGTGGCGACCCGCCGCGCCACTCTGAAGGACATCGTTTCCGTCTGGGGCGCTCGGCTGGACAAGGCGGCCAAGGGCATCGGGACACACCTCGCCGAACTTGGCTGGGCCAAGTCTCTGTCCTTCGCCCCCCATGATCCCGCCGCCCTGCCGTCGGCACTGCGAGATAAGGTTTCGGATCTGTCAGCGACAACCTCCCGGTCTGGAATTCCCATCCCCTGGCGCGACCTGCCGCCGTCCCTACAGATGGGGTTGAAGAAACAGATGGACGACCCCGCATTTCGCTCCTTGGAGGAAACCAGCATCGCCAAAGTGGAGGCGGCGCTGCGGCCCGATACCCCGGTGAACGTGACACTGAACATGCGCCTCGCTGTCGTGGTCCCCGGCTACGGCCCGATGCCGCTGATGCTGAACAACGAGTACCGGGTTCCCCGCGCGGACCCGTCACCCGCGCCGCCCTCCGGCGTCCCCGTCAAGCCCCAGCCGATCCTCCTGACCGAGAAGACGCGCGCCGTCCTGTGTGCCCCGGCCACAGCTAAGCAGGCGCGGCAGGTGGTGGATCGCCTTGTAAGCATGGGCTTCAACGCCCTCTTCTGCGACGTGTTCACGGGCGGGCGCACATATTTCCCCAACACGGCCCTGCCGCCCGCAAACGCCGACGCGGGCGGGGTGCTGGCGGCGGCCATCGGCGAGGGCCGGAAGAAGGGCGTGGCCGTTTACGCCGTACTGGACACGCTCTGCTGGCGCACCGAGTCCGCCGACTCTGCCCGCCCCCCGCTGCCGCCCGGCTTCGCGGAGGACATCACGCTTCAGGGGGAGACCGTCCCGGGAAACATCCGCCGCCGGCTCGCCTCGGGTGGCCTGGACCCGCAGACGCCTCCCGACATGGTGCTGTCTCGCCTCGGCGTTCAGCGGTGGGTCAGCCCCACCGACGCCCGTGTTCGGGCCGTGCTGCCGGCGCTGGTCCGGGCGCTCGCGGGGACGCCGGGGCTGGCCGGGCTGGCCTTTGAGGACACGGCGGCCAAAGGCTACCTCGGAGGCGGCGACACCGGGGACTACGAGGCCCCCGAACTCGGCTACACATTGGAGAACCGCCTGGCCCGACTGCGCGCAGGCGAAGCCGACCCCGTGGACGTGGGCGCCTGGGGCGACACCTCCCTCTACCTCCGTAGCCAGGACGCCAACGTGTCCGCGACGCTGGACACCGCGCTGCCGTTGTTCGGCGAGGACGAGGTCGCCGTGGCCGTCCCCTGGAACCAGTACCGAGCCGACGCCGATCATGCGCTGCTGGCCGACCTGTACGCCGCCGCGCGCGAGGCCACCCCCCAGATGCCGCTACTGATGCGGGAGCGGCGCATCGGCTTCACGTTTGACCCCTGGACCGACCCAAAGCAGCTCGACGAGGCCAAGAGCCTGGCGGCGGAGGGCAACGAACTGGGCCGGCACGCCACGCCCGCGACCATTCTGGCCGTGACGCTGGACTCCTACTTCCGCCACCGCCTGGACGAGCTGCCCGGCATCGTGCGTGAGTTCCGGCAAGAGTTCGGCAATGGCGTCGCCGGCGGCTTGCTCCTCGATCTCGTGACCGGCTCGCCCGGCTCCGACCCGCCACACGACCTGGACCTGCTCGGGCCGTTTTTCGCGGCAAAGGCCGCCAAATGAAAAAAGGGAGCCAAATGGCTCCCCTTTCTCCGAGCGCGCCCGGAGAGACTTGAACTCCCGACACCCAGTTCCGAAGACTGGTGCTCTATCCGCTGAGCTACGGGCGCAAAACTCGGTGACATTATGATACACTAATGATACACTAGAGGGAGAGCAAAGTCAACCCTGACCGCCTGCACGGATGAAAGCGAAAGGCAACACCATGTCCATCAGTTCTGATCCTGCAAAGACGCAGCCCCTGCTGGAGAGCGTCCTCCATGCCGCCCAGCACGGCGTCCTCATCACGGATGCCACACAGCCGGACAGCCCCATCGTCTACTGCAACCCGGCCGCGGAGAAGATAACGGGCTATCCGGCGGGCGAGATGCTGGGCAAAAATTGCCGCTTCCTGCAAGGCCCGGACACCGCACCGGGAGATTTGGATCAACTGCGGCAGGCAATGCGCGAGGGGCGGGAGTGCCGGCTCGTCCTTAAGAACTACCGCAAGGACGGCAGCACGTTCTGGAACGAAGTCGCGATCTCGCCCGTGCGCGACGCGCAGGGACGGCTCACCCATTATGTCGGCGTCCTCAGTGACATCACCGACCGTGAGCAGGCGCGGGGGCAACTGGCCGCCGCCCATGAGCGGCTGAAGACGGCCTACGCGCGGGAGCAGCGGATCGCCGAGACGCTCCAGGAGAATGATCTGCAGCTCGCCGACATCCTGGAAAGCATCACGGACGGCTTCTTCGCGCTGGACGGGCAGTGGCGCTTCCGCTATCTCAACCAGCAGTCGGAGCCGCTTCTGGGGCAGACGCGGCAGGACCTGCTCGGGCAGACTCTCTGGGAGGCGTTCCCCGCCACGGTCGGCACAGCGTTTGAGCAGGAATTCCACCGG
>JAFAZD010000132.1 GCA_019239955.1 Armatimonadota bacterium | reverse complement strand
GAACGCTTCCGCTCGCCCGCCTTCCTGAGCGCTCTGCAGGCCGTCCCCGTCGCGCGCCTGGTCGTGGACGAGGCGCACTGCATCAGTGAGTGGGGCCATGACTTCCGGCCCGACTATCTGGCCCTCAAAGACGTTGTCGCGTCGCTGAGTCGGCCCCCGCTCACCGCCGTCACCGCGACCGCCACCCGCCGCGTCCAGCAGAGCATCGTCACGAACCTGGGGATGGACGACCCGCTTGTCCTGGTCGGCGGCTTCAACCGGCCCAACCTGCACCTCTCCGTCCACCGCTGCAAAAGCGAGGGGGAGCGGTTGGACAGGCTCGCCCGCGCCCTGCCCAAACTGATCGCGCTCGGCGGCAGCGGGCTGATCTACGTCGCCACCCGCAAGCAGTGCGATGAAGTGGCCGAGCTGGTCTGCGACACGCTGGCCCCGCTCGGCAAAAAGGCAGGCGCCTACCACGCGGGCCTGGAACCCGACCTGCGCCATGAGATGCAGCGCGACTGGCTCACGGGCGAGCGGCAGGTACTGGTCTGCACCAACGCCTTCGGCATGGGCATTGACAAAGCCGATGTCCGCTTCGTCGTCCACTGCGCCTGCCCCGATAGCTTGGAGAGTTATTATCAGGAGGCGGGCCGCGCGGGGCGCGACGGCCGCAAGAGCCGCTGCGTCATCCTCTACCACTTCACCGACCGCAAGACCCGCGAGTGGTTCATAGACAACGACGCCCTGACGCTCCCCGACATCCAGACCCTGCACCGCGTCCTCTCCGACTCCCCCAGCATTGGGGGCGGGGGGGCCGCAGACGCCCTGCGCCTGCCGAAAGGCTGGGCGATGCGCGCCCTGGGCTGGAGCGATGTGAAAACGCGGCTGGCCCTCGCCGAGATGGAACGCGCCGACATCCTCCAGCGCGTGGGCGAGACCGCCGACGAGCTGCACCTGCGCCTGCTCCAGCGCCGCTTCCCGCCCGACGCCCTGCGCCGCATCACCGAGGACTTGCAGCGCCAGCGCCGCGAGCGGTATCGGCGTCTGGACGAGATGACGGACTACTGCAAGACCGCTGCCTGCCGCCGCCGCACCATCCTGGACTACTTCGGCGACCGGGAGGCTTTACCTGAGGCGGGTTTCTGCTGCGACAACTGCGAACGCCCCGTCCCCACGGCCTCCGAGCGCCGGGCGATCCTGCCCGTCGCCGGCCCCGTCCCGATGCCGGCCAATATCCCGGCGGGCGACCTGTACGCCCTGCTCCAAGGCCTGGACGCCCTGCGCCCGTCGCTGGGCCGCGCCCGCCTGGGCAAGCTGCTGCGCGGCTCCGCCTCCAAAGAGACCGAGCGGTTCGCGTCCCAGCGCCATCCGCTCCACGGCGTCCTGCGCGGCGCGTCCCGCGACGCCGTCAACATCTTCCTGGACAAATTGATCGAGGACGGCCTGCTGCGCCAGGGCGACGAGGACGAGTATTTCACCTGCGCCGTCACCCGGGCTGGTCGGGTCGCCTGGCAGGAGCGACTTCCTCTTTCAATCACCGTCCCCGGTGCCCCGCGCCCCATCGCCCGTGTTCACGCCGCCTCCGCACTCTCACGCAATGCCGATGACGAGCCTGACACCGACCTTTACGACGCCCTGCGCCACTGGCGTCGCCTGGAGGCCAGCGCCGCCGCCCTGCCTCCCTACTGCATCTTCAGCGACAAAACTTTGACGGCCATCGCCCGCGAGAAGCCGCAGGACCTGGACGCCCTGCGCGCCATCTCCGGCGTCGGCGCGGCGAAACTGGAAAAGTTCGGGGATGCCGTGATCCAGGTCGTGTCCCAGCACGTCTGAGCGCCAGCCATGGTCATTCGCTCACGCAGTAAACATTGACCTGATCCTGCCACCCTTGCGGCGGAGGAAAGGCCGACATCTCCCCGCTATCATGCAGCACCACGCACCGGTAAGTTCCTGCCGCGCCGATTTGTTCCACCACATCGGCGGCCTGGTAGCCATACTCCGTCGAGAGTGCCGGCGTGAACTCGAAGAGGACCGAGGGACGGTCACGCGCCAGAAGGGCCGAGGCCCCACGGATGACCTGCAGCTCGTGACCCTCCACATCGATCTTAATCAGCCCGATGCGGCCGGCCATGCCGGAGCAGAGGGTATCCAGTGTGCGGCAGGGGACGCGCGTCTGCTGCCAGGTGCCTAACTGTTGAAACTGGTGCCGATGAACGCTTGCGATGGCCGAATTACCGGGCGACGCGTTGAAGGTGATCTCCGAATCCTGGTCGCCGATGGCGGCCTGCACGAGCCGAACGTTTGTCAATCGGTTGAGGGCAAACGTCGCGGCGGCGCGCCGGGCCGTCTCCGGAATAGGCTCGACGGCAACCACCTCGGCACGACCCGCGAGGTGACGCGCCATGGTCGCCGCGACGACTCCGAAATTGGCCCCCAGGTCAAGATAATTTCCCTGAATCACGTCATACTGACCCCGCATGAACTGGATGATCGCGTCGTTCCAGCGCGGCATGACCATGTAGGCGGCGGAAGGGAAGTCCCGGTAATCGCCCAGAAATGCCGTTCCGTCGGCGGTCCGGCCCCGGAAATAGGGACGTCGTGGGTTGCCGAGGCGGCGGAGCCGGGCATACAGGCGTTCCGGGAAGCCCCCTCGGCGACGGGTGGACAGCCGCAGCAGCGCCCACATCCAGTCGTAGGAGCCGATCTGAGGCCCGAGCGATTCCAGGACGTGCGGAAAATCATCGGCTTCGAAACTGGGGGGTGGAGGAGGCAATATCGGGTCACTTGTGTTAGCCATAATGCAGTGATTGCGATGCTTCGGCACGGTCGGCGGAGAGCGCGGACAGCCCGTCAAGCCGTTCGAAACCTGCTCGTTCCTGTGGGGCGACCGGAACTATCTGCTGAGCCGTCCGGTGCGCTGCCTGTCGGCCCGGCAAGAAGACCTCTGGGTGTTCGAGTGCCCGGAGTACGGGCTGTCCGCGTCTAAGACTGTCATGGCGTGCAGCCTCCTCAACACGATGATACACCCGGCGGCTGAGCAAAGTCAACACGCCGGGTATAACAAGCCCTATGAGACTGACCTTCCTGGGGACCGGGGCGGCGACGCCGAGCCGGACGCGCAATGTGACGGGCCTCGCGCTGCAATTCGATCAGCGCCGCGCCCTCTGGCTGTTCGACTGCGGCGAGGGGACGCAGCACCAGATTCTGCGCTCGCCCCTGCGCCTGAGCCAACTCGAGCGCGTCTTCATCACGCACCTGCACGGCGACCACTTCTTCGGCCTGCTCGGCCTGCTCGCCAGCCGTTCGCTGCAGGAGGGCAGCGACTCGCCCGTCACCCTCTATGGCCCCGCCGGGCTGGACGAATTCATGCGCTGCGCGCTGTCCGTCAGCCGGATGCGCCTCCGCTACCCGTTTACAGTCGAGACCGTCAAGCCGGGGAAGGTGTACGAGGACGACGAGTACGCCGTCACCTGCGCGCCGCTGGCGCACGGCATCGAGTGCTACGGGTACGCCGTCCAGGAGAAGGAGAGGCCGGGGCGGTTCGATCCGGAGCGGGCGAAGGCCCTGGGAGTCCCGCCCGGCCCGCTGTTCGGACGGCTCAAAAACGGCGCGACCATCACCCTGCCAGACGGGCGGGCGGTGGATGGGCGGGCGCTGACCGGGCCGACCCGTCCGGGCCGCCGAGCCGTCGTCTGCGGCGACACGTATGTCACCCCCAACACTGTGGCGCTGGCGCGGGACGCCGACGTGCTGGTCCACGAGGCGACCTATCTGCACGAGGACAAGCCCCTCGCAGATCGCGCCCTGCATTCTACCGCCGCGATGGCGGCGCAGGCCGCCCGCGATGCCAATGCCCGCGCGCTCATCCTGACCCACATCAGCCCGCGCTACGAAAGCGTCACCGGCTCCCGCCTGCCGGAGCTGCTCGCCGAGGCCCAGGCACTGTTCCCGAACACGTATCTGGCACAGGACTTCTGGGCCTACGACGTGTCCCGGCGGGAGACCTCACCCTGACCGCAAGCGGCCTGTCCCTCCCCTAACAGGGAGGGGACAGCCGCGAGGAACGAGCGGCACGGGTAGGTCTGTCGAAGCGCACAAGCGGCAGCAGCGCCCGGTCAAAGTCCCCCACCCGCTCCGGCCCCAGGGCGCGCAGGTGGTCGCGCAGACGGTCCGCCTGCGCGACCAGCCCGGCCCAGTCCACGCCGTAAGCGCCGGCACCCGGACCTGCCCGGTCGAGGCGGCGCGCCCCCTCGTGCAGCTTGCGCGTCGCCCCGATCCAGTTCGCCCGCGCTGTGAGGTGATAACAGCCGACAGCGATCTGGATCACGCTCTGGTACAGCTCGCGCACGGAACGCCGCTCCGGTATCCAGAGCGACTCCAACGTCTCATGGCATCGGTAATAATCGCCCGCGTTCAGCTCGTCCAGACCCTGATAGAACGCGGGCGGGAGTTGGGGCGGCCAGTCGCGCGGCATCTACATCCGGCCCATGCCGCCCCCCATCGCGCCCATCGGTGCGGTGGGTTCGGGCTTCTGATCGAAGGCCGAGTTCGCGCCCCAGCCGCAGGTCGGGTCAATGCCGCGCAGCATCATCCCCTGGCCCCGCGACTCGTGGGTGCGGATCGCCGGCGGGTCTTCCGGGTCGCGCATCTGGATCAGCAGCGTCGTGCGCGCCTCCTGGCTCGCGTTGAGGCCGGAGCCGTGGATGGTCAGGTAGGAGAAGAACAGCGCGTCCCCCGCCTTCGCCGGGCAGGGCACGGCGTCCTCCACCGGGTACTCCTCGGGC
>JAFAZD010000007.1 GCA_019239955.1 Armatimonadota bacterium | reverse complement strand
TGCTCCGCCTCGTCCCCCTCAACATACTCCCCCCACCCCAGCGTCAAATCCAGGAGGCGCGTGAAAGGGTCTTTGACTGACTCAGTGCCGGCGGCTTGAGTTTGAGATTCAAGTTCGGTAACAGTTGTCATTATTTCCAACCCGCCTTTCGCTTGATGTCCTGAAGCTGCCCGGGTGAGACGTCCTTGCCGTCAACACCAGACACGGTGACGACATCCGCGACGCCGTCCTTCTTGAAGGTCCGATGGCTGGCCTTGCGGCGGCTCAGCGCCCACCCTTCTGCTTCCAAACGCCTGATGACCTCCTTGACCTTCATGCACCCTCCATAGCACTTATGGCATGATTACTCCCACTCGATGGTGGCGGGGGGCTTGCTGGTGATGTCTAACACCACGCGGTTGATGCCGGGGACCTCGTTGACGATGCGGCTGGAGATGCGGTCGAGCACCTCGTAGGGCAGGCGCGCCCAGTCGGCGGTCATGGCGTCCTCGCTGGTGACGACCCGCAAGACGATGGGGTAGGCGTAGGTGCGCTGGTCGCCCATGACGCCGACGCTCTTGGTGGGCACCAGCACGGCGAAGGACTGCCAGACTTTCCGATAGAGGCCGGAGCGCTTGATCTCGTCAATCACGATCCAGTCGGAGGCGCGAAGCAGTTCCAGGCGCTCCTTGGTGACCTCGCCGGTAATGCGAATGGCGAGGCCGGGGCCGGGAAATGGCTGACGCCAGACCATATCCGTGGGCAGGCCCAGCTCCTCGGCGACGGCGCGCACTTCGTCTTTGAACAGGAAGCGCAGCGGCTCGACCAGCTTGAGATTCATGTTCTCCGGCAGGCCGCCGACGTTATGGTGCGTCTTGATCTTGGCGGCGCTCTTGGTGCCGGACTCGATCACGTCCGGGTAGAGCGTACCCTGGGCGAGAAACGTCGCGTCCCGGAGCTTGCAGGACTCTTCCTCGAAGACGCGCACGAACTCCTCGCCGATGATCTTGCGCTTCCTCTCCGGGTCCGTGACGCCTTCCAGGCGCTTCAGGAAGCGCTCCTCGGCGTCCACGTAGACCAGATTGATGTGGAAGGCGGCGGCGAGCCGTCTCTGCACGTCCTCCGCCTCACCCTTGCGCAAGAGGCCGTGGTTGACGAAAATGCAGGTGAGCTGGTCGCCGACGGCCTTGTGCACCAGGGCGGCGACGGTGCAGGAGTCGATGCCGCCGGAGAGGCCACAGACGACCTGGCTGTCGCCGACTTGCCGGCGGATCGCGGTGACCTGCTGCTCGATGAACGACTCCATCGTCCAGAGGCCGTGCGTGCCGCAGACCTTCTCCAGAAAGCCGCGAATCACCTCCGTGCCCCAGGGCGTATGCACCACCTCCGGGTGGAACTGGACGGCGTAGAAGCGCCGGTCGGGGTCGTACATGGCGGCGACCGGGCAGTTCTCGGTGGCGGCGGAGACGCGGAAGCCGGGCGGCGGCTCCTCCACGGTGTCGCCGTGGCTCATCCAGCAGATCAGGTCGGGGTTAAGGCCCTCGAAGAGCACGGTCGAGTCGAGCACGTCCAGCTGCGTCTTGCCGAACTCCTTGAGCGTCGCGGCGCTGACCTTGCCGCCCAGGTCGTGGGCCATCGCCTGCATCCCGTAGCAGATGCCCAGGATGGGCAGGCCCATCTGGTACACGGCGGGGGCGATCTGCGGCGCGCCCGGCTCATAGACGGAGGAGGGGCCGCCGCTGAAGACGAGGCCGACGGGGTTGCGCTTCTGGATCACGTCCAGCGGCGTGTCGAAGGGCAGGATCTCGCAGTAGACGCGGCACTCGCGGATGCGACGGGCGATGAGCTGGGTGTACTGCGCGCCGAAGTCCAGCACGAGGACGAGTTCGTCGGGCGTGGCCCCCCCCGCCCCCGGATCCGTGGGAGTCGGGGCGGCCAGGAACGCGGGCGGGTCGGGATGCTGCGGGGTCAGGGACATACAGCCCCCCCCGCCCCCAATTCTGGGGGAGCCAGAGACACGAGCGGCGTTGGGAAAGAGTACATCATACTGGGACGTTTTGCCTTTTGCCGCCTATTGTACCACATCACGCCGCCACGGAGCGTATGCCGTGCGGGGCGACCCGTCCCGCGCTTATGGGCTATCGGCGTAGATGCGGCCCAGGTTCG
>JAFAZD010000401.1 GCA_019239955.1 Armatimonadota bacterium | reverse complement strand
TTGACCTCGCCTGGCTGCCCTCCTACGACGCCGACTTTCAGAAGTTCTGCTATCAGTTTGCCCGTGACTATGGCTGGCCGAGGGGGCAGATCACCGGCTTTTCGCTCTGGAACGAACCCTGGGAGGGCCTCTCCATCTCCGGCTGGGGCGCGGACATGCTGCGCTACCGGGACATCTACACCCATATGTGGCAGGGCGTGGATCAGGCCCGGCGCGAGGATGGCGCGCAGGTGCTGGTCGGCGGCTGCGACTCGTCCTCCAACGCGATGGACAAGCTATTCCCCGACGGCACCAACGCCTTCCTGCCGATGTTTGACTTCCTCTCGATCCACTACCAGGGCCTGTCCTCCAACGCCAACTTCAAGCTCTGGCGCGACCGCACTGGCCCGCGCGGGCGGGTGAAGATCTGGGACACGGAGAGCTGGGTCGCCAACACGGATGACCGCGTGGCCGCCATCGTGGCCGGGGACCGGGCGGCCGGTTATGACCGGGCGATGGGCATCTTCGGCGGCAACATCGCCGACACGCAGGATTACGAGCGGCGGCTGCCGGGCGGCAAGACGACTTGGGTTCACCCGGTCCTGGCGTGGTCCACGGCGGCCTCGGTCGGCGCGGCGACGCACTTCATCGGCGAGCGCCCGTTCCAGCGGCTGCTGTTCCAGAATGGTCTGCCCTGGGTGATGCTGTTCGGGGGGCAAAACGGCAACGCCGAGGACGGCACGGTCGTCGTGGTCGGCGATCTGGGCGAGGAGTTCGGGGCGGACTACCTGCCCTTCCGCACGGCGCGCGGCTTCGCCGAGGTCCGGCACAAGGCCGCCCTGCGCGCGCAGTTCGCGGCCCTGCCCGCCGACGCCCCGGCGGCGGACCGCCAGACGCTGCAGACAGCCCTGGACACGCCCGAAACTCTAGGCGGGGCGACGATGACCCTGCCCGCCTCCGCCGACTACAGCCTGTACGATTTCTACGGCAACCCCGTGCCCGCGCGGGACGGCCGGATTATCGTCCCGCTGGACGGGCGCGGCTTCTTCCTGCGCGGCGACGGCCGGCCCGGCGCGTTCGCCCGGCTGGTCAGGGCCGTGCAGGGCGCGCGGATTACAGGCATTGAGCCGGTAGCGATCGTCGCCCATGACCTGACGGCCCCGGTGGAGCGTCATCCGGCGCTACGCCTGACGCTGACCAACGTGCTCAACCGGCCCGTCATCGGGAGGCTAACGGCGGTGCTGGGAGGCCTGACGCTCGGCACTGCCTCCCAGACGTTGACCCTCGGCCCGAACCAGGCGCGGGACGTGCGGATTCCCGTCACCGGCGGCGCGGCGGCTGTCAGCAACACGTACCCGCTTGCGGTCACGTTTGACGCCGGGGCCGACGGCACCGTGAAGTACCAGGAGCAGATGCACGTCAACTGGATCGCCCGCCGGGCGATCACGGTGGACGGGAGCCTGAACGACTGGCGGGGCGTGCCGCCGCAGACGATCATCGCCCAGGGGACGGGCGCGCCGACGCTGACCGAGCAGGCCTGGCTGCCGTTCCGCAATTATGACGCGGCGGTGAAGACCGGACTGGCGACGGGGTATCTCGCCTACGATGGCCGCTTCTTCTACTTCGCCGCCAAAGTCGCCGACGCCACGGCCGACCCCGGCACCGTCCGCTTCGCCACGCGCGACGAGGACGCCGATTTCTACCCGGCGCGCTCCTACGCCGTCCGCCTCAAGAACCCACAGATCGCCCCCGTGCGGGAAGGGGACACGGACACGCCCCAGGCGCTGGACTGGCCGGCCGGGGTGCGGCGCTACTCCTATCGCCGGAACCCGGAGCTGCCTGCGGGCAACTTCCCCGACCACGACAACGTCCAGATCGCCTTCAACGTGCTGCCGCCGGAGCGCAAAAAGTTCGCCCCGACTGTGCCCGGTGTCATGCCCGGCTTCGTCACCACCGAGGACATGGATTATGAGTATGCGCTAAATCAAGTGGCCCCGCAGTACGGCGGCGGCACGGAGATCTGGCGGCTGGCCGCGCCGGGGATGCCGCTGAAGCACTTCTACCCGCGCCAGCCAAAGTCGCCGCTGGACGGTCCCGTTTCCGGCGGCAGGCTCGTCATCCGGCGCGACGGCGGCACGTTGCTCTACGAGTGCGCCATCCCCTGGGCGGAGATGCCGGAGGCCAAGCGGCGGCTGGACGCGGGGCAGACCGTCAAGTTCTCCTTCCGGGTCAACGACAATGCGGGCGGGCCGACCATGGAGCTGTCCAATGGCCGCTCCGTCGCCAAGCGCAACGGCTCGTTCCATGTGGACTGGGCCGAACACTGGGCCAACGAACTGGAATTCGGCGCGGAGCGGTAGCCGGTTAATAGGGGCAGGGCGCGCCGTGCCCGTACAGAGGGAGGCCAAGTGGGGCCATCACCGCGCCACACCGGAGACGGCTATCAAGTACGCTGCCTGCGCCAGACAAGGCTACTTGCTATAACATTCAAAATTAGCGAAACTTTTCCCGCTTCTTCCTGTCTGATTCCACAGAAATGCGCCCTAAACGCACAATTTGCCTGGCGGCCCTCGCGCTGGTCGCCGCCCTGGTCACGCCAAGCCCGGCGCGGGCCGAGGCGCGCCAGACGCAGGACTTCTTTGTCGGCAACGGCACGGTCGGCCCATTTACGCTTTCCTGGAAGCACATCCTGCCCGGCACGGAAAAGGTGACGATTAACGACGTGCCGCTGACCTGGGGCGTGGACTACACGCTCGACCCTGATGCGGGCATGCTGACCTTCACGCACCCGCTGCCCACCCAGGCCGGGGCCGTCATCCGCTACGGGTTCGACACCCAGCAGGCGCAGGCCCAGAGCGGGGGTCTGAACCTGCCCCTGGCCCTCGCCCTGGGCGAGAACGTCTCCGTGAGCGGCCTCTACAGCCACGCCCCGGCGGACGGCGAGAAGCCAGGCGCGTTGAATTTGGGCCTCAATGGTGGCTGGCAGGGGGCGAACGACAGCAAACTCTCCACCCACCTGCTGTTCGCCCCCGCCCTCACCGGCGCGGACTCGCAGGCCACCCCGAACGGCCTCGCTCGGCTTGGAGTCGCCGTCGGCGGCCAGACCAATCTCGGCAAGCCCTTGCAGCTGGGCTTCGGCTTCTCCCGCGCCGGCACGGGCGTCGGCAGCCAGGGCGGCGACAACTGGCAGGCCGGCCTCCAGAAGATCAATCTGAACGGTGCATATGACCCGTCGCGCCAGGTGAAGGCGACGTTCGGCTACCTCCAGACCGACTCGGCTACGGGCAGAGGGCCGGCCTCATCGCAGATCAACGCCGCGCTGGCGCTGACGCCCAGCGACAAGGCGCGCCTGCAGACCAGCCTCGTCCAGACCGACGGCGGCTCAGGCCCCGTCCAGACCCTCAGCGCCGCCGCCAGCCTCGCGCCGTCCAAAGGCGCTACCCTGGACGCGGACTGGACTCAGAAGAACGCCGACGGCAAGGCCGACGCCTCGCAGGTGCTGAACCTCAAGGCCGCGCTCACCTCCGGTAAGACGCTGGCCCTGACCGCCACCGACTCGCAGGCAGCCGTGGGCCAGGGTGGAACCACGCAGACGCAGACCCTGGCCGCCACGATTAAACCTAGCGACGGGGCCGAGATGGACGCCTCTTTCAACCAGAAGGACGCGCCGGACAAGGCGGGCGACGCCCAGGACGTGAATCTGAAGGCCATCCTCGGCGGAAAGAATTTGTCGCTGACGGCCAGCGCCGGGCAAAGCACGGTCGGCGACAAGGGGACGACCCAGACGCTGGCTGCCAACGCGGTCATCAAGCCCGTGGACAAGACGGAACTGGATGCCTCGTTCTCGCAGAAGGACGCACCGGGCAGGCAGGATGATTCACAAGCGTTGAATCTGAAGGCGGCCCTCGCCACCGGCAAGGCCGTCTCGCTCACCGCCAGCCTGAACCAGTCCACTCAGGGGACGCAGGACAGCAGTGCCCAGTCCGTCCGCCTCTCGCTGAGCCCGCACCCGACCTTCCAGTTCGACACCGGAGTGTCCCAGCGGCGCGATCCCGACGCCAACACGCAGGCGGTGGGCGTGGACGGTAAGATGCAGCCCTGGGCCTTCCTGCTACTGTCCGGCGGCTACCAGTGGCGCACGGTCACGCCCGCCCAGACCGGCGGCACGGTCGTCGGCGACTACGATACCAGCAACGCCCAGTTTACGCTCGCGCCCAAGGCCGCGCTGCACCTGGTCGGCACATACGCCCAGAACCCCGACGACGCCGGCGGCAACCCGCAGCGCCTCGCCCAGCACGGCCTGAGCCTGGAAACCAAAGTCGGTGCGTTGAGCCTGACCGGCGGCTACGACTGGTCCTCCCGGTACGCCGCGTCCGCGACGGCCACCGCCCTGCACGTCGGCGTCGGCCTGCGCTTCTCGGCCAACACGCAGCTCACCGGCGACTACAAGCAGAACCTCACGACGACCGGCCTCGCGCCCGCCGGCGCCACCGCCTACTCCCTCAGCCTCACCCGCAACCTGGGCGAAGCTTTCAGCCTCTCCCTGAGCGGCGCGGTCAACCAGCCGGTCGGCCCCGCCGGGAGTGCCTCCCCCGCCACCGATCCCGTCACTGCCTCCGCCAAGCTCGGCATGAAGTTCTGAGGGGCAAGCCCGGCGTCACGCCCGGTCCAAGTTCCGGCTGATGAGCAGTTCCGTCATCTCGGCATGATGGGCGAGGGGAAACGGCCCCCGACGGCGAAGCCGAGCGTCGCGGCGGGGTTGAAGTGGGCGGCGGAGATGTGGCCGAGTGCGTAGATCATCACCAGCACCGCCAGGCCACTCACCCAGGCCGCCGCCATCAGGCCCGCCTCGCCGCCCGAAAGTTGGCCCCTGGTGGCCAGGGCCACCGGCGCGAACACGATGCCGAAGGTGCCGACAAACTCGGCAGCGTAGCGGCGCGTCATCCCGTCCCTTACTGCCACACTGCCACCTTTCAGCCGCAGCAGGCGGAGCCGTCGGCAGGCTGGGCGCAACAGGCCGTGCCTCCCGCCTCCATCCGCGCGGACGCCGCACAGCAGGCCGTGGCATCCGATGCAGCCATACCGTGAGCGCCGAATGCCTCATCCTCGTCATCCATCTCATCGAGCAGGACGTAGACCTCCCACTTGTTGCCGTCGGGGTCCTGCACCCAGACCTTATCCTGGCGGGCGTAGCAGCAGACGGTGTCGCCCTCGTCAAACGAGACCAGGCCGGAGGCGGTCAGCCTCCCCCGTGCCGCCTGTACTTCCTCGACGGAGCCGACCTGAACGCCCAGATGATCCAGCGCGTTGCCACGCTCGGCCGGGGCGGTCTGGTTCAGCGCCAGCTTCAGCGGCGGGTCGCTCAGGTCGAAGTTGGCGTAGCCAGGCCGCCGCTTGTGGGCGGGAATGCCAAAGAACGCCTCATAGAAGGCGACGGCGCGATCTACGTCGGCAACGTTCAGCGACAGATGCGTTTTAGCCACAGCACTCATCGGATAGTTCTCCTTTCGAGGCCCCATTCAGATACCCAGCCAGTACGGATACTGCCCGGTTTTCACAGGTGTCAATAATTGTCCCAAAGATTCTGGGACAAGCGATTGATCGGGCTTGCCCATGGACGTTGTGCGGGAGCGAGGCTTACGGCATGGCGCAGGTGATGCCCTCGCGCTGCCACATCGGCGCCGCAAGGCCGGCATATTCGTCCGGGTTGCACGTGTAAAAGTCTTGGAACTGGGGCGAACCGGCATGGTACAACGGCCGGCCCGCTGGGTTCCCGGCGGCGAACACGTAACCCGCGACTCCCTCGTTGCGGTGGCCGGAAGCGAAGAGGTTCGCCTTCTCTCGGAGGCTCGTCGTGAAGAGGTGGTCCGTAGGCCCCCCGGAAAGCTGATAAAGCGGGATCAGGCCGGCGGCGCCGCCGGGGTGCAGGTAGACATTCCCCGCCGGTGGCTCCAGAATCCAGCCGTGTGACTTCAAGCCCGTGATTCGGCGGGCGTCCGTGGTATATAGATGGCGGTTGAGGGTCGCGCTGTACAGACGAAGGAAGGGTACGGGCGGGGGCTGTTTTGCGTAGGGGCCGTAGTAGTACAGGATCAAAGAGCTGAACGCGGACGGCGCGGTCTCCGGCAGCACCGCCGACGGGAGCGGGTACCAGGTTTGAAAGACGATCTGGCGGGGCTTGGGAACCTTGGCGGCGTTGTAGCTCTGGACGTTGATTTCCGCGCTTTCCATCCAGCGGGCGTCGGGGCTGGGGTCGCCGGTCGCGTTGAAGATCACGCCGAAGGCGACTTTCTTGACGGCCAGCATCGCGGCCAGCTTGGGAATGGACTGTCGCCACCCGGCTCCCCAAAGGATGTCATCGTGCAGGAAGGCCAGAGGACGGCCCGACGCCCCCCGGAAGGCGTCCGCCCACTGCGACGTCATTGCCAGGGCGTCCCCCGTGGGCATGGCGTCTACCGGCTCAATGTCGCCCACTTCGCAGTGGGGGAAGATCGCCCAGACCTGCCGCATGTTGGCGACGACGTTGGCGACGATGGTTGCCAAGGGCCAGTGGGCGCAGTGCGGACCGGAGTCATAGTGCCCGTAGTAGAGCGGCTCGTCCATCGCGACGTAGCCCAACGTGCCGCCCGCGCTCTGGATCTTCTGCGCCAGCGCCTGGGAGGTCCCGGCGGGATTGAACCCTTCCACGTTGTCGCCGGCCCCGTTCTCCGTCCAGGTCATGGCCGGCCACTCCACGGCGAGGGCGATGTGGTGGGCCTTCAGCCACTGAAATTTGGCTCGCAGTTCGGCGACGGGGGAGTCACGGATGACCTGGTAGTAAAACTTGTAGACCCGGACACGGCTCCGGGCGCGGGGCCACTGGGAGTCATAACTGGAGGAGCTGATCAGCCTGGAATCATTCGGGCAGAACCAGACCAGATCGGCCGCCCGGGCGCCACCGGCCCCCGCGCCTGCCATCGCGATCAGACAAAAGGCCGCTGCCAAAAAGCGCTTCAAAAAACGCTTCAATGAGGTGCTCCTGCGTCGGTAAAAGTCGAGTGGCCTTGCGAGAACAACGGCCGCCTGCCCCATCGGCTCGGAACATTTGCCGGGGAAATGCCGTTTCCTAACCAGTATGGCACACGGCGTCACGTTTGCGGAAAAGTTGGAGTCAATAGGTCTGGGGCCACCGCGGGCCGCTGCGGTGGACACGCTGCAAGTCAACGTCGGCAAGCGGTGCAACCAGGCCTGCAAGCACTGCCACGTCGAGGCGGGACCGACGCGCACGGAGATGATGACGCGCGAGACGGCCGAACTCGTCATCGCCGCTCTGGAAAGGCACCCGGAGATCGGAACGGTGGACATCACCGGGGGCGCGCCCGAACTGAACCCAAACTTTCGGCATCTGGTCACGGAGGCGAGGCGGCTGGGGCGGCATGTCATGGACCGCTGCAACCTGACCGTGCTGTTCGAGGCGGGGCAGGAGGACACGGCGGAATTTCTTCGCGCGCATGATGTGGAGGTGGTGGCGTCGCTGCCCTACTACCTGGCCCAGAGGACGGACGCGCAGCGCGGGGCCGGGGTGTTCGACAAAAGCATCGCGGGGCTGCGGCGGCTGAATGCGCTCGGCTACGGGCTGGCGGGCGGGCCAGCGCTGAATCTGGTCTACAACCCGACGGGGGCGTTCCTGCCGCCCGCGCAGGCCGAGATCGAGGCCGAATACAAGCGCGAACTGCACAAGCGGCACGGCATCGTCTTCAACAATCTCTTTGTCATCACCAACATGCCCATCGCCCGATTCCTGCATTTTCTCGAGCGCACCGGCAACACCGAGAAGTACATGGACAGGCTGGTGCAGGCGTTCAACCCGGCGGCGGCGGCGGGCGTGATGTGCCGGTCGCTGGTCAGCGTCGGCTGGGACGGAACCCTGTACGACTGCGACTTCAACCAGATGCTGGACTTACCGGTGAAGGCGGGCGCGCCGCCGCACATCAAAGACTTTGACGGCCACGCGCTGGCGCGGCGCGAGATCGTCACGGGCCGTCACTGTTTCGGCTGCACGGCGGGGGCGGGGTCCTCCTGCGGCGGCGCGACGGCGGCGTAGCGGCGGCGTTTGTGCCATGATTTTCCGTATCCCGCAAGAAAGAGAATGCCCTCCGTGTTTTTCGCCCCCAATGCTGTCGGGAAAAGACCGCCACGACACCTTGTCCCCTGTCTGCTCGGAACACTGCTCGCCGGGGCTGCCTCGGCGCAGACGGGTGTGTGGACACAGCACAACGACAACGCGCGCACCGGGGCCAACCTCAAGGAGAGCGTGCTCAACACCCGCAACGTCAACGCGCGCTCCTTCGGCAAGCTGTTCTCGCGCAAGGTGGACGGGCAGGTCTACGCCCAGCCGCTGTACGTGCCGCATGTGGAGGTGCCGGGCCGGGGCGTCCACAACGTCGTCTACGTGGCGACCGAGCACAACAGCGTGTACGCCTTCGACGCCGACGACCCGATGCAGCCCGCCCCCCTCTGGCACGTCAACCTCGGACCGCCCTGCCCGTACACCGATTTCTACACGCCGCCGCAGACGGACATGAACGAGGAGGTCGGCATCACCGGAACCCCTGTCATCAACCTCGACAACCGGGCGCTGTACGTGGTCGCAAAATCCAAGGAGAACGGCAATTACGTGCAGCGCCTGCACGCGCTCGACCTGCAGAGCGGCGCGGAGATGCTGGGCGGGCCGGTCGTCATCCAGGCCGCCGTCCCCGGCGCCGGCGACGACAACGTGAACGGCGTCATCTCCTTTAACGCCAGGCAGCAGCTGCAGCGGCCCGGCCTGCTGCTGGCGGGCGGGGTCATCTACATCGCGTTAGGCTCGCACGGCGACCGGGACCCGTATCACGGCTGGGTGCTGGGCTACAGCGCCGCGACGCTTAAACGGGTGGCGGTCTACAACACGACGCCATCCGGCGGCGAAGGAGCGATCTGGCAGGCGGGGCAGGGGCTGTCGGCGGACGCGCAGGGCAGCCTCTACGCCGTGACCGGCAACGGCACGGCGGACGCGCACCGGGGTGGCCCGGACGTCGGCGAGTGCGTCATCCGCCTGGACACGTCGGGCAAGCGGCTGTCCCTGGCCGACTGGTTCCTGCCGTACAACTACGACGCGCTGAACGCGGCGGACAACGACCTGGGGTCCTGCGGCGCGGTCCTGATCCCGAACACCGATCTGCTCGTCTGCGGCAGCAAGACCGGCACGGCGTACGTGTTCCATCGGAGCAGCCTGGGCCACTTCCACGCCGACGGCGACACGCAGATCGTCCAAAGCTTTCTCGCGGCCAACCGGCACATTCACGGCTCACCCATCACCTGGACGGACGCGGCGGGCGACACGTTTATTTATCTCTGGGGCGAGTACGACAACCTCAAGGCGTTCAAGCTGGTGGACGGCTCGTTCCAGACGACGCCCGCGGCGCAGGGGACGACCCGCGCCCCGGACGGGATGCCGGGCGGCTTCCTGTCCATCTCCGCCGACGGCGGCAAGGCGGGCACGGCCATCGTCTGGGCGACCCACCCGGCGGACGCCAACGCCAACTGGAACACCGTGCCGGGGACGCTGCAAGCCTTTGACGCCTCGGACGTGTCCAAAGAACTCTGGAACAGCCGCCAGAACGCGGCGCGGGATGACCTGGGGATGTTCGCCAAGTTCTGTCCGCCGACCGTAGTGAACGGCAAAGTCTACGTGGCGACCTTTTCCAAACAACTGGTGGTCTACGGGCTGCTGAAGCCGCCTGCCCGCCACCGACAGGCGGGAGGAAGGCCCCGCCGATGAGTCGCCGCGCCTTCACCCAGGCATTTACGCTGATCGAGCTGCTGGTGGTGATCGCCATCATCTCCGTCCTGGCGGCCATCCTGTTCCCCGTCTTCGCCAGGGCGCGCGAGAAGGCGCGGCAGGCCGCCTGCCAGAGCAACCTGCGCCAGATCGGCCTGGCGATGCTGCAATACGAGCAGGACAACGACGAGCTGTTGCCCGACCGGCGGGATCTGAAGGTGGCGCTGGGCTACCAGCCCTGGACCGGATTCCCCGGCAACGACCCGCGCGCCGGCTGGGCGGCCATTGTGCTTGATCCCTACATCCACAGCGGCGGCGTCTGGTCCTGCCCCAGCGTCCAGGGGTCGGCGATGGGCGACATCAACCGCGTCGCCCAGGCCGGCGGGGCGGTGACGGCGCGCTACTGGATGTGGCGCTTCAACCGGTACTTCAACACCACGCCCGGCGACGGCGGGGTGTTCGCCGAGAACTGCTGGGGCAAGACCGACGAGCAGTGCGTCTCCGATGTCGCCGCCTACAACACGCCCAATGTTTTGGACACCACGATTGACCCGCCGCGCCCGCAGAGCACGGCGGAGCTGGAGGAGGCGGTGGACCCCTATTTCCCGAATGTCCCATCCGTGCCCGTCAATCTGCGGGGCCTTGCCGTGCATTTCGGCGGGCGCAACCGCCTGTTCTTCGACGGCCACGTCAAGTACCTGCGCGACGTCCGCACCAACAGTTGATCCGGGGCGAATCGGGCCGATCCCGGCTCATCACGCGGCCGGGTCACTGGGCCGGCCTTCGGAGGGCCGCCGGAGCAGGCGTGAGCAGCCCGCGCCCCCGCAGCCACGCCTCCAACAGCACCGGCCATAGGTCGAGGGCCGGGTAGCCCAGCCCCAGGCCGCTGCCGTGCCGGCCGTGGGCGAAGAGGTGCATCTCGGCGGGCACCCCGGCCGCCCGCAGGGCGCGATAGAACGCGACGCTCGCCTCGACCGGGACGGTCTCGTCATCCGTCGTGTGATACAGGAACGCCGGCGGCGTCTGCGCCGTGACGTGCTCATCGGGCGAATACCGCTCGAAGGCCTTACGCTGTGCCGGCGCGATGTTCAGGGCCGAGTAGTAGGTCAGGATGCCCTCCTGGCCGGGCTTCATCGCGTTCAGCCACGGGTAGGCCAGGATCAGGAAGTCGGGGCGGCTGCTGACGCGCTCGACGGGGTCGCTCGAATCCGCACGGCCCGCGTCGAACATCGTGCCGGCGGAGGCGGTCAGGTGCCCGCCCGCGGAGAACCCCATCATCCCGACCCGATCGGGGGCGATGCCGAACTCTTGAGCCCGTGCGCGCACCAGCCGGATGGCGCGGTGCGCGTCCGTGAGCGGGATCGGATAGAGGTAGTTGCGCCCCAGCCGGTACTTGAGCACGAACGCCGTCACGCCCCGCGCGGTGAACCAGTCGGCGACCTGCCGCCCTTCGAGGTTCGCGGCCAGACCCAGGTACGCGCCGCCGGGGGCGATGATGACCGCCGTGCCGTTCCCCGCGCCGGGCTGCGGGCGGAAGACCGTCAACGTCGGGATGTCGGCCGGCCCCTGGCCCAAGGCTCCGGGCGCATCCCCCTCCCACAGCCGGATCGTGGCGACGCCCAGAAAATCGTCCGGCGGGGGCAGCGCGGCCCGTGCCGTCTGTGGCGTCGGTGCGGCCGACGCGCCGGTCGCGCCCGCCAGTGCGAGCAATACTCCGAGCGCAGCGATGACTCTCATTCTCACGTTCTGCCTCCGGGTGAGCTGTCAGTTGTTCCCAGGCTCATTCGGCGTTCGCACTGCGAAGACCTCTCTGGGGCGGACGGACTGCAGAGTCATTCAACTTTTGCCTGACCTCGGGCGCCCTTTGTCAACAAAAGGGCCGGCGGCCTCCTCCAGGAAGGAGAGGCCGCCAGCCTTTGCTATGCCGAAGGGGGGACTCGAACCCCCACGAGGTCGCCCTCAAAGGTTTTTGAGACCTCCGCGTCTACCGTTCCGCCACTTCGGCATGAGGGGTGCAGCCGGGGCGACGATATTATAGCCCCTGCGCGGCGGGCCTGTCAAGCCGGAAACGCGAAAGACCCTCGCGGGCCGCGTCACGTGCGCGCGGCGGCGAAGGTCTCGGCGGCGGCCGCCCCGTCGACGGGGGCGGCTCAGAGCGGCTGGTGCCTGCGCCCGAAATGCGTCTTTGCATCTCGCTACGGCGCGGGCCGCGCGGCGGGCATCGCTGGCCCGCCGGAACCGCTTCAAAAGGGTTGCCGCCCACCTACGCCATTGTGGACGGGCGGCTCACCTAATGATTAGAACGCTTTCCATGCCTGTTTTGTTCCCGAACATTCGTTGGCATTTTTGCGGGTTTATTCAGCTCCCAACTGCCCATAGAACCGGGGCAGGATGACGGCGCGGACGGCGGACATCCGGGCGGATAGCTCGTCGGGCAGCACGGGCGGGGCGTCGGTCGGGACGCCGCTGTGCAGGTACAGGTGGTTGCGCAGGCGGATCAGGCACACGTAAGTCTCAGACAGCGTCTCCCACTCGGCCTGAGTGATCAGGGCGTCGTCGCGCAGGGCGCGCAGGGCGGTCAGCGTGCCGGGGACGCGCAGGCGTCGACGTCGTCCCCCGTGCTGCAGCTGCAGCAGCTGCGTGGTCCACTCGATGTCAGTCAGGCCGCCGGGGGCCAGTTTCAGGTCGCGCGGGGTCTTCAGCCGCTCGGTCTCGATCCGCCGCTTCATCGTCCGTACCTCCTGCGTCTCGGCGTCCGCCCAGGGGCGGCCGTAGACCATCTCTCCGGCGAGCTGGGCGAAGTCGCTGCCCAGGACGGCGTCGCCGGCGACGGGCCGCGCCTTGAGCAAGGCGTGCCGCTCCCAGGTGGCGGCCGAGGTCTCATAATAGCGGCGGTAGGAGGCCAGGTCCAGAACAAGCGCGCCCTTGCGGCCTTCGGGGCGCAGGCGGGCGTCCACATCATAGCGGAAGCCATGGCGGGGCAATTCCTCCCCCAAAACCCGCTGCAGGCGTTCGGCCAGGTGGGCCGCGCCGGTCAGTTCCCCGGCCTCGGCGACGTACACCACGTCCAGATCGGAGGCATAGCCCAGCTCGCCGCCGCCCAACTTGCCGAGGCCGATCACGGCGAAGCGCCCGCCGAAGCCGGTCTCGCGCGTGGCGAGGCGCAGGGCGCCCTCCAGGGCCAGCTCGGCCGCCCGCGTGACTTCCTCCATGACCTGCGGCGTGTCGGCCAGCCCCCAGATGTCGCGCGCCCCGGTCCGCAGGCGGGCGCGCCGCGCGGCGGCGGCCAGCGCGTGTACGGAGTCGCCCCCCGGCCCCCAATCATGGGGGAGCAGAGGCACGTCCATCGCGTCATCGTCGGCCAGCAGGTCCAGATATTCCATATGCTGGAGCAGCATCTGCCAGAGGAAGGGGCTGTCGGCGGCGAGGCGGGCGAGGCGGCCCAGCAGGGGGCCGCCATCCTCCAGGGTGCGGAACAGCGCGGCGCGCGAGGGGACGGCGTCGGCGAGGGCGGACAGGCCGCGCAGGGCGGCATCGGGATCGTCGGCCTCCGCGCAGGCGTCCGCCAGCGCCGGGACCAGGGCGGCGAACGCGGCGCGGGCCTCCGGGGTGATGCCGCCGTACTCGGAGCCGAGGACGCTCCGGCGCAGGATGTCCAGCGCCGCGTCCGGTCGGGCGAAGCCGCGCGCCGCCAGGGCCGCGCGCAGGCCCCCTTGGGCGGCAGGGTCGTCCGGCGTCAGCGCCCACGTGGATAGCTCCCGCTGGGACGCCTCTTCCGCCGTCGCCTCGCCGTAAAACAGGCGCTCGAACAGGACGTGGACGCGGGCGGCGCGGCGGTCGTAGTCCCGCCGAAACGTCGGGCCGTCCGGGTAGCCCAGCCGTCGGCCGAACTTCTGCAGGGCACTGGGGTCGGTCGGGAGGCAGCGCACGGGCAGCTCGTCCAGAATTTGCAGGCGGTGCTCGACCGTGCGCAGGAACTGGTAATCGTCCGCAAACAGGTCGCGCTCGGCCTCTGTCAGCAGGCCGTGCTCGGCGAGGCGCGGCAGCGCCTCCAAGGTGCTGCCGGTTCGCAGGTCGGGATGCCGGCCCCCGGCGATCAGCTGCAGCAGCTGGACCGTAAACTCGATGTCCCGGATGCCGCCGCCGCCCTCCTTGACGTTGACCTCCGCCTCGCCCGCCCGCGCGATCTTCTGCTCCAGACGGCGCTTGTTGCCCTGGATGCTCTGCACGAATGCCTCGTCCACCCGGCGGCGGTAGACGAACTCCTCGGCCAGCGTGACAAATGCCTCTCCCAACGCGGCGTCCCCGGCCACGAAGCGCGCCTTGAGCAGCGCCTGCCGCTCCCAGGGTTCGGCCCAGGACTCGTAATAGGCCCGGCACGACTCCAGGGAGCGCGAGATCGGGCCGAAGCGCCCCTCCGGGCGCAGACGCAGGTCCACGCGGAACACGAAGCCCGCGCCGGTGGCCTTGGCGAGCGTGTCCCGAACCGCCTCCCCCAGTCGGATCGCCGCGCGGGCGTCGGCCCCGTCGCCGTGGACGAAGATCAAGTCAATGTCGGAGGCGTAGTTCAGCTCCCGCCCGCCCAGCTTGCCCATGGCGATGACCGCGAGGGGCAAATCCCCCGCCTTCTGCTCCTCCGCGCAGATCTGCAGGGCCATCTGCACGCAGGCGTCGGCGAAGTCGCTGATCTCGCGGGCCGTCTCCGGCATCGGGGCGAAGCCAAGAATGTCGCGGACGCCGATCCGCAGGATTTCCGGCGGCTTGAACCGGCGCAGGGCGTCCCTCTTCGCATTGGGCGTGGCCGCGATGGCGACGCGGCGCGACAGATCGGCCTGGAAGGCGGCGAGGTCACGCCCCCGGTCGCGGATGGTGGGGTTGAGCAGGACTTCCAGGTACTCCGGCGTCTGGATGAGCAGGTCGGCGAAGAACTGGGAGGCGGCGAAGACGGTCACGAGCATCCGCGCGGCGGCGGGGTGGCCGGCCAGCAGGCCATACGCCGAGACACGGTTGCCCGCGGCATCCGCCCAGCGCCCTAGATTAGCGACCGCCCGGTCCGGGTCGGCGCACTGGGCCAGCGCGGGCATCAGTACGCCGAGCAGCGCCTCAAAGGCGGCGTCGGGGACATTGTGCCCGGCCATGTTCCGCAAGATGCGGCACGCCTGCGCCGGGTCCTCAAAGCCGAGCTGCCCCAGCGCCTCCGGCGTCAGGTCAGCATAGGTAGCTCCCATGTATTCTAAGCTCAAGTTGCTGCCGTGTGAGGGTCTCTCAATGTTTGTCCGGTATGCATGGCCGAGCCTTCGGGAAAGTGGAAGTGCCGCCTACCACGAACCCAGGCCCGGCAAGCCAGAATAGGTTGCCGCCATCTATTGCGTCTGCAACGGCGCCCTGCGCGCTGTGGTCCGGAGTCCCGCCGCTCATGGCCCGAATGCGGCCCAATGGACGCGGCTCCCCCACGGGATTGACTCGCCGTGGTCGTGGTGCCATCGTCATATCTCCTCGCGTTGCTCTTGCTCGTCGAACTCAATCAGTGCGTAAACGTCCGCCAGCGCCAGCGTCACGTCCACCGACGGCAGGTGAACGGCGCTGCCCAGGCCGGAGACCAGGCGCGTCTCCCAGTGGTCTCCGGCGCGCGAGTGCAGGATCGCCCGAGGCGCGTCCTGCGCCACCAGCAGGTAGTCCGCCAGCGTCGGGATGGTCTGGTAGTGGGCGAACTTGTCGCCCACATCGTAACCGGCGGTGGACTCAGACAAGACTTCCGCAATCAACACGGGGTTGATCAGGGTGTCGTTCCGCCCCCGATGATACTGACGCGGCCCGCAGACCACGGCCACATCCGGGAACGTATCCTTGCCGCTGCCCGTGTGAACCCGCATGTCAGAAACATATGTCCGGCAGCCTCGGGGAACAAGCGCGTTGCCGAGGGCGCGGGCGACGTTGCCGATGATGGCGGCGTGGTCGTCCGTCCCCCCGGCCATCATTCGGATACGTCCCAGGCGGCTCCCATCCGGCCCCGGCGGCCCGACCGGCGTGAACTCCCACCGCTCCTCCGCCGTCCGCGAGAACTCGAAGTACTCGTCTTCGGTGAACAGTTCTTTCTCGGGATGTTCAATGTATCGCTGCGGCAGGGCCATCTGAATACTCCGTACAGGCTTCTGGAATTTATCTCACGCAGTAGTGCCTATTCGCCATTACAGAAGAGGGAGTATAAACTCATTGAGCGGCAACTGGCTTGCACTCTTAGGCAGGTGTAAGGTGTAAATGCCCGGCTCTGGTTCGAGTATATTTAGGTGCCAGTATATACTTCCATCTTCTTTGCCGGTGGTGTTGAAGTCGCCTAGATGCCTTTTGACAGTGGCCAGAGGAAGGGCAAACGCAACCCTCAGATCCATACATCCCAGAACTAATTTGCCTACTTCACCGTCTCCAAGAAAAACATTCCAGGTAGGGTGATAAGCATACCAATATGGAGGAGCACCCTTTTTGGTGTAGCGTTTTGATATAGTACAGGCTACGCGGTATGCATGTGTAGCATCCCAGTATAGCGCCATGCTCCGCTTGATTAGCTTCTTGTCGTCACGACGGCCCAATGCCATGAGTATTTCGTCATGCTTCCCACGCAGCAACTCCTGATCAGTGAATTGCCAACCCGTGGTCTTACTTTCTACGGTACCGTCGCTTCCGGGTGGTAAGGGCTTTTCGGTCCCTGCGGTAGTCTCGACGTCTTTCGCAGTAGTAAACATTACGTCAACAAGAGCGTCGAGACGAGTAAACTCCATCGGTATCAGAACGCTACGAAGTTTGGATCCTGTGACGCCCGCTTCCGTACTCTCTTTGAGTTTCACCAGCGTGATGAGCGCGTCAATGCTTATCAACCGCATGTCCCACGCATGGCGTGATCCGCGTACCTGCGCCTCAAGTTCACCCGTATCCTCGCGCCCAACAACAATCAGAATGGAGGCGTGTCCTTTCAACTTGCCGGCGGCCTGAAGTTTGCTCCGGTATGTGGCAACTGTATCAAGGGCTATTCTGTATGCATCTGTCGTCTTCACCTCAACGACAATATCATTGCTTTCCGGGCTGGACCAGATGCCATCAAAACCGATACTTCCTACAACGCCTTGGTAGCGGCCGTTCTCTACCTGGTAATCAAGACGGCGACCAAGCTCATTCACAATGTCCTGCAGAACAATGCCACTCTTGGGAAAAGAGTTTGACAGACAATGCTCTGCATATTCGGAAAGCCGTTCACCTGGCACTTGGGTGAGAAACGTCCGTAATTCATGCGAGCATGTACTTTCGTCCTTTAACTTGCCATCGCCGGCATTGGCAACGACTTGTTCGATATTGAGTTGTAGGATTGCCTGGGGATTAGAAGCCCAGAGTGAGAGTAGTGGCATGTTTGTACTTGTCGGAATTAGGCCGTTATTGCCTGCGCTGAGTTGATCTGATTACGAATCTTCGCCTCAGTCCGGCGGCAGTTCGTCTTGCAGTTTGCCCGGCGGTAACTGCCGTTCGGAGCGCAGCTGGGAGTTTTCCAGGCGGAGGATCAGGTTCTCGCGGTCGCGGGCTGCCATGTCGCGGTCGTGCCGCATCTCGGCCTGTATCTGCTGAATTGTCTGGGTGAGCTCCCGTAGCTCCTGCCGCATGGCTGCCAGTTCTTGTTGCAGGAGAGCGCCGTCACGTCGTTCCGCATCGGGATCGCCGACTTCCTGCATGTGCCGCATATCCGCCAGCAGGCTGTCAACGGCGGCTTCATACTCGGCATCCGTCCGGGTCTCGGGTTGCATCAAAGCCGGGTTGTCCATTGCTCCTGCCTCCATTCTCAGTATAGCATACGCGAAAAGCGGCGGAAATCAGTACCCACGCAACAGGCCGATGACCTTGCCGATGAGGGCGGCGTTGTCGGTCTTTCGGAGGGGGATGGGGGCGTAGTTGGGGTTCTGGGGCTGGAGCTCAATGCGGTTGCCGTGACGCCAGAAGCGCTTCACGGTGGCCTCCTCGCCGATGCGGGCGGCCACGATGTCGCCGTTCTCGGCGGTCTCCTGCGGCTGGATGATGACCAGGTCGCCCGGCAGGATGTGTGCGCCCGTCATGCTCTCGCCCCGGACGCGCAGCAGAAACCCGGTGCGGGCGCCGTGCAGGAGCTGCAAGGGGACGGGGACGAAGTCCTCGATGTTCTGCGTGGCGAGCAGGGGAACGCCGGCGGCGATGGTGCCCAGCAGGGGCAGGCGCAGCACACCCTTCTCCTCGTCCCCGCTGCGCGGGTTCAGCCGGGCCAGGATGCGGATGCCGCGCGCCTGCCGGGGCGGGCCGCCCTTGCCGGAGAAGCGCTCGATGAAGCCCTTCTTCTGCAGGGCGTCCAGGTGGATCGTGACGCCGCGCAGCGAGCCGATGCCCAGGCCCTCCTGCATCTCGCGGATGGTCGGCGGGTAGCCCTTGTCCTCGATGTAGCCGACGATGAAGTTGAAGACTTCCTGCTGCCGTTCGGTCGGTCCCTTAGCCATGGGTCATTCGTCCTTGCCAGGTCGGGGCACTCTCGGCGCGGGCGGCCAGACGCGCGGCGGCGTCTGCGGCGCGTCCCCCGCCTCCCGCTCCTGCATCAAGGCGGCGACGGCGGCCCAGGGCGCCTGCGGGTTGCGCGCCATCTCCTCCTGCACCTCGGCGATACGCGCGGTGAGGGCACGGACGCGCCGCACGGCCAGCATCGTCAGCCCGACGATGGCGGGGACGCCGAACAGGAGCAGCAGAATAGTAACGACCATGTGTTTGTATCCTTGTTCCTAGTATACCCGAATTCGCACGGGGTTAGAAGACTCCCTCCCGTGCGGGGTGCGCTTCCCTTCCGCCCCGGCGAATAAGCAAGTCCCTCACTTCAGCGGCCGGGCGAGCGAACGGGATGATCCTGATTGCCACAGCGAATGGGGAGATTAACGGGATCCGAGTACCGAATCCTGGTTGATCTGGTCGGTGATCTGATTCAGGGTTCGGCAAAACGAGGCGGAGCGTCAGAGGGCCAGGTTCGTCACCGTGTCGTACCAGTGGACGAAGGGGATGCCGTCAATGACAAGCCGCTCCGTCTCATCCAGGATCACCTCAGACTCAGCGACCTTCGGGAAATCGGGGCGGCAGTAGTGGCGCACCAGCACGGTGCGGCCCTCGCGCGTCAGGTAACTGGCCGTCATGGCGTCGGACTCCACCGTGACGTCGATCTGGAGGACGCGCAGGCATGGGAAACACTTGCCGCCGATGGTGACGGCGAAGTGGCCGCAGCCCGCGCCTCGGGCGGCGTCGGCGCGGTCCCGCACGGTCAGCGAGCCATCGGCCTGGCGCGCGAACTGCCCCCGGTCCGCCAGCGCGCGGGGCATTGTGCCCCAGTCCCAGTCAAACGTGTCGTCCAGGAATGTCTGAACCTGCGTGAGCTGCTCATGCGGCAGATGCACGGCCAGGTACTCGGCCTTCTCGTCGGTCAGCCGCCCGTAGAGGGTCCCGACCGGCTGCCATCCTGACTCCGGCTTCCACGTCCGCACCTCCATCTCCACGCCCGCGACCTTGTGGACCGTCGCCGGGCGCAGCGCCCGCAGTTCGTTCACCTCCCGCAGCGTCCAGTCGCGCGGGTGGTAGTCCGCCCAGGCCGCCTGCGCGCCGACGCGGGGGATGATGGACCAGCAGCGCAGTTCTTGACAGTCCACCGCGAACGGCGGCTCCGCAAGCTCCGTGATGTCAATGGCTGGCCGATCTGCAGGGAATGCGGGCGCTTTCACGGCCTCTGTCTGAGTCTCGGTAGTCTCCATGTGTGAACTCCTTGGCTGAACGGGAATGCCCAGGGAGGCGCGGGCGGCGCTGCGCGCCTGGAACAGACGGCGCTTGACCGTCCCCGGCGGGCTGTGGGTCTCGGCGGCGATCTCCGCGACGGTCAGACCCTCCAAATAGAACCGCCGCGCCGCCTCGCGCGCCGCCGGGGGCGCGGTCTCCAGGGCATCCAGGGCATCCAGGACATCCGCGAAGACCTGCCCCTGGCGGTGCTGATGCAGGCCGGATCGCGTGGCGGCGTCCTGAAGGGCCTGTTCGTCCAGCGGCACGTCCTGGCGTCCGCGGACCCGAAAGTAATCCCGGCACCGGTTCCGGGCCACGTGCATCAGCCAGGGCCGGATGCGGCCTGAGTCCCGGACCTGGCTCAGACCGACCCAGGCGGCGATCAGGGTCTCCTGAAAGACATCCTCGGCGTCATCGGGGTCGCCGATCCGCCACCGGACGTAGCGGATGAGCGGCTGCCGGTAGCGGCGGACGAGTTGGACGAAGGCCGTTTCGTCCCCCCGCACACAGCGGAGAAGCAGAATCTCATCGCCGGCATCCATCAAGTCCAATGACCCTCCATGAAGAAAGGCGACGGTGCCCGGCAAAAGGTTCGCCTGTCGTGCAGGAATTTCGCCCGCGCTGTGCGAATAAGCGTCAGGCCGGAGCGAGCACCGTCAAACGACACATGGCCCGTCAAGCATACTTGCCTGACCATCTGGCAAGAAAGTTCGCACAAGATTGAGCAGCAGACATCCCCCAGACGATACGGAAGAAATCGTCACGCCGTTCACAGAGGCGGCCACGGCCTTCAGGCCGTGGCCGCTCGGCAACGTGGGTGCGGCACACTGAGGAGGAAGGCGCGATGCAGGGCCTGTTAGGGAAAATTTCCAAGATCACGCCGCTGGAGGCGGACCCGTCGCGTCCGGCGCTGACGCGGCTGCAGGTCGCCTTTAAGCCGGCCTGTGTGCTGCCGCAGCGAGCCGCCGTGCCGGAATGGCTCGCCGATCAGACACTCGCAGTGGAGCGCGCCGTCGCCGACGCCCGCGAGGTGGGTCGCCCCGGCGACAGCCTGGTGCTGACGGCGGACGAGTCCGCCCGCTGGCTCGCGCCGCTCGTGGTGACGCCCCCCGTCTCCTACGGCGCGCTGCCCGCAGCCCTGAGCCTGCGCCTGCGCTGGTGGAAGGACGAGAAGCCGCCGGAGTATACGGTCCGCACCAACGGCCGCCCGCAGACCGGCGACTTCACCAAAGACGGCGCGGAGTGGACGGCCTCGGTGGAGACGGCCTTCCTCTTTGACGCGCCCCCCTTTCTGCCGGTCAGCCTGGAGATCGCCTGCGACAAGTTCACAGCCACCTGTGCCGTCGTGCCGGAGGATACGCCCTGCCACTACCGGACGACGGGGGCCGACGGGGCGCTGTATCATCTGGAAAACGCCTGGTATGGCATTGACGTCACGGGCGCGCAGGGCGGCGGCATTCGGGCGCTGCGCGAGCGGGGGCGGGGCACGGACCACTTCCGGCGGCCTGCCGATCTGATCCAGCTGCCGCTGCACCATGCCGGACACGCCGACCGCCTGAGCCGGGGCTGGGACGACGAGAGCCTGCGCGACGTGGTCGCCGCCAGCGCGGGCGCGCGGCGCGAGGGCGGGATGACGCGCCTGAGCCTGGAGGCGACGGTGGACGAGGGCCAGAACCTCCGTACCACGGTCGCCCACTGCCTCTATGACGACCTGCCGCTGCTGCTCATCCAGCGCGACTTCTCCGTGGGCAAGGCCAAGGAGGATGACAAGGACAAGAAGCCCAAAGAGCCGATAGACGCGATGCAGCCCCTCGGCCTCGGCTTCCGCGCTGCCTGGATGTCCGAGCGGGGCGGCGTGACCGGCAGCCGCCTGCTCTGCGCCGACGGCGACCGCCTGATGGTCGTCCGTCCCGTGGACATGGACGAGTTCCACCGCTACGCCCACTGGCGCATGGCGGGCGGCTGGGGCATGGTCGAGCACCCCGGACGCCGGGAGTACGCCCTGTACCTCTTCGACCCGCACTCGCCCCCGCACCTCGCCACCTGGAGCGGGGCTCAGACGCTGACTCTGGAGCCGTTCTGGCGGCACCGGCCCGTCCGGCCCGGCGAGGCCCTCGGCTTCGTCCTGGCGCTGACCGTCGGGGAACTGGCCGGGGCCGGCCCCGGCGGCGCCTGGGTCGCCTGCCGCGCCCCCTTGCCGGATGGCGGCGTCCGCTGCGCCCTCGTGGGCCGCCTCCCCGACGGCGATGGTTCGGCAACGTTCACCCTGGGCGCGACAGCCCAGGAGGCGGCCATCCAGCGTGCCCCCCTGCCGGGCGTCGGCACCGTCGCCTACGCCGTCGCCGACTTCCCGGACGGCGCGCTGGGCGAACCGTTCGATGCCGCCGCGCCCGGCCTGCCCGCCCGGAGGACCCCATGAACCTGTTTCACCCGCGCACCTTCAGCACCGACTGGGAGGTGATGGTGCTGGACCGCCTGGACCGGGCCCTGGACATGCAAAAACTGTCGGCCTTCGCCGGCCTTCTGAGCCGCGAGTCCGACCACCCGATCCAGCTCGACTGGAACACGCTGGAATTCGCGCTGGGCATCAACGCTTCCTTCGCCCAGATCTGGGAGCGCATCCGGCGCGTGACCGACCGGGCGGCGCAGGTCGTCCGCGAATTTGACTGCGACCTGTTCCCGGCGGGGGCGCACCCGACCGACGAGATGTTCAACTCCTCTCATATCCACGTCGGGACCATTCACGACGAGAGCGCGGCCATCCGCCTGGAGACCTCCTTGCTCCGGTACGCCCCGGCCTTCGCCGCCCTCGCCGCCAACTCGCCGCTGGCCTCAGGCCGCCGCAGCGAGTTCAAGAGCTACCGCGTCCAGCACGAGGCGCACGGCTGCACCCGGCCCAACCCGCTGCGCGACCCCGCCCTGGCGCAGCCTATCTGGGGCACCGACACCTGCCCCAAATTGGCTGGCGCGCCCACCCTGGAGATCCGCATCACCGACTGCGCCTCCTCCCGCCGCTTCCTGGCGGAATTGGCGACGTTCGTGGCGGCCTTTGTCCACCACCTCGGAACCCATGTGCCGGAAGACCGGCCCGCGCCGCGCGCCTATCAGGACAGCCTGACCAATCGCTGGCTCGCCGCCCGCCACGGCCTGCAAGCGACCTTCACGTGGGAAGCCAGGGCACGCCCCGTCGCCGACATCTTGGACGAGATGCTGGACGAGTGCCGCGAGGAACTGGCCGCCCTGGGCGTGCGGCGTTCCGACCTGACGCTGGTGGAGAAGATGCGGACAAAGCGGATCTGCCAGGCGGATTTCGTGATCGGCCTCGCCGAGCGGTACCCTGACCCCGCCTGCCTCACGTCCGCCTACGCCAAGCTGATGCGCCACTGGACGGTGTTCGATGAGTGGCTGGAGACGGCCCCGGCGCTTGATCCCACGCCCCTGCCGGACGATGACGCCATTCTAGCCGAGCACTTGGCCCTGATCGGCGAGGGGACGCACTTCTACCAGTCGCGCGAGGCCATGCACTACCCGCCCCCCGTCGCCGACGCCGTCATAGAGCGCCTGATCGAGCAGGGCCTGGTCACACGCGAGATCACCGAGCGGCACGGCGTCCGGCTTTCGCGTCTGCGCTCACCGGAATGACGGACGGAGACGGACAGCGAATCAATTCGCCGCTGAGTGGCCTGCGGCCGATTGTCCGCCTGCGCGGACAGAAGAAGCGTCTCCGCGCAGGCGGAGACTCGGCGCGAAGCGCCCCCAGCGGCGAATTGATTCGCTGACTTCCATCGCTGCCCATTCGGGCTTTATTCTGAAGGACTACCCGATGCCCCGTAAGCCCGTCATCATAATCACCGCCGGCAGGCAGAATCGCGCCGCAGCGCGGGGGGAGATGCAGGACGTGTTCTCCGGCTGCCCGCTGGAGTACGTGGACGCCGTGCTGCGTTCGGGGGCCGCGCCCCTGATCCTGCCGCGCTACTTTGACGCGGCGGCCATTGACGCCGCCGTGGGGACCGCCGACGGGGTGCTGTTGACCGGTGGCGGGGACATCCTGGCCCTGGCCTACGGGGAGGAGTCGCACCCGGCGAGCCGGTATCAGGACCCCGTCCGCGACCGGATGGAGCTGGAGGTGCTGCGCCGGGCGGCGGTGCGCGAACTGCCCATTCTGGGGGTCTGCCGGGGCCTGCAAATCCTCAACGTCTTCTGGGGGGGGACGCTGTACCAGGACATTCCCAGCCAGGTCAACGGCGCACTCCAGCACTACACCCACGGCGTCGCCCCCATGGCCGGGCAGACGGTGGAGGTGGAGCCGGAGACGCTTCTGGCCCGCCTCTGGGGCACGGGGGCGGCGGCCATCAACAGCTACCACCATCAGGCGATAAAGGATTTGGGGGAGGGGCTGCGCGTCAACTGCCGGGCGCGGGACGGGGTGATCGAGGGGGTGGAGGCCGCCGACGGGCGGCCCGTCCTCGCCGTGCAGTTCCACCCAGAGGAACTGGCGGGGGAGGACGCGCGGCATCAGGGGTTATTTGACTGGCTGGCGCAGGAGGCCGTCGCCAGGACCGCCGGATGATTGGCCGCCGCGCCCGCCAGCGTCGAGCGCGGCGTCGTCACCCAGGCCCGGTCGTGCCTCCAATGGCCGTACCGCGCCACCAGCGTCACCGTCGTGTAGACCAGGCCCAGCAGGCCATAGACCAGGGAACGCGCCTGCCGTCTTTCCAGAGGACGATGCGGACGTTGCCCGCCAGTCCCCGTTTCACGCCCGCCCCGCCGACTCCTGCCCAAAAATTCGTAAAAAAGAGGCGGGCAGGAAACGCCGCCCTATATGCCGAAACATCGCGCATGAAACTCGGAGTTAGCACTCTCGGCTGCCCGGACTGGACTCTGGAGCAGATTCTTTCCCGCTGCAAGGCGTATGGCTATGACGGCATTGAGTGGCGCGGCCTCGGCCCCGACCTCGACCTGACACAATCCCCCGCCTTTGCCACCCCCAAGGCCATCGCCCGCACCCGGCGGGCCATCGCCGACGCCGGCCTGGAGAGCTGCGGCATCGACACATCCGTGCGCCTCGCCGACGAAGACGATGCCGCATGGCAGGAGAATCTGGAGCTCGCCCAGCGGACGATTGAACTCGCCGACGAGCTGGGCGCCCCCCATGTCCGCGTCTTCGGCGGCGACGGCCAGGCGGCGCGCGTGGTCGAGGCCCTGCGGCTTCTCAGCGATTTCACCACGTTGGCGAGCGGCGACGTCCTCATCGTCCTGGAGACCCATGATGCCTTCTCCACCGGCGCGCAGGTCGGGGATGTCATGCGACGGGTCGAGCATCCCCGCGTCCGCGCGCTCTGGGACCTGCACCACCCCTACCGGCACGGCGAGACGCCCGAACAGACCTGGCAGGCCATTGGCCCTTATGTTCAGCAGACGCATGTGAAAGACAGCGTCCCCGGCGGCACGTACTGCCTGCTCGGGGAGGGCGACATCCCCATCAAGGAGATGCTGGGCCTGCTCGTGCGCGGCGGCTACCGCCGCTGGGTCAACCTGGAATGGGAGAAGCGCTGGATACCGGCGCTGGCCGATCCCGAAGTCGCCTTCCCCCAGTACGCCCGCACCCTGCGGCAGTATCTGGCGGAGCTCGCGCCGTGAGCGCACAGACCTACGCCGCCCGCTGGGTGCTGCCGATGGATGCCCCGCCCATCGAAAACGGCGAGGTCATCGTCGAAGACGGCCGCATCGCCGCCGTCCGTCCCCGCTCCTACGGCTCCCCCGTCGGGTGCAGTTGCTCCAGGATTGGGGGCGGGGGGGGCCGTGACTTCGGCGAGGCCGTCCTGCTGCCCGGCCTGGTCAATGCGCACACGCACCTGGAGTATACGGCCCTGCGCGGCTTTCTGGAGGACGTGCCGTTCTTCCCCTGGGTCCGCGCCCTCACCGCCTCCAAGGCCGCCCTTGTCGCCGACGACTGGCTCTGGTCCGCCCGCCTCGGTGCGCTGGAGGCCGTCGCCGCCGGCACGACCACCCTCGGCGACAACACGGACGCTGGGGTGACGATGGCCGTCGCCGCCGAGACCGGCCTGCGCGCCGTCATCTGCCAGGAGGTCTTCGGCATTGACCATCGCCAGCCTATTTCGGGCATCCTGGACGATTTGTGCGGGAAAATCGCGGCGCATCGCCGGCTGACCTCCGACCGGGTGCGGGTCGGCGTCTCCCCCCACTCCCTCTACACCGTCCGACCCGAATTGATGGCTGCGCTGAATGCCTACGTCGCCGAGGAGCGCCTGCCGACCAG